>CAZUMV010000037.1:0-16227 GCA_964621435.1 uncultured Thiotrichales bacterium | reverse complement strand
TCCAAAGCCGAGCGGGTCTCGTAGACGAGCGCCGGGTCTGCCAGATCTTCGGGTTTTAGCCGGTCCCGATAATGTTTATTTACCCATGCCTCAAGCGTTGTATGCAGCGCTGGCGTAAACATCACGTTAGCGCCTAAAGACTGTTGTTGGAATTCGTCTAGTACCACACGTAAACGCAGGCATGCCGGACCTCCACCGTTACGCATGCTTTCGCGTAAATCAAAGAAACTGACTTTGCCAATGCCGCGATGCGCGTTTACTAATTGTTCAAGATACTGACGCACCGAATCTGTTTCTTGACACTCTATGGGCGCGACTAGCAGTTGTTCCGTGTCATCGGCGGTTTTGACTAGCTGGCTGTTGAACAAGTAACTGGAAACCGCGTCGGGCACGCTTACTTCGGCATCCGTTACACAAATGGTTTTCAGATCCAGATTCGGGAGTCCGGTCTTGATGTCTGCAAGCAATTTATCAGTATTGCTAAATGCTTGTTGGTGATAGAAAAGTAAATCCAGATTGCCGACGGAAATTACATCATTGTGAAACACACCGGCGTCAATCACGGCAGGATTCTGTTGGGCAAATACAGCGCGCTCACCGAGTTGGTGCTGGCGGGCAATTGCCTGACTCGCTTGCAAGGTTTGCCGTGCCGGAAAGCGTTGCGGCCCGGATTCTTTTCGAAACGCGTCAGTACCATAGGTGAAAATCTCTAACCCTGGTTCATCATAGCTGTTGCACAAACGAGTATGGTTTGCGGCGCCTTCATCGCCGAAGCGAGCGTCGGCAGGTAGCGCCCGATGTACGCTGATATTTGGTTGACCGCCAAATATTTTAGATAGTACCTTGTAGGTGATGTCTGCTTCGATTGAACGATGCGTCATGCTGGTCAGATTGGCAACCGTAATATGGGTGTGCCGGTTATTGCAGTCAGGGGCAGGTGACACAGTCGCAGCATTCGCAACCCACATGCAGGAGGCAGAACAACACATGGCAGCAAGTTCAGGTGCCTGTCGCCATGCGGATTCCCAAATGTCCGTATCACTGCCGCTAAAGCCAAGCCGCTTTAGGGTCGGAATATGAGGTCTTTCTTGTGGCGGCAAAATACCCTGCGGGACGCCGAGATCATACAAGGTGCGCATTTTTTGCAAGCCCTGTAGTGCAGCGCGTTTCGGTGCCGCAACGAGCGACTTATGTTTGGCGGAAGCAACGTTCCCGAAAGATAATCCGGCATAATTATGGGTTGGACCAATCAAGCCGTCGAAGTTAGCTTCATTCACGAAGATTGGCCTGCAAATTCCAGGGTCATAGTGAAATCCCCGGGCTCAAAGTATCCGGCAACGTAATTTCGGGGTCAGTGACGCTGGCAACCGGGTAGGCGCAATAGTCAGCTGCATACCAGGCACTCGGTCGGTGGTTGCCACTACTTCCTGTGCCGCCAAACGGGGCGGCGCCACTGGCGCCGGTGGTCGGCTTATTCCAGTTCACGATACCGGCACGACTATGTGTATAGAACTGTTGCCAGTCACTTTCCGCATCACTGAGTATTCCGGCCGCTAGACCATAATTGGTATTGTTGGCAGCAGAGATTGCTTGATCCAGAGAATCTACTTCCAGAACTTGGAGTAATGGCCCGAAATACTCTTCGTCCGGCACGTCCGTTGCTGTTGTGACATTAAGGATGCCCGGCGTTAGGTATGGTAAAGCCTGATCAAGCCGACGCATTGGTAGTAAAGCGACCGCGCCAGCATCAAGCAGCCTTTGTTGCGCGGCCAGCATATTTTCAGCTGTTGCATTATTTATTACCGGGCCATAAAAAACGTCGTCTTGCGGCGATCCAACAGTGATCGAACGACTTACTTGAATCAGGCGTTCCAATAATTTATCCGAATGGTCATTACGAATAATAATCAAGCGCCTTGCGCAAGTGCAGCGTTGCCCGGCGCTAATAAATGCCGATTGAATAATGTTGTATACCGCCGCATCAATATTGTTAACGTCGGCAACCACCAGCGGGTTGTTGCCGCCCATTTCCAGAGCCAAAATTTTACCCGGTGTTTTCGCAAACTGCTCACTCAGTATGGCGCCGGTGGTAGAACTTCCGGTAAAAAACAATCCGTCTAGTTCGGTATGTCTGGACAGCGCGATCCCGGTATCTTTTTCGCCGTGTAACAAATTAATAACCCCTTCAGGGATCCCGGCATCTAGCCAGCATTGCAGCATTTGTTGCGCTACTAACGGCGTTTGTTCGCTGGGTTTGAAAATTACGGTGTTACCAGCGATCAAAGCGGGTACGATGTGGCCGTTGGGCAAGTGCCCCGGAAAATTAAACGGACCAAAGACCGCGACAACGCCATGCGGACGGTGTTGCAGCATGGTGGTGCCGGCCGCGCCTTGTTGTTCCCGGGTGCCGGTGCGCTCGGCATAGGCGTTGATTGATAGGTCTACTTTCCCAATCATGGTGGTGACTTCAGTGGCGCTTTCCCAGCGCGCTTTCCCGGTTTCACTGGAAATGCAATCCGCCAATTGCTCGCGGCGTTGCTCTAGCATATTCTGGTATTTGCGGATAATGTTCAGGCGTTCATCCAGAGCGCGTCGACTCCAGTCAGGAAAAGCCAGCCTGGCGGCGGAGATCGCACCTTCGACATCTTCTGCACTGGCGCAATTACCCCTAGCGAGCACTGAATTGTCTGCCGGATTTATTGAGACAAGTTCGCTGCCGCGGCCGGTTCGCCAGCGGCCACCAATTAGTAATTTTAATTTAGTACTCATGAGTGATAGAGAGGAATGATCGTGACCTGGTCACCGGGTGATACACCAAGGCGTTGTTGCTGATCCTGGGACAGGGCGATATTGTGTTCCTCATCCGGTGCGGCAATCATAATAATGCGGTAATCCTCAAGTCTTTGATTGCTGGCTAAAAAGTTTTCCTCGGTTGTCACCGCTGACTTACGCGTTATGACGGTATAGACTTTGGCGACCCGTACAGACTCTATTTGATCCAGCCGGCATTGCACGGTTGGCCCGGCATCAAAAATATCTACATAATCGTTGTAATAAAATCCTTGTGCTTCCAGCATTTTCATAGCGGGTTCAGAATACCGATTAGGTTTGGCAATCACCGCTTGCGCGCTTTCGCTCAAGAGTTTGATATGAATCGGGTCTTTTGGCATCAGGTCAGCGATAAACTGGGTCCCATTCACAGCACTCATGAAATCCGCTTCGGCAAACTCCAGATCAAAAAAATGTTCTCCAACCGCATCCCAAAATGGAGAGGTGCCATCTTTGTTTATCCAGCCCCTGATTTCAGCAAAAACCTGATCGTTAAAAAGTTCTCTGAAATCCGCTAGCATCAGATAGCGGCAATTTGACAGAAAGCGACCCGCTGACCGGTAATCCGGGTTGCTGCGAAATTCTTGCTGTAAGAATAACGAAGCAAGTTCAGTACGGCCGGTAAAGTCATTGACCAGACGCAGTACTTCAATATCGGCCGTGATGTCGAGCTCAATTGAGCGCATAACGGTGCGCGAAACTTTATAACTATAAAAGGGATGAGTCATACCTACTGCGGCGAAGATTGCGCAGGTTCCCATGACCCGCCCGGAGGTTTCGTCGATCAATACCAGCTGGAATATTTCTTGCCCACTTTGCTCTGGCGCGCCGGCAAAACTTTTTTCGGTGATCTCTAGTTTGTTTCGCCACGAGGGTTGATCGTGCGGCATCGAGGTCATGCCCTCGCCCATGTTAGTGGACAATTGCATCATCTCGTCCAGATCCGATAGTTTAGCCGCTCTAATCAGCATGGCGTTTCCCGGTATCTTGGGTATGTTGTTTGACGTAGTCGGAAAAATCACCGAGGGCGTTTATTTTGTTGATCAACAAGTAGCTAAGTTTGCTGCGTTCCGCCAAGCTATCGAGCAAGATAAATTCATCTTCAGTATGAATAGAGCCACCACGTACCCCGAGTGTATCGATGTTAGGCAAGCCGGCGGCGGCCAGGTTGTTGCCATCACAGCAACCCCCGGTTGGTTTGTGATTGATTGCGATACCGAGTTGATCGCCGCATTCGGATAGCAAAGTAAACAGGGCGTCAATTTCCGGAGAGAAAGGCTTGGGTGGGCGAGTAAAGCCACCATGCAGCGTGGCATTAAACCCACCGACAGAATTTATATCATCGATAATAGTCGCTAATGTGTGTTCTACCTCGCTTTGGACCTCGTTGCTATCCAGGCGGATATTGAAATCACAAATAGCGAGATCGGCAACTGCATTGACGACGCTACCACCTTTGATTTTTCCAAGGTTACAAATAACTTCGTCGTGCTGAAAATTTAGTTCATGCAACGCTTGCATCGCTTTAGCTAGTTGCCAGATGGCGTTCTTACCCTGGTCAAACTCGCGCCCCACATGTGCGGTTTTACCACGTACGATGAGTGAGAAGTTGCCTGATCCTTTACGCGCGCTTACCATAGTGCCGTCAGCAAGGGCCGGCTCGTAAACAAGACCAATTTCCGCGCGCTTGGCACTCTCGGCAAGTTGTTCTCGCGAGCCATGCGAACCAAGTTCTTCATCGGCATTGATGAGCACTTCCCAGCCGAGTTTTTTATTTGCTTGATGACTTTCAAAAGCTTCAAGCGCGGTCGCTATTGTTAGCAGACCGCCTTTCATATCTGCCACGCCCGGACCATTAATGGTATTGCTATCAACCTGTACGGGTTGTTGGAATGGCGAACTTTCAGGGAATACGGTATCCATATGACCGCAAAGAAGTATGCGTCGTTTTGCTTGCGGCCGCTTGATGCAGCGCAGCATGGCACCATAAGATTTTTCCTGAAGTTCGCCGTTTCGGGAAACCACCGTTGAGGTATTGGCGGGAATACTTTCGCATTCATCTGCTAGTGGCGCAAAGACGCTTTTAAGCGCGGCATGCATGGTCTCGAGACCTGCCAGATTGTGGCTGCCCGAATTAATCCGACTCCATTGTTGCAGCTTCTGTTCTAATGGTTTTTGCTGCGCATCAATCCAGTCAAGAGCATTGCTCATGCGGCGGCTAATAAAGCCTCACAAGTATCCGCAATGATGCCCAGGGCTTGATCGGCTTCGGCGTTCGAAATATTAAGCGGCGGCAACATGCGAACCATATTGTTGTTAGCCTTGGCTAGTAACAGTTTGCGTTCCCGGACGCCGAGAAAAACCCGGGTGTTTTCGACTTTGCATTTAAGGCCGAGCATTAAGCCGCGACCATCAATACTCTCTAGCAGCGTAGGATATTTGTCTATCAACCCCAGTAAACCGCGTTGTAAATACTCGCCACTCGCTTTGATGTCATCGAGAAAATTGTCTGCTAACAACAAATCCATAACAGCGTTGCCTACCGCGGTGGCCATCGGGTTACCACCGAAAGTTGAACCGTGTGTGCCAAAGACCATGGCATCGCCAACCTTTTTTGTTGCCAGACACGCACCTATTGGAAACCCGCCACCCAGGCCTTTTGCCAGCGCCATGATGTCTGGAGTGATGTTGTAATGTTCGTAGGCGAACATTTTGCCGGTACGCCCCATACCACATTGCACTTCGTCCAAAATCAATAGCGCGCCGTTTTCATCGCACAAAGTACGGATACCTTCCATATACTCGTTGCTCGCGGGGCGGACTCCACCTTCGCCTTGTACCGGCTCCATAAGTATTGCTGCAGTTTTGTCGCTGATGACTGACTTGAGCGCATCCAGGTCACCATACTCAGCTTGATCAAAACCCAGATCTCCTTCAAAAAACCCTTCGCAATGCGAGGGTACTTTGCACGCCGCAATGGTACTTATCGTGCGGCCATGGAACGCGCCAGTTAAGCTGACAATGCGTTGCCTGTTTTTATCGCCTTTACTGTAGTGGTAACGCCGTGCGGTTTTAATTGCACATTCGATAGCCTCGGCACCGGAGTTGGCAAAGAACACATGGTCGGCGAATGAATTGGCGGCGAGTCGTTCAGCGAGTCGCTCACCATTACCAATACGGAACACGTTGGATGTGTGCCACAGTTCATTGGCTTGTTTAGTCAGTGCTTCAACCAGATAAGGATGACAATGACCAAATGCATTAACCGCGATTCCAGCCATGAAATCCAGATATTGGTTATTGTCCTGGTCATATAAATATGATCCTTCACCACGAACCGGAATCATTTCGGGAGGGGAGTAAGTAGGCATCATAGCTTCACGCACGGCAAATTCCTTCTTTTTGATTGTTAGACGAATATTATTCTAAGCCTAGCAAATAAATTCAAAATTCTCTGTCTACTTTGTGATGCGTGGTTAAATTATCTACTTCAAGTGGGCCAGACAGAGAATAAAATTTTGTGTTGCGACTACTTTTATTTAAACTATCCGATCAGATATGTGAGTTTTTGAGTTCTGCTTGGTAAGGATTTGAAGCTTCGTACCAAATTTTATTCCGTGTTCAGGTGGTGAAATGCGAAAAGGCAGCCGGATTGACAAGATTGACCTAAAACTACTGAGCGAGTTACAGCGTAACGGGCGCATTACTAATCAGGACCTGGCGGAGCTGGTGTCGTTGTCGCCAAGTTCGTGCTTGCATCGCGTCCGGCGTTTGGAAGAGGCGGGTTTGATTACTTCGTTTCACGCCAGACTGAATTTAAAAAAACTGACCAGTTCGATCACGTGCTTCATGAGCGTCCGGTTTAGTGATCATACTAACGAGGTGTTCAAAGAGTTTGAAACGGCCATTGCGGATTTGCCGGTAGTGTTGGAGTCTTACTCGATTAGCGGGGAGTTCGACTATTTGCTTAAAGTGACCGCGCGAGATATGGATGAGTATGTGCGTTTTTCAGATGCGCTAATGGATCGCCTTAGCGCCACCGTGACCATTAATACGCACGTGGTTATGAACGAAAATAAAGTCAACGTTGGTTATCCTCTGGATCAGTTAATTGAAGTATAGACGGGTTAAAATGCCGTATAGCAAAATCATAGGCTTGCTCGGTACGATATTGCTTGGCTCCACACATAGCGTTAGTGCTGACGTCATCTTATATGGGCAAATCAATCTGGCGCTTTTGTCTGCTGATAACCGTCAGGATACTATAGCGACAGTGGTCGATAATGATGCTTCGCCCACCCGTGCCGGTGTTCTGGCAACGCTAGATTTGTCCAACACACTTAGAGTCGGCGCCCGGGTCGAATATGAGGTCCAATACAATCCCTCGAATGAAGTAGATTTGATGGGTAACGACGATATTGCCCCCGAGAGCGCGCGCGAGCGGCATCTGAATGTTTTTGTTCGCGGGACTTGGGGTAAGTTGTCCCTCGGGCGCGGCGACGGTGCCGCTAACGGTAATCTGCAGCGGGACTTATCGGGCACGTCATTGATTAGTTTTTCCGATCCCGAAAGGATCGGTGGCTCGATCGCTTTCTATGATGAAGTTAATAACAACACCCTGGCGTTGGCCAATACCATTCGCGATCAGGATTTTGAGCACCGGTATACCAGGCTGCGCTTTGATGCGCCTAGATTTGGCTCTTTGGCAACTTCCCTTAGCGCGGGTCGCAAGGGCAATAATGATGTATATGAATTGGGAATCAGAATAGGGTCGCAATACGAAATTGGAAAGATGGAGGCGGCGGCCGGCTATTCACTGGAAGATTTTGGTAACGGTGGTAATGCAGGCGCTCAGGCTGGTAACAACATCACCACCGGCGGTTCGTTTTCATTTCTGGCCAATAGCGGAATTAATTTAACTTTAGCGTATTCAATTGAAACAGATGAGAATGCAGCGAACCCCGATAGTAAATTCGGCATGGCGAAGCTTGGATATAAGAGGGGCAAGCATGCTTTTTCGCTCAGTTATATGCAAAGCAATGATCGCGACCAACTGGACGACGAATCCTCTGCGTTTTTGATAGGTTATGTGCTGAAGCAATCCGATTCGGTTGATTTTTATGCTGGTTATAAAGTCCACAGTCTTGATCGGCCCGGTGCGGCGTTTGACGATATCGGGGTTGGTATGATTGGCGCACGTTTTAAACTCCAAATTAAGCCTTTTGCCAATAGGTAGCTGGTTTTTCAAGTGCCCGTGGCTTGCATAAGCGCGGTACGCTTAGCGAGCGCTTTTTGAATGCGTAAATTTTGTTTTTATCGATGACAAAAACCGGTTTAAAGTTATAAGTTTTTTTAATCCCGAAATATTTTTTTCAGTCATAAATTTAATAGTGGCTCAGATTCCATTCAGATTAGCGAGGTTGGATCTCCGATACGCGCAAGACAGCTCGCAATGGCGTTAGTGATTTGCTCTGAAATTGCTATATTTTTCAGGCACTACCGCCAAACTTCAACATATTTGAAAGTTGTAGCATTTGGCTACATCCCTACGAAAATTGGTGGTTTGTAAGTAATCCCGAGTACTTTACTCGGGAATTAGTCGTTTGTTGATGCGGCGCCCGAAAAAGTAGTATGCTCGGGAAAGTTATTATCAATAATAAGTATTGGACCGGTTTCAACATGATGTCGGGATCAGTATAAAACATATAACTAACTAGAAATTGGAAGGGTTGCGCACGTCTTCCGCCGGTTTTTTGCATGGTAGGTTCCTACGCATGCGAACAGGCGAGTATTCGATGCAGTCCTGCATTAATGAATCTAAACACAGTAAGGTATAAACCAATGAGAGTGAGTCGATTTAGAAAAAGTCTCGGTTGGTCTGGTGTGGCAGTTGTAATGGTAATGCTTGCGGGCGTTGCTTTTGCCAACACTGATCAGCTTGTTCAATCAGGTGTAGGCAAAGTACAGGATGGTGTAGCCTCCCAGAAAAAAGTTGATCGAATAGTTGATGGCGCCCAGAAGCGGTTGCTTGATTATCGTAGTTTGCTAAAGCAGGTTGATGGCTTGAAGGCCTATAACGAGCAGCTTAGCAATCAGGTCACAGCGCAGCGTGATTTGATCGTACGTTTTGACAAGTCGATTGGCGATGTTGCTTTGATCGAACGCCAGATCTCTCCTCTTGTTACGCAAATGGCAGCTAGCGTAGAGGAATTCGTTTCTATCGATCTGCCTTTCCGGACTGCAGAGCGTGACCAGCGTATTGCGCTACTTAAAGATGGTATGGCCAAGTCCGATACTAACGTGGCGGAAAAATTCCGTCAGGTTATGGAGGTCTATCAGATCGAAAGTGAGTACGCGCGAAACATCGACACCTACGGTGAAAACATCACGGTTGGCGGTGCCGAGCTCGCAGTAGATGTATTGGTTGTCGGTCGAATTGCACTTTTGGCTCAAACCAAAGATGCGGAACGGACGTTCTCCTACAACCGTGACACCCAAGGTTGGGATGAAATTAGTGCCGGCGACTATCGCAATAGCGTGCGCGAAGGTATCAAAATGGCCAACAAGCAAGCACCGATTAACGTGCTTGCCTTGCCCGTCGCATTAACAGGAGAATAAGAACATGAAACTTACATTAAAATTATTATTACCTGCCCTGTTTGCGGGCTTGTGTGCTGTTCCTGTTAGCGGTTTTGCTGCGGATATTTCAATGAGCGATTTGCTGAACAAGGTTCGTGCTGGTCGTTCTGCAGATGCGGCTGAAAATTCGCGTCGTGAAGCAGCGTTTCAAGCTGATGCTGCCCGGCAGGAACAATTAATTCGTACTGCGCAATCCGAAGTAACGCGTCTAGAGCAAGAAAGTGCGCGACTCGAGGCCGAGTTCAACCAGAACGAGTTGGCGGTAAACGAAAAGAAACTCCAGCGTGACGAGCGTTTGGGTTCGTTGAAAGAACTGTTTGGCCACCTAACCGGTGCGGCTGGTGATATGCGTACCCGTTTTAAAGGCTCTATTACCTCTAGTCAATTCCCTGACAGAGAGGCGTTTCTGACCGGCTTGATCAAAAAGATGAATGACGATACTGATCTTCCGACTATGGAAGAAATCGAACGCTTGTGGTTCGAAATGCATCAAGAGTTGACCGCATCAGGTGAAGTCAAGAAGTACACCACCAAGATTGGCACCGAGCAACAAGAAGTTGTGCGCGTTGGTTTGTTCAATCTATTGAGCGGTGGCGACTATGTTGGTTATGAAGATGGTATTTCTACGATTCTGGCACGACAACCGTCCGGTACGCCGAACGCTTCTAATTTGCAATCAGCCAGTGTTGGTCAAATTGTTCCTGTAGGTATCGATCCGACTGGTCCTAAAGGTGGTAACTTTCTGAAAGCATTAATCAACACGCCGACTCTGATCGAACGTTGGAAGTCCGGTAAGACGGTTGGTTACTTGATTACTATCGTTGGTATTCTCGGCGTTCTGTTGGCGATCTGGCGTTGGTTGGCCATTTCCGGGATTGCTGGAAAAGTTAAGAGACAGCTCAAGACCAAGCAAATCAGCGATGCCAACCCATTGGGTCGGGTATTGAAAGTTGCAGCTGACAATCCTAACTCTGACAATGAAAGCCTCGAGCTAAAGCTTGGTGAGCAAATCATCAAAGAGCGTCCCGCAATTATGAAAGGCATTAATCTGTTGAAAGTTATTGCGATGGTTGCACCGCTTATGGGTCTATTGGGTACGGTTACCGGTATGATCAAAGTGTTTAGTGACATCGTAATCTACGGTGCTGGTGATCCAAGTACGATGGCAGGCGGTATCTCTCTGGCACTGGTAACCACGGTATTGGGTTTGTGTGTGGCGATTCCAATGTTGCTTCTGCATACGCTGGTCAACAGCAAGGCGAAAAGCGTCCTGCACGTGCTTGAAGAGCAGAGTGCTGGAATTGTCGCCGAGCGTACTGGTCGATAAAGGCTAATCAATGCCATTATTTTTACTAGACGTTTTTGAAAAAATCGGCGCGTTTTTTACGCGTGGTGGCCCGGTGCTTATCGTTATCGCAGTGGTAACGTTTATCATGTGGGTATTGATCTTTGAGCGTATTTTTTACTTCAATGGTCAATACAAACAGGATTTTAATAAAGCCCTGAAAGACTGGGAGGGACGCGAAGAGCGTAACTCCTGGGGTGCTTCCGCGATCCGTGAAAAACTGGTTTCCGAAACTCGACTAAAAATCGATCAGAACATGGATATGATCAAAACGCTAATCGCGGTTTGTCCATTCTTTGGGTTACTAGGCACTGTGACCGGTATGATCGAAGTTTTCTCAGCCTTGGCGATTACCGGTGGTGGTGACGCTAAAGCGATGGCCGGTGGCGTCTCGCGGGCGACTGTGCCTACCATGGCTGGTATGGTAGTTGCGTTGTCAGGAGTGTTTGCCAATATGTATTTATCAACAGTGAGTCAGCGCGAGAATTCGTTAATTAACGAACGCCTGACCATGGACCATTAGAAATATTAAGGTATAGATTATGAGAAGAAATTCATTTTCAAGTAATGAAGCGGAAGAGGAAAGCGCGGTTGATTTAACACCGATGCTTGACGTGGTATTTATCATGTTGATCTTCTTTATTGTAACGGCGGTTTTTATTAAGGAAACGGGTGTGGAAATTCAGCGTCCGGACGCAAAAACCGATGACAATAAAGATAACACTACGGTGCTGGTCGCTATCCGTGCCGACAATACGGTCTGGATGGACAAGCGTCGCATCGACGTACGTTCAGTGCGGGCTAACGTTGAACGCTTACATGCAGAAAACCCTGACGGTGGTTTGGTGATTCAGGCGGATAAAAACGCCAACATAGAAACATTCACGCAAGTGCTTGATGCGGCTAGAGAAGTAATTACTGACCATACCAAGATTTCGCTGGCGACATCGCAATAACGTTTAGAGGCAACTGTAAATGAGTATCAAACGAGTTCTATCTGTTACACCGTTTGCGCTACTGGTTACGCTTTTATTGCTGACCTTGATGATAGCGTTAATTGAGGGCCGGAACGCCCCTAACGAAAGAGTCAAGCGGACCAAGCTACCCGATATTTTTATGCCGGATGTGGATGTTGTCGAGGCCAAGATTATCGAAAAGCCGGAAAAGCCAGAGGTCGATGAAACACCGCCACCCGAAGTCCCGCAACAGGATTTTGATCAAATGGATGGTGATTCAAATGTCGGTACTATTGCTGCGCCTGATGGCGTTAGCGGTGATATCGATATTTCTATGGGAACCGGACTGTCAGCGTCGGATGGTGAATATCTTCCGATTGTTAAGGTCGCGCCAATTTATCCGTCCCGAGCAGCACAGCGGGGGGTTCAGGGTGATGTGGTTATTGAATACACGGTGACTGTTACGGGGTCGGTGCGCGATCCACGAGTAGTCAGTTCGGATTCATCATTACTCAATAGCGCGGCTATCAAATCGGCTAGCAAGTACAAATACAAGCCTCGAGTGGTCGATGGTGTTCCGGTTGAAGTACCGGGGGTACGTACTATTATTAAGTTCCGTCTTGAAGGGTAATAAAAACACAAAAAAGTTTGATGGAACTTAACCCTTTTTTAGAAACCCAACGTATATAGGGTTGATATGAACTATTTTTAAGGTCAAATCATGATGAAACGTAAAACAGTAATATTTCTCACCATATTGATGATCAGTCTGGCGTCACCAATGACGGCTTTTGCTCGTAAAAAAGACGAAACCAAAGCTACAGGTGCTATTGATGCCGCTACTTTTGAAAAGCTCATGGCTGCGCAGGAAATGACCGAAGCAGGGAATTTTAATGGCGCCATGCAGCAGATCAATCAACTTAAGGCAAATGCTGGCAGTATGAATGGTTACGCACAAGCTCAGATGTACAACTTTGAGTCCTTTATTCATGCCAGTCAGGAAAACTATCGCGCCGCAATTGGTGCCTATGAGAACCTATTGCGTATTCCCGAAGCGCCCGCTGGATTGCAGCTAAATGCCAAATACGCAATTGCGCAGATGTACTTCCAGATTGAGGATTACAGTGCAACTATCCGGTACATGCAAGATTGGTTGCGCAGTGCCGAGAAGCCGACCTCGACGGCACATATTATGTTGGCGCAAGCGTATTACGCGAATAAGAACTACGATAGCGCGTTAACCAATGTGGATGCCGCGATTCGGATTGAAGAAGCTTCGGGCAAAAAGATTCGTGAGAACTGGTTGCGTCTGAAAGCCGCTCTGTATTTTGAAAAGGGTGATATGCGTAGAACCGCGGATGCTTATGAACTGCTGGTCAGGTTCTATCCGAAAGATAGCTATATCCTGCAATTGGCGGGTATCTATGGCGAGCTTAATGAGAACCAAAGACGGCTTGCTTTGTATGATGCGCTGTATGAGAACGGTAATCTCGCCAAGGAAAGCGAACTCATGAATCTGGCGTTCATGTTTGTCGGTGCCGATGTGCCCTACAAGGCTGGCCGCATTATCGAACAAGGCATGAACCGGGGTGTTATTGCCAAAAACGGCAAGAATATTGAAACACTGGCGAACATCTGGGCGCAGGCTAACGAACACAAGAAGGCCATCCCGACCTTGGAGCAAGCAGCCAAGTTATCAGACAAAGGCATGTTATATGCGCGACTGGCGGGCGTCCATTTTGATGCGGGCAATTATCGTCAAGCGGCTGCGGCAGCAGGTAAAGCAGCTAATAAGGGTGGATTGAAGCGTCCTGGCGGAAATTACATTTTGAAGGGTATGGCTGAATTCAATTCGGCAGCTGATGCCAAAGATGAAGAGACTCAGGTTTCACGCTTTAACTCTGCGCTTACTTCCTTCCGACGCGCTAAAGATTATCGCGCGAATTACTCTGATGCTGCGAAGTGGGAAAAATATACCGCCTCCGAAATTGAGTTGATTCGATTGAGAAGAGAGGGTGAGCTTAAATTGATCGAAGAAACGCAGGCTCGTATGGCGGCAGAAGAGGAAGAGGTGCTTGGCGCAAGCATGCGTGCACAAGATTCAAACGAAGCAACCATCGACACTACCATCGATAGCAGTGGCATGTCAGTAGATGTCGATGCACCTGATAGTGTCTCCGGTGACGTTGATATCAAAACAGGTGAGTAGGTAGCGATAGCTACGAACCAAGTTAGTAAGGAGCCACCCTCGGGTGGCTTTTTTTTGGCATAAAGACTTCAATCATCGTAGGGTTATAAAATTTAGAAATAACGTGCATACAACCGCCGCTATTGTAAAATGGAATTACGTCCCAAGTACTTACAACGCCGATACATCAATCGAGGTTATAAACATGCAACACAATGCACTTAACGTAAAACATATCATGGCGGTAGTTGATCCCACCACCACCCGCGGTTCGACGCTCAGGCGTTCATTCCGGATGGCTAAAACCTACGGCAATATCAAGGTAACAGCTTACTTGTGTATTTATTCAAGCTACGAGGTAAGCGATCGAGAGTCGCTCATTGAGGTTGAAAAAGAACGCCATAGATTGTGGCTGGAACACCATATCGGGCAAATGGACGTCGGCGATGTGGATTACGAAATTGTCATTGATTGGGATAAAGATTGGGAAGAAGCAATCGGTGAAGCCGCAAAGCGCATAAACCCGGATCTGGTAGTGAAGGCTAGCCATAGAACCGGCTTTAACCCCAAAAAGGGTATCTTGCGCCGCAAGAGCAAGGGTGCCAAGCGCATGCGTACTTCTGATCGTCGTCTCATTCGCAGTGCTAAATGTCCCGTGCTTTTCGTCAAGGGACCAATGAAAGACGTACCGCGTAAGGTATTAATCGGTATGGATATGACCACCGAGGAAGAAGCCTATAAAGCTCTGGATAAAGAAGTCCTCCGATATGGCAAGGATTTTGTTTCCCAGGCGCCAGACCGCGAGCTACATGTGGTGCACGCCGCCGAGAACTGGGATAAATTTGTCCATCCGCCGGATTTGGCCAAGCAAGCCGGGGTCGATCGTGACCGTGCACATGTACTCGAGGGCTCGCCCGCAGAGGTCATGGCTGCAGTCGCGGAAGATATTGATGCCAATATCTTAGTGTTGGGGACTGTCGGTCGTCGAGGGGGTGCTGGTACCCCCATTGGCAATACCGCCGAGCGGGTTCTTGAGCGCGTGCAAATGGATACCTTAGTCCTCACGGTTCCAGAAGAATCCTGATATAAACGCAGGTCTCGTTAGAGTGAAACAGGCACCAATGGTGCCTGTTTTTTTTTTGGATTCGAGCTACAATCCGTCTTCCGACAAAGGATGCTGCTGGAATGATTCTAGATGGAAAGCAAATAGCTGATGATGTATGTCGCGAAGTTGGCGAGAAAATCGTTGCGCTAAATTCTGAGCACGGTGTGGTGCCAACCTTGGCCGTTATTCTGGTCGGGGATGATCCTGCCAGTCATGTTTATGTTGGCAACAAAAAAAAGAAATGTCACGAAGTTGGGATGAATAGTCTTGAACTAAAACTATCAGCAGAAGTTTCCCAGGAAGATCTGCTCGAGAAAATCGAAAAACTCAATCAGGATAAAGACGTCAATGGCATTTTGGTACAACTTCCCCTGCCGGATCATATTGATAAATTAGCAGTCATTAATGCCATAGATCCCACGAAAGACGTTGATGGTTTTCATCCGCATAATGTTGGTTTATTGTCTTTTGGAGAACCGGCCATCGTTCCGTGTACTCCAAAAGGTTGTTTAACGCTTATTAAACGCGCGATGGGCGACGATCTGCGTGGTAAGCTCGCCATCATGGTCGGCCATTCAAACATTGTTGGCAAGCCGATGGCTACCTTGCTGATGCGAGAGTGGTGTACGGTTTTGGTGGCTCACGAGGCAACTGAAAACTTGCCGGATCTGGTTCGTCAGGGTGACATTGTCGTAGTTGCAACGGGTGTGCCACACCTGGTTAAAGCCGACTGGATCAAACCGGGGGCAACGGTAATCGACGTCGGTATTACCCGAGTGACCGATCAGGATACCGGTAAAAACCGGCTGGTTGGTGACGTTGACTTTGATTCAGCTAAATCTGTTGCTGGTTCCATTACTCCGGTGCCCGGAGGGGTTGGCCCGATGACGATTGCGTGTCTGATGAGCAACACCCTTCAGGCGACCTACGCGCAGCACGATATACAGCATTCCTTTTCGTAAGTTAGTCGTTTAAACAGAATTTCAAAATGGACCTGCCGGAGCTCTTAAAAAAACGAATTCTGGTGCTCGATGGCGCTATGGGTACAAGTATCCAAAAACTCAAATTGTCCGAATCAGAATACCGCGGAGAACAGTTTAAAGACTGGGATAGCCCACTCAAGGGCATGAATGACCTGTTGAGTATTACTCAACCAGAAATAGTC
>CAZUMV010000036.1:0-16248 GCA_964621435.1 uncultured Thiotrichales bacterium | reverse complement strand
CCTGAATCTTGATCTTTTGCATCAGCACGATACTAAAAGTAACCCGATGGGTGAAAGTTTTGACTATCGCTCGGCGGTAAAAAATCTGGATGTTAAGGCGCTCAAGAAAGACCTGACAGATTTTATGACCAACAGTCAGGCATGGTGGCCGGCCGATTGGGGTAGTTATGCAGGCCTCATGGTGCGTATGTCGTGGCACGCAGCCGGCACGTATCGAACCGCCGACGGCCGTGGTGGCGCCAGTACCGGCAACCAACGATTCGCTCCTTTAAGTTCGTGGCCCGATAATGCCAGTCTCGACAAAGCGCGTCGTTTACTTTGGCCAATCAAGAAAAAGTATGGCAATTCTCTTAGCTGGGCGGACTTACTGGTATTCGCGGGTACCATGGCGTACGAAGTCGCCGGCTTAAAAACTTTTGGTTTCGGTTTTGGTAGAGAAGATATCTGGCACCCGGAAAATGATATTGACTGGGGTTCAGAAAAAGAATGGCTGACATCCGAACGGTACGCAGATGACGCAGACCGCCAATCATTGGAAGGACCTTTGTCAGCCGTAGTGATGGGCCTGATTTACGTAAATCCGCAAGGCGTCAATGGCAAGCCGGACCCACTACGCACGGCACATGATGTGCGAGAGACCTTCGCCCGAATGGCCATGGATGACGAAGAAACGGTTGCTCTGACGGCCGGCGGACACACCGTTGGTAAGTGTCACGGTAATGGCGACGCCGATATTCTGGGCCCGGATCCTGAAGGCGCAGATATCGAGCAACAAGGGCTGGGGTGGCACAACCCGACAGGTTCCGGCGTCGGGCACGAAGCCGTTACTAGTGGTCTTGAAGGTGCCTGGACAAATGACCCGACCAAATGGGATAACGGTTATTTCACCATGCTCTTCAATCACGAATGGGAATTAGGAAAAAGTCCGGCAGGTGCATGGCAATGGGAGCCGGTTAACCCTAAAGATGAAGATTTGCCCGTGGATATGAATGACCCGTCAAAACGCAGTAATGTAGTCATGACGGATGCCGATATGGCCATGATCAAAGACCCGGTCTACCGAAAAATTTCGGAACGCTTCTATAAAGACCCGGACTACTTTTCAGAAGTTTTCGCACGCGCCTGGTTCAAATTAACGCATAGAGATTTGGGGCCAAAGGCATGTTACCTGGGACCCGATGTTCCGAACGAAGATTTAATCTGGCAGGACCCGGTGCCGAACGGACCCGTCGACTTTGATATTAGTGCCGCCAAGGCGCGGATCGCCGACAGCAACTTGTCAGTTAGGGATTTAGTAAGCACCGCGTGGGATAGCGCCAGAACTTTTCGCCAGTCTGACAAACGCGGCGGCGCCAATGGCGCGCGCATACGTCTGGCGCCACAGAACAAATGGGCTGGCAATGAGCCGGAACGTTTGCAGAGAGTACTCTCCGGGCTTGGACCTATCGCAACGGAATTCAAAGCGAGTATTGCTGACATCATAGTGCTGGCTGGCAACGTCGGCATTGAACAAGCGGCACGCGCCGGAGGGTATGAGATTGATGTACCGTTCTCGCCAGGGCGTGGTGATGCCAGTGATGATATGACCGATCACGACGCATTTGATGTGCTCGAACCCGTACACGACGGATTCCGTAACTGGCTAAAAGAAGACTATACGGTTCGTCCGGAAGAGTTACTACTGGATCGAGCACAACTTATGGGCTTGACCGCCCCGGAGATGACCGTGCTACTCGGCGGCATGCGAGTGATCGGCACGAACCACGGTAATACCAAACATGGTGTTTTCACCGACCGTGAAGGCAGCTTGAGCAACGATTTCTTTGTCAACCTGACTGATATGGCTAACACCTGGAAACCAACCGGTGCGAACAGCTATGAAATTCGGGACCGACAAACTGATGACGTTAAATGGACTGCAACCAGAGTAGATCTGGTGTTCGGCTCGAGTTCGATTCTACGAGCTTACGCTGAAGTTTATGCTCAAGACGACAATGGCACCAAGTTTATTTGGGACTTTGTAAATGCATGGACAAAAGTAATGAATGCCGACAGGTTTGATATTACCTAAGGTCTTCAATAGCACAAAAAAACGGGAACTGGCAGAGGTGTCAGCTCCCGTTTTTTCCTTGCCGTTTTAAAATGGGATAATAAAATACCTTGTTAAGGCATAAGCCGAATTAGCCGACCACCTTGTTCCGTTTCGCTCAGCACCAGAACGGCGCCATCCCGATCCACTTTAACATCTCGAATACGCTGGTCGAGATCTGTCAATAACCGCTCTACGCCAACGACGTTCGCACCATCAAGCTCCACACGCCAGAGTGCACGATTGGCCAACGCGCCAATCAAGGCATCTCCCTGCCATGCCTTAAATAATTCACCACGATATATCGCCAAACCGCTAGGCGCGATAGATGGCACCCAGTCGTACACCGGTGATTCCGTACCGGCATAGGTTTTATAGGGCGAGATAAGCGCACCATTATAATCGATACCGGTCGTTGCAAGTGGCCAGCCATAATTCTTGCCCTTTTCGATCACATTTAGCTCATCGCCACCACGCGGCCCATGCTCATGCGCCCAAAGCTGACCAGTCGTAACGTCAAAATCCAATCCCTGTACATTGCGATGGCCATAGCTATATATCTCCGGCTCTGCACCCGACTTGTTAGTAAACGGGTTATCGTCCGGAATAGAGCCATCCGTATTCAAGCGCACGATTTTTCCCAAGCTGTTATCCAGAGTTTGGGCTTTCTCCCGATAACTAAAGCCATCACCTAAAGATATGACTAGCGTACCATCCGGCAAATTCACCATGCGACTACCATAGTGGGAACCACCGCTTTTCGCAGTCGATTGATAAATTACCGAACCATCGATCAATTTGGCATTTTTCAGTCGTGCTTTATAGACTGCCGTGCCATTCACTTGTGGATTCCCATAGGTATACGATAGAAAAAGCTCACCGCTAGTTGCAAAATCCCGCGCCAATAGCACTCCAAGTAAACCACCTTGACCGTACACCAGAATATCTTCAGGCAAGCCGGAGACATCCACCGGCTCGCCATTGTCAATCAACTTGGCCGTACCGCCAAGCTCGGTAACAAAATAACGACCATCAGGCAAAGCAACGACGCCCCAGGGCTTGGCCAGCTGATCAGAAACAAGCTCGACTGTAAACTCGGTAGCGGGCCGCTCGGACACATCCGGCTTGGGTTGCGCTTCGATGCAGGCAAACAAAACAAATGGTAGAAAAAATATTATCTTTTTGATCGCAAACTCCTTCTGGCGGTAGATAGCCTTGTACCAAACTCCATATTTACATAAGCTCTCTAGAATGAAAAGCTGGCTAAAATACTATCTGTGGCCGCTCATAGCAGCAGTGCTGATAACCACATGTATGAGTGTGATCTTACAAACACAACGAGTCATAAGCATGCTGCAAGAAGTCGGCGCCGAGGTATCGTTAGGCAAACGTCTCGGCATGACTGCCTATGACCTGCTGCACCTGGGTTCAGTTTTTGTTATTTTCGTATCCTTAGCATTTTTGGTCGCCATGACCGTAGCTTTATTTATTGGCAAGAAGTTTCCCGAGCAATTGTTCGTGCTCTATGTGTGTGCCGGCGTGGGCGCCATGTATCTCATGCTTTACGCCATGAAAATAGCATTCTTTGATACGCAACTTATCGCTGGTGCGCGCGATGCACTCGGTATGGCAGGACAAATGCTTGCCGGCGGAATAGGCGGTTACGCTTTTCATCGCTTACGCCGCGACTTACTTATCTAATCCATTAATTTCTAACCAGCTTCCGCAACGCCCACTGTTGCAATACTCCGGCACACGCGGAGATAACCTCAATTTCGTTTAGCAGCATATCAACGGTAGGCCGAAGATATTCGTCTGCCTTGTAAATTCATTGCTGTGATCCTCATAAAAACTGGAACTGACTAAACAAATTAAGTAATCTCTGCGCTGGCTAAAAATACACCACTGATTACAAGGGAAAAACGATGGACCCAACACAAATCTTACAAACAGTTCAAACACAAGGGCTGCCTTATTTGATTATGGCCGCCAAAGCGCTAGCCATATTTATTATTGGCCGCATCGTTGTCAAAGTAATTTGCCGCGTCGCCGATAAACTGATGATACGTTCCGAGCTCGATCCGATGCTCAGAAACTTCTTGCGCAACATGCTGTACGCGGTATTGCTAACCTTTGTTATTATCGCCGCGATTGGTGCACTGGGCATTCAAACCGCATCATTAGTGGCCATACTTGGTGCCGCTGGCTTGGCAGTTGGTCTGGCTCTGCAGGGTTCATTATCCAACTTTGCAGCCGGGGTACTGATGATTATCTTCAGACCTTACAAGCTGGGAGACATGGTAACTGTAGCGGGCACCACGGGTGTCGTAGAAGAAGTCGAAATCTTTACGACCGTGCTTCGTACTCCTGACAAAGTAAAAATCATCATCCCCAACGGCCAGGTTATGGCGGAACAAATCATAAACTTTACGGATGCGAAACAACGGCGTCTGGATCTAACCGTAGGGATTAGTTATAACGATGACATCGATAAAGCTCGAGAAGTTATTTTGGCTGCTTTACCAAAGAGTGAATATGTTCTTGACGAGCCTGCACCCAAAGTTACCGTAGCAGGGCTTGGGGATAGTTCGGTTGATCTCGCGGTGCGACCATGGATTGAGTCCAGCACCTATGCACCGGCCACACATTCAGTGAATGAGGTGATCAAGAAAGCACTAGACGCAGCTAATATTGAAATGCCGTATCCGCAAACGGATGTGCATATCTATAAGCATGAAGGCGACTAAGGTAAAGATACGGACACAGCCAGGACCTATCTGTGCATATCCATTCTCTTGAGTAAGTTAGTGGTACGCTCGGGAGCGACTGGTAACAAGAGAGTGCTGGAACAAATGATCGGGAATTTTATCCCCGATGGATTGATGAATAGCAGGTAATTTTGACCAATGAACGCCACACTTATAGTGGTGGGCAGTGTGATATCCGAGATTACCGGTTAAGCGGTTAAACCAAAGATTCAAATTATTGTAGGAGGCCTCGAATTGATTATCTGTATCCAGGCCGGCGTGGTGCTCATAAGTGACATAAGCCGTTATTATGAGGCTTGTTATCATCGGCAGCACGAAAATAAAAATACCACTGATTGGCTTGAACCAAACCATTACAGCAACAATTACCAAGGTAACAATAGAGCAAATTAAAAAAAGCTTTAATTGTTTTGGATAATTCTTACCCACCTTGTAACCGCGCGGGTAAGCAGTCAGTGCAACACTAAGAGAATATTCCAAGACGCCCATTTTGGTTCCGTCTTTACGTTTCCAACGACTCTCATCTTTAGACTGATCCATAAAGTTTTTATGATGACCCAAAACATGGTGCAAGCGCCATAGATGCGTCGTAACCCCGGTGTGCAGCGCATAGAAAAATTCGAGTCCGCGATTTAGTGCGGTTTGGCGCAACGTCAGATGATGCTGGTGATGATGGTTCCAGGAACAAATAATAGCTTTGGGAACAATCATGACCAAATAATAGGCAACCAGTACAGCGATATTCTCAACCGTAAAATATAAAATAAAATCTAACGTGGTTAGCATTAATATTATAGCGATTGGCCAACGGTCTTCCTTGTAGTGAAATATCTTCATTTTATGTTCGCGTTTGATTCCTTTTAAAGTGCAATGTAACGTTTTATGCAAGTTGAAGCGCCATACATCCGTGAGACTTTATTATAGAGGGCCTCTTATTAAGTGAACAGTCATTAACTGTGACACTTCTCAAAGATGTGAAACAGGCTGGACTTATTGCCGCTAAATGGACAGTAATAATTAAAGTTGTGAAATGCTCTACGGATGACCTCTCACCAAGGAACGTATATTTAACTGTGCATGTGAATTTTTACGTTAGTATCGAGGCTTCACGGATTTAGACTCATTGATTATTTATGCGTCTGAACTATATTTTTCTGGATGATCACCCTAGCGTTAGGATAAACTGAATAAAAACAATAGTTGGGTTTTCTGCAGCGAAATCCGCAAGAAAACATCGACGAATCTAATAGTTACATTTATAACAGGGGGGGGCAATGGATTATTCATCGCACGGTCAAAATCCGTCCAAAGTACGCCTGATACTTAGCTGGCTGTTCGTGTTCATCATCGTAGCAGTTTTTTTGCCTTCTTTGCCGTACAAATTTAGTGGCGCACCTGAAACACAACATATTTTCGGCACCATAGGAAAATGGCTTTCCGGCTTTCTCGGACAAACCATCGGTGGACTATTTGGTGCTGTTGGCGGCTACATTATTGGATTGCTGGAACTAACAACATCACTGATTTTGCTATTCCCGGCATTTGTCTGGTTGCGCCGCAAGTTCGGCAAAAACGCGCCGGCGACGACGACCGATCGCAGACACTTTCACGCCATTGGCGGTTTGGCAGCGACAGCACTAATGGGTGGCGCAATCTTCTTCCATTTGTTTTCAAAATTAGGCATCAACGTTAACAACGACAACGGCGCACTGTTTTACTCAGCTGTTGCGGTGTTTTTTTCCGGGATCATTTTATTTTTGTTAAACCGGGAATGCGAAACATGCCCAAAAAATAGCTTCTTTGGTAGTTTTATTCGCGCGATAAAACCTAGATCATGGAAACATTGGTTGTTTTGGGTCGAGCTCATTCCGCTAACACTGTTGGCCTTGGTTGGCTGTTTTCTTGGATTCTTCTTTTACCAAGCCAACTCCGACCGTTATCCCAATCAAGAGATTTCTTCTGTGCCTACATTTGAAGAAACCGTATTACCTTTTACACACGATTACACCATTGAAAAAAGCTTACCGTTCTTCGCCTCGGCAGTGATCGATATCGATAACGACGGGGTAGAAGAAATTTATCTCGGCGGTGGTATACAACAACCCGATGTCATGTTTGCCTATAACGGGAATGGACAGTTTACCGATATTTCTGGGCAGACTAATATTGGCAAGACCAAAAACCCTGAAACCTTTGGCGTAGCGGTACTCGACGTTGACGAAAATGGCTGGGATGACTTGGTCATCGCACGCGAAAATGACGTCTTTATTTCTTACAATACGAACGGGCGCTTTAAAGAGCAGCGCTTGAATCTTCCCTTTAACGAAATTTCCGCACCATTATCTGTGGCCTTGGGTGACGTGAATAATGATGGGTTCGTTGATATGTATATCGCTGCCTACATTAAAAATCGCTATGTTAAAGGCCAAACCGGTTTCAATGACCACACCTATGGCGCCAGCAGCTTAATCTTCCTTAATAACGGCGATAACAGCTTTACCGATATTACCGAATCCTCAGGTATGACGTATATCCACAACACCTTCCAAGGTAACTTTGTTGATCTGGATGGCGACCGGGATATGGATCTTGTGGTCTCGCATGATACCGGCCAAGTACGGACTTGGAGAAATGATACAGTATTTAATTCCGACGGTTCAGCAGCCAGTGAAGTGAAATTTACGAATGTTGAAAACCCGAATAGCCAGCAATACGGCTACCCAATGGGCAATGCGATTGGCGACTACAACAATGATGGTCTGGTAGATTTCGCCTTTTCTAATGTCGGCAACATGGGCCCGTTAATGAACCGGATTGTCCGGGGTGATTTAACCAAAGATCAAATTTACAATCCGGACATCATCGTCTTCAAAAATGAGGGTGATTTCAAATTCACAGATAGCGCCAAAGAAACAAACCTCGCGGACTATGAATTTTCGTGGGGCATGTTGTTCGAAGACTTCAATGCTGACACCCTGCAAGATCTTATAATTTCAGAAAATTATGTACAACTTCCCTACAATCATTTGATCTTTTTGCCAGGCCGCACATTGCTGCAAGCAGAGAACGGTAAATTCACCGATAAAGAAAAAGAAACTCGTACGGTAAACAAAGCCTTCGAAATTGCTGCGCTCGCCACCGACCTTAATAATGATGGCGCATTAGATATGGTTCGCGCTAACCTTCAGGGTCAATCGAAGGTGCAAATTAGTAATGGTCACGGCAATAACTGGCTGAAGCTCGAATTACCTAATACTGCAAAATCTTTAGGTGCAATCGCCACCGCACAACTATCTTCGGGCAAAGTATTAACCAAACACTTCATTACCAGTGAAGGTTTGTGCTCGGATAGCACCCACTTGCTGTACTTTGGTCTAGGACAAACTGAAACAGTTAGCTCGATTAATATTCAATACTTGACCGGCCCGGCACAAACTATCGAGTCGCCCGGAATGAATAAAACCATAAAAGTTGAGCGGCCCACGACTGCGGCCGTGCCGACCGGCGCACAATGACACAACACCGAAAAGCCCGACCAAGTCTGGCGTTTTCTGTGCTGTTATTGAACTTCATTCAAGCTCCAATCGTATTCGTATTTTATCCTGCCCTGATAGTCTATTAATTTATCTTTCACGGCTCGCGGCGCATATGTACTTAGCGTACTCAAAACTTCTTGCTCATTACTGCCAAAATCCTCACCATACCAATCAAAAATTTTAGACAAGATTAATGAGTCGCCCTCAAATTTCATCCCTCTGGGATGGGCCATATAGTCTCTAGCACCCTTCTCCAGCAAATCATTCAGATTAGCCGCCGTAAAAGCAGTCGTCTGAAGATTTGGGCAACCAATGCTCGCGCAGTTAACTGCAAAATGCACGCGGTTATCGCGCCATATTGGCCTAAGGATACTGTGCTCAATATCATTCAAGGAAAGTGTTTGGCCAGCAACAATAGCGGCGGGATCATCCCATGGCCCAAAACTGGCCAGACCGCTGCCTAATTTCGTAATCGACTCTAGTGGATAGTTATCCAATATCAATTTTACCGTTAGCGCGTTATACAGATTAATCCAGTAGGCTTGTTGCTCAGCGCCCGAATACTGCCGTGGATCAATGGCTTGCATAGTGGCCAAATAACTTTCTAACACTTCAAGATCATCTTCTTCAAATTCGCCGTAGTCGAATAGATTTACGCCCGGCCACTCGGCTTCCACTACATAAGCTTCCAGCAGTTCCTGCCAATCACCATGATCGATATTTTCTGCACTTTCTTCATTGGCAACATTCCAGAACGCCTGCGTCTCAGTATCGGTATCAGTCGCATTTTTTTGGTAAAAGTATCCAAGCACAAGTAGCGTAATTAGTATGAGTGCGACAATAAATTTTTTCACTGTATGCCTTTTGAGTTAGTAATATTTAGTATTTCGGTTGGGCTAATTTTTTAGTTTGTTGGCTACCGGTTTTTTCTGCTGCAGCCAAAGTTTGAAGATAGTGCCAAAAATACCGGTGGCCGCACCTATAACGCCTTTGAAAGTGCCGCTTATTTTGGAAACGCCGATACGCCTTAGTGTGCTTACCGGTACTTCGGTAATACGCATTTTTGCCTGTATCGCTTTTACCTGCATTTCCACCGTCCAACCATAACGTTGGTCTTGCATATTCAAGGCCAACAGTGCGGGATACCGTATGGCGCGAAACGGCCCCAAATCTGTGACTGGCTCACCCCATAGTAATCTTATCAAACTGCTTGCCATTACATTCCCGACTTTCTGCGGTAGCGTAAGAGCACTACTTTCTTGCTTATCTGCGACGCGTGAACCAATAACCAAATCATTGCCCGCAACGATTACGCTCAATAACTCCGGCATTTCGGTCACCACCACCGAATGGTCGCCGTCTACGAATACCACAATGTCAGGCTTTTCAAGACTGGAAATGGCCGCCAGACAAGCGCTACCGTAACCACGCCGTGGTTCGTGAATAACCCGCGCCCCTGCGGTTCGTGCGATTTCACCCGTGCCGTCGTTGGAATCGTTATCACAAACTACAATGTCATCTACCAAAGGTGAACCGTCAGTAGCGGTTAAGGCCTTGATCTCTGCCACCACACATTCGATACTATCGCGCTCATTGAAGGCGGGAATGATCACTGCTACCGTGAACGTTTTATACATGACGAGTGTTGTTATTACTGTTTGGGTTAATGTAAGACCGCCTATGTCTGAAATGGTTTGATTATTTTGCAGCCTCGAAACTTTCCGTTTTCATCACCACTGACTATTGCCGGGTTGCTGTCAGCATGCGCCTATATTTTTCTATCGTTTCAGTCCCAAAGTTACGCCGATGCGGGTTATATAGAGCTATGGGCAGTTTGTACTTTCTGCGCCGCGCTCTGTTTTTTGGTCTTTTATTATCATCACAAGCATAACATCGCAATACCGGTTACCGCGCTGTTGTTTTGGGCATTGTGTTTCCGGTTAATCGGTGTTGCCGGCTTTCCTATATTGGAAGACGACATTTACCGGTATATGTGGGACGGACGGATGTTGCTCGAGACTGGCTCACCTTACGGGCTTGCGCCAGCTGATTTTTTTGGCGCAGAAAATTTGAGCGAGAATTTTGAAGTTATTCTCGACCGCATTAACTACCCATATGTAGCAACGGTTTATGGCCCCGTCTGTCAGTGGGTATTTGGTCTGGCATACCTGATCGCGCCGGGCGAAATATGGCCGCTACAGTTAATATTCGCGTTGCTCGATTTTGGTCTGGTGTTGCTGTTGTTGCGGCTAGCCCCGGCAAAGTGGGTATTGTTATACGCTTGGTGCCCTTTGGTGATTAAAGAGTTTGCCTACACTGCGCACACCGACATATTAGGAATTTTCTTTATGTTTGCTGCGATCATAGCCAAACAGGGGTCGCGTCTAATACTCACCGGACTGCTATTAGCTCTGGCAATTGGCAGCAAGGTATTCGCTATAGTTCTGATACCATTGTTGCTTGGGTTTCGATGGCGCGCATGGTTAGGCTTTGGCTTGGGCATACTTGCAATCACTGCCTCTTTTCTTTCCATCGAACCATGGATTCCAGAAGGGCTGGGACAAATGGCGCGCAACTGGCTGTTTAATGCACCGATTTACATGCTGTTATTACCAGTATTGCCTGCGGTTTGGATCAAAGCACTTATGCTGTCTTTGTACACAGCCATCTGGAGCACTTACGCCTGGAAGTTTGTTTTTGTACAGGACCGCGGGCCTGAGAAAGTTATTCCCAGAGGGGATTTCTTGTTCGGATTATTGTTTTTATGCATGCCGGTTATGAATGCATGGTATTTGCCTTGGCTACTGCCTTTTGCAGTTATCTATCCTAGCCGCTGGGCCTGGACTGCGTCGTTAGCCGTGTTGTTGTGCTATGCGGTGGGCTTGAATCCGGACCAACCACTGCCCGCTGCAGTGGTTGCCATGGAATATGGAGCAATCTTTATTGCTTTGCTCTACGACACGGTTCGTCCGATTCAACGCGGATCTGTTAGCAGCTCATAGCATAGAGCATCGACCAGCCAACAGATACGGCTATCTAGTTTTCAAGCTTTAGTTTGTACCGCTTGTTAAGGTAATAAAGAACCAGATTCATATCATTAGGATCGAGCTGCTGAATCATCTGCTCCTCAGGGTTATTACAGTCGTATAGATTCTCTGCGAATCCCAACACTGTTTTGCCTTTATATGGCTTAACCGTAGCGCGTTTTATTGCGACTTTTTCGGAAGTTGTCGCGTCAACCACGCAGAACTTTAACTTGCCATAAGCGTCGCTGCGACCATTATAGATATTCTTACCAGCCTCGTAGTTTTGGTCTATGACGCGAGCAGGCGCATTATAAGAACTACCGCCGCCGCCACCGCCTGATGCAAATGCAGCTGACGTGAAAAATGTTAAACAAAGGATCATGAAATATTTCATTGCTAATTCTCTTGGGTTGGTTGTGTAGATTTCAAGTATTCTAGACAAAAATACGCCAGAAAAGTTCTTTTGGATGCATATTTGCTCCGCCGATCCCGGAAAAGCAAAAACGTCTTGAATATCAAGATGCTTTGGATACAAAAACCTCGCTCCTGCGAAAATTGTAACCAACCGGTGAAAAAAGAATGCCGAAATAAAATTTCGGCATTCGATTCGGCCAATCCTGTTACATATCTACTCGCAAACGGTCGTTTGCCACTCCGACTGACCGGACTCGGAATAACATTTGATACGCATTCCGTAGCTAACCAGTCTTCCTTCCTGATCGAAGATAGCCAACATCTGCTGACCAGTAACGGTTTCATCGAGCAAACCATCCTGGGTAACCAGAATTTGTTTCCAGTCGGCCTCAACGGTTGACTTTTCCATGCCAATATTTTGCGGCTCGGCGTGACCCTCGTATGCTTTAAAAACTGCCTTGATTTTAGCTTCAGACTGCTCGAAACTCTCGCCTGGCACTAGGCCGACAAAAGATGCCAAACCAACGTCAAACTTAGACATTTGCATGTATTCATAATCAGTACCCTTATCGACCACCGACATACTCTTGGCAAGCGACTCCACTCCATCAGAGACGACATTTGTCTGGGCACAACCAGTCATGACAAACAATGCGCTGATACACAATAGAAAAAATTTCATTACTATTTCCTTATAAGTATTTGCTGCTAAATAGTTACAAAAGGGTTAACTAGTTTGCCGCTAGAGAACCGCCGCCCCACAAGACCGAATACGCTTCACAGTGTACAAGGACTGAAGCGTACTGGGAAAGATCGGTACCTTCCGGAATTTCATATTCCTGTGCGCCTTTGTTGTTTTGCAACACACCTAACTGGAGTGCTCCGTCAACCGCATTTTTTCCGTTTACCTCTTTAGCAGATTTAGGCGATAGAAAAACCTTAAGGTCAGGACCATTCTTGGTTTTGAAACGCTTGGAGAAAACAATTAGCTGTTTACCATCACGCTCAACCAAAGACCACGTACCTTTGATTGAGTACTTTTTCTTGAAAAAGCTTTGTTCTTGCAAACTAGCGCCTTCGGCCTGCGCATTTCCGGAAAAACCGGTCATTGTGGTTGCCAGCAATAGGGTTCCAGCCAACATTAAAACGAACTTAATACTAAAAGAATTGCTCTTCATGTTCATATACTCCTTTACCATAATTACTTGATTACTTTCTGCCATTGTATACGCATCTATCGATACAATGGATGAAGATCTTATAGAAATTTTACTAGCGACGCAGGATAAACCCCTAGAACGCGCTGATAGAGTGCACTTTTAATAGATATAATCGCGCTGATGAGTGCCTGAGGAATTTAATACCCGCCGTAGCGGGTATTAAACGCATCCTTTATATGCTGCGATGGGTTGGAGATGTCGGTGGGATTGGAGGCGTCGTGTATATTGAATTTTCCAGACGCTCTGTATGTTTTGCGCTAGCCCGAATTTTATGAATCACCAACATATTCAAAAAATGCATCGCGCCAAGAACCAGCAATACAAAGCCAATCGTGCTACTCAGATAAGCAATCAAGCTACTCGGGTTAGCGATATCTACGTTGGTTTTCAACCTGATCAATACAAAGCCGAGATTCAAAAGATAAAACCCAACCACCAACATATGGTTAACCGATTTAGCCAGATCAACATTCCCCTTGAACCCGTCAATCAGATAAATCTCACCATTCTTACTCAAAGTTCGAGATACAAAGATTGTGATGAATATACTGATCCCGATATACAACAGATATCCGATCGCATTAAACATGATTTATATTCCTAAATAGCGACTGAACGTCTCAGCCAGCATCAGATTAAGTAAATTACGCGGCGTTAGATTCCGAATAGATCATTGCAAACTATAAAAAGAAAAATAGTTTATAAAACCGACACTTACGAATATCCCGAATGATAAGTTCGCAGTGACGGATGAACCCAGATTAACATCTGGAGAGTGCACCAAGCCTTTTACAGTTGTACATAATCTGACAATTTTGTCACTTTTATATGACACCTTGGAACCTAACTGTTTCTACTTCACAAAATTGTGGGCAAACCTTACCTTTCGTCAAAAAAAGTGAACCGGCTCCCTTAAATGGTACGTGGTATAAAAATTGCATCTTGTTTACAAAGAGAACGCGGGTAATACCTGCGAATAACTGGCAAATTTGGACTTGTTACAACGGCAGACGACATGAAACCACAAACGGAAAAAGGCTTTACCCTAATAGAACTCATGATTGTTATAGCGATCATTGGGATCCTTGCGACGATCGCGTTACCTGCTTATGGGCACTATGCAAAAAAAGCAAAATTCTCTGAAGTTATCGCTGCGACCGCCGGAATAAAGCTCGCCGTCGAACTTTGCCATTATGAAAACGGGTCTCTGATAATGTGCGACGACAATACTGCTGGCAGAGGTAGCAGTAGCGATCCCGAAGTCACGGAAGCACGGAATGGAGCACTAAATGGTACTTATGTCAGTCATATCGATGTCGTATATTTCAACCCGGGCCGAACAACCATTCAGGTCACAGGAAGTGGCGCGGTTGACGACGCGACCTATCACCTGCAAGCGCTTGTTTACAACCAATCAATTGTGTGGGGATTGGATACTGGCAGCGCTACTTGCGACAACAAAGGGCTTTGCTAATTTATTCCGCAACTACGGCGTATTAACTGAAAAGAAGATCCAAACAAGTTGCCGCCGTCGCTACGCGGTTACCTTCTCATCGTTAAATCGTGTTCCTTTTTTCTTTACAACCGGGCTTCCAACAACTCTTATCTGGATTGCACCTCAAGCCAGTAAGCTTTTAGGTCTTGTTTGATTTCTGGTGCCATAATATAGAGCCCAATTAAATTCGGGATCGCCATTACAAAAATTAAAGCATCGGCGAAATCTAATATGGCGTCTAGTTTGACCGCAGCCCCAATGACAATAAAGACACAAAATATAAAACTAAAGATATGTTCTTTGCCTTTGCCCTCGCCAAATATATAAGTCCACGCCTTAGTGCCATAGTAAGCCCAGGCAAGCATGGTAGAGAATGCGAACAACAATGCCACGATCGATAAGGGAATTGGCGACCAGCTCATCTTGCTCGCAAACGCTGAAGACGTCAGCTCAATACCATTTACATTCCCGGACATTAATTGCTCGGTCGGAAAACTGGTAACCAAGACCAAGCCGGTCAGCGTGCAGATGACCACTGTATCAATGAATGGTTCTAACAAAGCCACGAAACCCTCGGATAATGGCTTGTTGGTGGAAACGGCGGAATGTGCGATGGCCGCAGAGCCGATACCGGCTTCGTTGGAAAATGCGGCACGCTGAAAACCGATAATCATAATACCAATCACTCCGCCGGTTACGCCTTGCATGGTAAATGCGCCGACAAAAATAGCACTAATAGCGCGAGGCAACTCGGCAGCGTTCATCATGATAACCACCAATGCTCCAATGATATAAATCAAAACCATGAACGGAATAAGTTTTGACGTCACTCTGGCAATCGATTGAATGCCACCAATAATGATCAGCGCAACCATTACCGCGAGCACCAAGCCGGTAAGCCATCCTTTATCCGCTAGCACGCCGGTTGCGCCGCCGGTAACCTGAACCAGTTGCACGAAGGCCTGATTGGACTGAAACATGTTACCGATGCCAAGGCAGCCGATGACAATACTGATGGCATAAAACAAACCCAGGAATTTCCCTAAACCGACCATGCCGCGCTTGGCTAAGCCTTCGCGCAGATAATACATGGGCCCACCTGATACTGAGCCATCGGCGTTTACATGCCGGTATTTAACGCCCAAAGTACATTCCACAAATTTTGTTGTCATACCAACGAGACCAGCCATTATCAGCCACAGTATTGCGCCCGGGCCACCAAGCGAAACAGTAATTGCAACACCGGCAATGTTGCCGATACCAACCGTGCCTGATACTGCTGTCGATAATGCCTGGAAATGTGTGATCTCGCCTTCATGCGTCGAGTCAGCAAACTTACCACGCACAATGTCGAACGCATGTTTGAATCCACGCAGATTTATAAAGCCAAGATAAACAGTGAAAAATACCGCGCCAAATATCAACCATGCGACGATCAGCGGGACATCAGCCGCGCCGATTTTTACAGAAAAGAAAATGAATGTAGAAATGACGTCGGTGATGGGCTGCACGATTTGATTAATGGTGTCATCAATGCCGGCGGCGTGGACTGGTACTGACAACAGCATGAAAAAGACAATCTTCATGGCGATGCCGATGGGCTTAGTCAATTTATGTGTTTGCAACAAATCCTCGCTTTCTCATTTTCTGTCTCGGGTTGGTCAAGGATTATAAAGTATCGGGAGGATCACTATCATTGA
>CAZUMV010000035.1:0-16267 GCA_964621435.1 uncultured Thiotrichales bacterium | reverse complement strand
ACAACAATCAATAAAACCGACACACTCATTCAAAACATCAATGGTTACAGCATGACGGATAGTGGTTTGTCGACCTTTTCCGCTCTGCTAATACGCGATGGTAAAATTGTCTCTGTTGGCAATGCAGACAAGTTTGATCTCGACGCTGTAGCGACAACGATTGATGGCGGCGGTAACACCGTACTGCCGGGACTCATTGACGCGCACGGGCACGTGGTTGGTCTGGGCAAACTTCGCATGGAAGTAGACCTGGTTGGCAGCCAAAGTATCGAAGAAGCCTTATCCAGAATTTCAAAGTTCGCCGCGGCTAACCCGGACTTACCATGGGTTAAAGGCCAAGGGTGGAATCAGGTGTTTTGGCCAGGCAAAACCTTCCCAACCGCGAAAGATCTGGATTCGCTGGATATCGACAGACCCATCTGGATGGAGCGCGTAGATGGCCATGCCGGCTGGGCGAATAGCAAAGCACTTGAAATAGCCAGGGTAACTTCAGACAGTGTCGCTCCTGATGGCGGAGAAATCTATCGGGATGATGCGGGTCAACCAAGCGGTATATTGGTTGACTTGGCGATGCCTTTGGTTGAACAACATTTACCGGTAATGACCTTGGCCACCACACAACAGGCACTGCAAATTGCGCTTGCTGAAACCAGTTCACTAGGACTTACTTCGGTGCATGATGCGGGTATACCAGCGAGCCTGGTGCCAACTTTGAAAAATTTGGCGGACAACAATCAAATGCCAACCCGGGTATACGCCATGCTTGGCGGAGAACGTGAGTTTGATGCCATGAGTACGCCACTACCAACCTATGCCAACGACAAACTTAGCGTGCGCTCCGTTAAACTTTATTCCGATGGTGCTTTAGGAAGCCGTGGTGCCGCCATGCTGGCCCCCTATTCTGATCAGGAAGACTCACGTGGCTTATTATTTGAAAGTCAGGCAGATATGAATCGCATGGTGGCAAAAATCCACGCCGCCGGTTTTCAAGTGAATGTGCACGCGATTGGTGACCATGGCAACCGCCAGGTTCTGGATGCTTTCGCGGAATTAGGTGCCGCTGAAAACCAGAGCCAACGCCATCGCATAGAACACGCGCAAGTAATTGATATTGATGATCTTAAGCGCTTTACCGAACTCAATATTATCGCCAGCATGCAACCTACCCACGCCACGTCTGACATGAACATGGCCGAAGACCGGGTCGGCAAACAACGGATCGCTGGGGCTTACGCCTGGCGTACGTTAATGGATATGGATGCGAAAATTGCGTCCGGTTCAGATTTTCCGGTTGAATCTGCCAACCCATTTTGGGGTTTACATGCGGCAGTGACCCGCCAAAGCCAGGCTAATTTACCCGAAGGCGGCTGGTACCCGGAACAAGCCATGACCCGAGAAGAAGCGCTGTATACATTCACACTGGGCGCTGCGTACGCCGCCCATCAGGAAAATATCATTGGTTCTCTAGAGCCAGGTAAATGGGCAGACTTTATAGTCATCGACCAGGACTATTTCAAAATCCCGGCGACTGACATCTGGAAAACAAAAGTGCTACAAACCTGGCTGGCTGGTGAGAAGGTTTTTGACGCAAACACGCAGCCGTAAATTTCGAAGACTATGGAAAAAGAGCTTTTAGATAAACTCGCTAAAAAAGCTATCGATCTAGGTTTGACCGGATAAATGAGGATGCGAAGACTTACTTTGAGCAAGTTTACTCTAACGTAGATCCCCAACACTATAACGCTTCACGTTTTTATAGGACATATGGGTTAACTCTAGAAAAGTTGGGAGAAACAAATCGAAGCAGAAAGTTATATAAGGAGGCTTTGGATTCCAGTATTCTCATTGGTGATCCTGAATCAGCAATGATTACTCATGACAGACACATACTAGGTGATCACTATTACCGCAATAAAATGTACGAAAAGGCACTGCTTGCAATTAATCCATCGTTAAAGATAAACAGTGAGTCTAAATGGGTACTACATCTCTTGGCCGCTAGAATATATCGTAAGCAGGGAAAACTGCATGAGTATGAACAATCGGTTAATGCCTTGCTTTTTTCGGTTCCAAACGGGAAGTTTAAAAGTGTAAGTGAAGTAAAAGCATTTATTGAAAACGAGTAAAATCTAACTAACCATCTTCCTTACACCACCACGCCGCCGCATCTCTTTTTAGAGCAGCTTTTGAGCTGGTTTTCCCCCGTGTGCTATCCTGTTGCGATGCAACAGGATTCACAAATATTAGCGTCAACCTGGAATGACGGGCTCTTCGTATTGAGTCCAGATAGTAATTCGCATGAGCTTGCTGGACGCCCTGTTCGCGGGCTATCCGATAATCCGGAAGGTGGTGTGTTTGCAGTCGTCGATGGCCATTCCTTGTTTCGACGCGACAGTAAAGGAAGCTGGGACTGCATCGCAACCAGTGAGTATTCTTTGTCTGTTACTTTCGTGGTAGATGGAAAAATTTACGTTGGGACCGATGATGCTCGCGTTCTGGCTCTAGACGAGAGTGGTAATCTGAAACAGATAGATAACTTCGATTCCATTGACGGAAGAGCTAGTTGGTTGGCGGGAACCTTTATTGTGGATGGCAAGGAAGTTGGGCCACCATTGGGTATTCGCTCTATGAGCGGCGCCGACAATGGGTGTATTCTCGCCAACGTACATGTGGGTGGTATTCCACGGTCCCCGGACTTTGGGGAAACCTGGACGCCAACCGTAGATGTTGAGTTAGATATCCACGAGGTGCGCGTAAGTCCGTACGACAATAATCTTGTTGTAGCCGCCAGTGCCGCTGGACTATGTACCAGCTATGATGCTGGAGTTTCCTGGACCACCGATACCACGGGGCTACATGCGCCTTACTGTTTAGCGGTTGCAATTACTCGTGAACACATCTTTGTTTCTGTATCAGAAACCCACTTCTCGCAGGATGGCGCGATTTACCGACGAAGCACTAATGCTGATGATACTCAACTCGAAAAGGTTAGTGCTGGACTACCTGATTGGCTTGGTGGTATTGCGGATACCGCGTGTATTGCGTCACACGAAAATGACATGGCCATAGTATCTTCCGTGGGCGATGTTTATGTTTCCTCGGACGCTGGAATGAGCTGGCAGAAAAGACGCGAGGTAGTATCAGACGTTAGTAGTGTCCAGATAGTCTCTTTACCAGAGTAGATCTTTCTTTAAGCATCCCTAAAATCTAACTCACCGGCATCCACATCAACCTTAACCACTTGCCCCGAACCAAACTCACCGGCCAATATTTTTTCCGCCAGCGGATTTTCCACTAATTGCTGGATGGCCCGCTTTAATGGCCGAGCGCCGTATACCGGATCAAAACCGGCTGCGCTAATATGCGCTAGCGCATCATCAGTAAATTCGATTTCGATCTCTTTGTCTGCCAAACGATTGGTCAGCGTTTTGAGCTGAATTTTCGCGATTTCCTGGATTTCATTTTCACCAAGTGAATGGAATACTACAGACTCGTCAATACGGTTGATGAATTCCGGTCTGAAGTGATTCCCAACCACTTCCATGACGGTTGCCTTGGTGTCTTCATAACTCGCATCCGGTCCGGCTTGTTGAATAAGATCGGAACCAAGATTCGAAGTCATGACGATAACCGTATTCTTGAAATCAACCGTACGGCCTTGTCCATCCGTTAACCGACCGTCATCGAGGACCTGTAACAAAATATTGAAAACATCCGCATGTGCTTTTTCAATTTCATCCAATAAAATGACCGAGTATGGTTTTCTTCTGACCGCTTCAGTTAAGTAACCGCCCTCTTCATAACCGACATAGCCGGGCGGTGCACCGATCAAGCGAGCGACTGAGTGCTTTTCCATGAACTCAGACATATCGATGCGCACCATCGCATCATCAGTATCGAATAGAAAGTTGGCTAACGACTTGGTCAGCTCGGTTTTACCTACACCGGTCGGACCTAAAAACAGAAATGACCCGTTAGGTTTGTTTTCATCAGACAGCCCTGCTCTGGAGCGCCTGATTGCGTTGGACACGGCCACGACCGCTTCGGACTGGCCAATAACCCGTTCCTGCAACAAGGACTCCATGTGCAATAGCTTTTCTCGTTCACCCTCAAGCATTTTAGAAACCGGTATGCCGGTCCAACGCGACACTACATCTGCTACTTCTTCATCACTGACTTTATTGCGTAGCAACTGCGTGGGCTTAGCCTCTGTACTATCGGCATTGTCTGCGTCATGTAATTGTTTTTCCAGATCAGGAATCAAGCCATATTGTAATTCTGACATTCGTGCCAGATCACCAGCACGGTTGGCTGTTTCAAGATCGAGACGGGCACGCTCCAGTTCCTCCATAATATGTGCCGAACCTTCTACAGCACTTTTTTCTGCTTTCCAGATCTCTTCATAGTCACTGTACTCTTTCTCGAGATCTTCAATGGTTTGCTCAAGTTCGGCCAAACGTTTCACCGAGGCATCATCGGTTTCTTTTTGTAGCGCTACCCGTTGGATTTTTTGCTGGATAATACGGCGCTCGAGTTTATCCATCACCTCGGGTTTGGAATCTATTTCCATACGGATTAACGAGGCGGACTCATCAATCAAGTCAATGGCTTTATCCGGCAATTGTCGATCACTAATATAGCGGTGTGACAAGGTTGCCGCGGCGACAATCGCGGGATCGGTTATTTCCACGCCATGATGGACTTCATAGCGTTCTTTAAGACCACGCAAAATAGCGATGGTATCCTCAACTGTCGGTTCATCAATTTGTACTTTCTGGAAACGACGCTCCAGGGCAGCATCTTTTTCTACGTACTGCCGATATTCGTCAAGCGTGGTCGCCCCCACGCAATGTAGTTCGCCACGAGCCAGCGCTGGTTTCAACATGTTACCGGCGTCCATTGAGCCTTCCGCTTTACCGGCGCCAACCATCATATGGATTTCATCGATGAACAAAATGACCTGACCTTCTTGCTTGGATAGATCATTCAATACTGCTTTTAGGCGCTCTTCAAAATCACCACGGAATTTAGCACCGGCTAACAAGGCACCTAAATCCAAAGAAAGTACTCGTTTGCCTTTGACGCCATCGGGGACTTCACCGTTCACAATACGTTGTGCCAGACCTTCTACAATGGCAGTTTTACCAACGCCGGGTTCACCAATTAGCACTGGATTATTTTTAGTGCGGCGCGAAAGCACTTGTATGGCGCGCCGAATTTCATCGTCACGCCCGATGATTGGATCAAGCTTGCCCTGCTCCGCGCGCTCGGTTAGATCAATGGTGTACTTTTCCAGAGCTTCTCGTTGTTCTTCTGCATTCGCATCGTCTACATTTTCACCACCACGTAAATCATCAACACTTTTTTCCAGAGCTTTTAATTCAGCGCCATTTTTCTTAAAGACCTCTGCCAGCCGGGACTTATCAGCCGCTAATGCAAGCACAAATAACTCTGATGATATGAAACTATCATTTCTCTTTTGCGCTAATTTATCGGTTTGATTTAGCAATCGATTTAAATCATTTGAGATATGCAGTTCACCCGCATTACCTTCAACCCGCGGTAGCGCATCCAGCATTTCTCCTAAGCGAGATCGCAACGGATTAACCCGCACTCCAGACTTAACCAGTAAAGACCGCACCGCACCGCCGTCTTGATCGATCAATGCGGTCAATAAATGTTCCGGCTCAATCATTTGATTGTCACGGCCTACGGCTAGCGATTGTGCTTCCTGTAACGCCAGTTGAAATTTGGTGGTTAACTTATCCATTCGCATGGAGTCTTACCTCATTTAATCAATGAGAAAAATATGGTGACAAGTTAGCTTAAATTCAAGCTTCTGTGTTGCCATCAAGCCAGATCAGGCTAGCCATTCTTCCGGTACGCCCGTCTCGCCGATAAGAGTAAAAGCGTGACTGATCTGTGTAGGTACAACATCCGCCGCCGCTAATATTGCTAACGCCTATCGCTGCAAGCCTGATACGCGCGGCCTGATAGATATCCAAATACCATTTTTCCGGTTTACCCGGCGCAAAAGCAGTAGCAAGCGCTGAATCAGTATCCAGATAGGCTTCACGAACTTCCTTGCCTACCTCAAACGCGTCTGGCCCGATGGCTGGCCCAAGCCATGCCATGATGTCAACACCATCACAAGCAAAGGTGTTGCGCGTTGCCTCCAAAACACCATTCACCAAACCACGCCAGCCAGCATGCGCCGCCGCTACTTGGGTACCGGCGCGATCACAAAACAAGACCGGCAAACAATCAGCCGTCATGATTGTGCAAATAACGTCTTTCTCAGAAGTCGTAGCAGCATCGGCAATATGATCTTCGCCTGCTAATTCTGCCCGCACCACTTGAATGCCATGCACCTGTTGTAACCATACAGGCGCGGATGGTAAGGCCAGGGCTTTGCTTAGCAGGGACCTGTTCTGCTGCACATCCGATTCGCGATCTTCAACATGGGTTGCAAGGTTGAGTTGATCAAATGGAGGAACACTATGGCCACCGCTACGTGTGGTGACCAATGCTTGCACATTCGCTGGCGCTGGCCAGTCCGGACGCAAAACATCCAGCGGTGCATTGCTGGTTTCAGCCATCTTTGTGTTCACCAACCACTTTCAGTAGCTCAGCGTAATCGGCCGGCACTGCTACCGTCCAGCTCATTTGCTCACCCGACTCGGGGTGACTGATAGTAAGGCTTTCCGCATGCAGAGCCTGACGCCGGAATGACTTGAGCATAGTTACAAGCGCGTCATCAGCGGCACGCGGTAGTTTTAGCCGACCACCGTAAACGGGGTCACCAACAATGCCATGCTTGATATGCGCCATATGAACTCGTATCTGGTGGGTGCGCCCGGTTTCGAGCCGAACACGCAAGAGCGTAAAATCTACCAGGCGCTGTTCAAGTCGATAGTGCGTAATTGCCTCTTTGCCAGTCGCGACGACTGCCATGACTTTTCGATCAACGGGATGTCTACCAATCGGTTGTTCAATTGTTCCGCCCGAGATTACCAAGCCATTAACCAAGGCAAGATACTCTCGCCCTACGGTTCGCGCTTGTAGAGCCTCGACTAAAACTTTTTGGCTTTTTAAATGGCGGGCAACCACCATCAGGCCGCTGGTTTGCTTATCCAGACGGTGCACGATCCCCGCTCTGGGTAATTCCTCCAGCTCCGGAAAGTGATGTAACAAGCCATTGAGCAGCGTCCCCGACCAATTACCAGTGGCCGGGTGCACCACCAACCCGGCTGGCTTATTGATAACAATTACCGCGTCATCCTGATACACAATATCCAGATCAATTGCTTCGGCAGCAAAATCGCTTTGTTCCACCATCGCCTGGACTGCGACAACGACCTGCTCATCACCCTGTACTTTATCTTTCGGACGCCATTGCGTGCCATCGACGGTGATCGCACCATCCACGAGCCAGCCTTTTAAGCAGGATCTTGAATATGAGGGGAACAGTTGCGCCAAGGTACGGTCTAATCTCTGACCTCGCATAGAAACGGGGATATCCGCTTTCAATATTTCATTGGGCATGGCAGGCGACTGTTAGCTGTAACTGGGGTATTATACGCAAAGCTGGAATTAGACATGCACAATTTGACGGAAGAGAAATGAAAAACGCCCTGATTTTACCAATATTCCTTATCCTTGGCCTAGGCACTGGTTGTAGTGTATTTGGCAATAAGGAAGATGACAAACCTATCGCAGAACAAGATACCAATGAGCCGGCCGCACGATTATATAATGTGGGTCGAGCGGCCCGTGCCAGCGGTAATTTCGAGCGTATGATCAGAGTGTACGAAACTCTGGAATCCCGGTACCCGTTTGGACCATATGCCCAGCAAGCCCGTTTGGAGATTGCCTATGGTTTATTCAAAAGAGGTCGGCACGAAGCTGCCATTGAAACTCTGGATCAATTTTTCAAGCTCTACCCCAGGCATGAAAATCTGGACTACGCCTACTATTTGCAAGGTTTGGCCAACTTCCATCAACTTGAGAATTTCGTCGACGGCTTGCTAGACCGTAATATTGCTGCCATGGATAGTTTGCCTATTCAAGACTCGTTCAATCAATTCAAAACTCTGGTTGAAACATTCCCTGATAGTAAATATGCACCCGATGCACGGCAACGGATGATCCACCTGCGTAACCTGTTAGCCGACCATGAACTTGAAGTGGCCAGATTCTATGCCAGTCGCGGCGCTTACGCGGCGGTCGCGAAACGTGCTGCGTATGTTATCGAGCATTATCACAATGCTAATGCTACCCCGGAAGCGTTGCAGTTATTGGTAACCGCTTATGATGCGCTAGGCCTAGAAGAATCCAAACAAGAAACGCTGCAAGTATTAAGAATGAACTTTCCCGAGCTGGTAAAAGAGTAGTTCACTTCATCCAAAATATCCGGCATGAAAGTACATTTACGCGCGCTCGGTTGCAGGCTTAACGAGGCAGAACTCGAACAGTGGTCAACCGCGTTTCAAGCGCAAGGTCACGATATCTATCACGAAGCGCAAGATGCAGACGTCGTCGTGCTCAATACTTGCGCCGTCACCAACGACGCTAGTCGAAAATCACGTAATCTGATTAACCGCCTTAACCGTGAAAACCCGACCGCGCGGCTGGTCGTCACCGGATGTCATGCTTCTCTTGAACCAGAACAAGTCGCAGATACGCATGGCGTTGATCTGGTTGTTAGCAACGATAAAAAATCATCGCTGCCAGAAATAGTGATGGACAAATTCATCCCCGATACCATGCCTTTACGCGCCACCGCACCCCAGGAAATCGCGGTGTTTAATCATCATCGGCAACGCGCCTTTATAAAAGTACAAGACGGGTGTCGCTATCGCTGCGCATTTTGTATTGTGACGCATGCCAGAGGGAACGAAGTCAGCCGCTCTGAAAAAGAGATTATCGATGAAATCAATTTCCTGCACACCCAAAATATTCAGGAAGCGGTAATTACTGGCGTACACGTGGGGGGATATGGTACTGATATAGACAGTAATTTGTACCGACTAGTGAAACGTATTCTTGCAGACACGGATATACCAAGACTGCGTTTCGCTTCGGTTGAACCTTGGGACCTCGGGGACAATTTTTTCGCACTCTTTGACAATAATAGATTAATGCCGCACATGCATCTGCCACTACAAAGTGGTAGCGACACAGTACTAAAAAGAATGTCGCGACGCTGCAACACCCGCGACTTCGCCGCTTTGGTAGCACAAGCACGTGCTGCACATGAGTCATTTAACGTCACCACCGACATCATTGCCGGCTTTCCTGGAGAAACTGAATTTGAGTGGCAGGAAACTATGGACTTTGTAGCAGACGTTGGCTTTTCGCATCTACATATTTTCCCCTACTCTCCGCGCAGCGGGACTAAAGCGGCAAAGATGCCAGATCAAATCAGTCACGAGCTAAAGCGACAGCGCTGTAAGCAGCTCTCCGAGCTGGGTGAAAAAATGAAAAGAGATGCGCTTTCAAAAGCACTCGGCAGTAAAACAACCGTGTTATGGGAAAGCCCTAAACCCGCCGAACAAACCGATCATCATTGTTTTCATGGCTACACCGAAAACTATTTGCGCGCCGAGATAACGGTACCTACGACACTAGATCTACGCTCTAAAATTACGCCGGTGTTTTTGAGTGCTCTTGATAAGAACTCACTCAGACTGATAGCCGCCCAGGAACAATGACCAAACCAGTACTCGAAGACCTCTCTGCGGATGTCGTCGCCGCACTAACGAAACACAGTCTGATATTAACGACCGCAGAGTCGTGTACCGGCGGCTGGTTGAGCAAAGCCATCACGGATATTGCCGGTAGCTCCACGGTTTTTGATCGCGGTTTCGTAACCTATTCAAATCAATCCAAAATAGAAATGCTCGGAGTTGATCCGGATACGCTGGATGAACTTGGTGCCGTTAGCGAAGCTACTACAAAACAAATGGCAATGGGAGCACTAAAAAATTCCGGCGCCAATGTAGCCATAAGCACCAGCGGTATTGCCGGCCCCGGCGGTGGTAGCAAAGAAAAACCGGTCGGCACCATTTGTTTTGGATGGCATATCAATTCTGAAACCCTAAGCGAAACCCGAATGATTACAGGAGACCGTGACGCAGTTCGCTATCTTTCGTGCTGCTACGCCCTGGAAATTCTACTAGAGCGACTTGATTAGAGTAAACGATTGATTTATGTTGGTTACAGACAACCGCATGTAAGCTAACAGCAAAAGCGGAAAATTAAAAAAGATTGCGGGAACGCAACAGATACAATCAGGAAGTATGCGATATGGTCGCGAATTTAAAGGACGTTCCGGATAAACCATCCCCTAATAGAAAACAAAAAAATGTTTTCATAGTTGAGGGTGAGAAAGAAAAATTACTAAAACGTTCGCATACTTCAAATTCCTTTTATTCAATGGCGCATATACGTACCAGTAATACCCCGCTGATCAAAAAACATAAAATGAGTTGGTTAGTGGTCTTTTTGTGTTTGCTGGCAGGTTTGGTTATCGGTGCCGAGCTATATGTCTATCTTAGTAAAGGTATGTTGCTGACAAAGTAACTTAGTTTGTAAGGCCAAGGCCTACAATATAGTGTGATGTTGTCAGTCGAAAGTTATAAAACCGCATAATTTAACGGAACTAAAGCCTTATCCGCTTGCAGTCCTACAAAAGCTTGTGGTTAAATCCATACCGTTCATCAGTACTTTTACACCACTCATAACAACATTTAATTAAGTTACATTGATTGATTTAGACGAAAGCGGTTTTAAATGCTGCTTTTAAAAGCACGGATTGCTTGTCTACCGGCAGGAAGCAACTTCAATGCGGTACCCGGAGACCTCCCAAAATGAAAAAACTCAACACCAGCCTTGTTCTTGTAATGGTCATGCTGTTCGCTGTTTCTACAAATCCCAGTTTCGCCAGCACGGCACTTCCTTCTGAAGTGGCAAGCTATCTCGAATACAAGCAACAACAAAACCAAAAATCAGCAAAACGCTTCACCGGAAAAATGGATGAGGATGACGAGTCCCGGGATAGTGATGGCGTTGATATTATTATTGATGAATTAATCAGTATTGAAGGCGAAGAATGTGCGCCAGGAAGCGTCTATAGATTCTCAACCACATCAGAATTTCAATCTGTGGCGCTGGATGTTTTACTAACGGTTCAAGATGCTATGGATCTTAATCCGCTAATCTTTGCAACCGGAGTAGACCCGGTAACCGGAGCACCAACATTTAACGAATCGCCATGCGTAGGCGCTGAAAATGGCCGCGTAGAATTCTGGCTAGGCCAAACTGGAGCACGGGGCCGGGCTTTCGCGGACATCAACTATCAGGTCGTGCGAGCCGGAACCAACATCCCGGTAAAAGCAAACATTATGACCATGACTGCCTTTGATCTGGACATAGACACTAGTGAAGACGAGAACCGCACAGATGACGTCTTTCTGCAAAATCCGACGAACTTATTGGTAAGTCCGGGCTCTCGCGTAATCTCAGACACTGGTAACTTCTTTGATGGACAATTTACCCATCGACTAGCGGGTACCAGGCAAGTTAACTGCGGTAACAGTGGCGGCGTTCCGGATGCTAGCTGTCGAGGTGCGGCGTCATGGGACTCCAACAACATCGGTATTAGCGATGTTACCTTCAAAATAATTAATGAGGAGACCGGTATAGAGCAGCGCCTTTTCGTCGTATCTTTCCGCCTAGAAGATGCTATTGCTTTAGACAATATTCCGCCAACGGGAATAATCTCTGGCGGACCCACTACTGGAGTGCTTCCACTTGACGTATCATTTAGTGCCGAAGATTCTTTTGATGCCGATGGTGAAATCGTCGAATATTTTTTCGCGATTAAAAGACCAGATGATGTAATCATTTCATTCAGTCAGGTTCCGGAAATCGATTTTCGTATAGAACCCGGCTTTAGGTCTACCGGAACCTTTATGGTCGAGCTAAGAGTAACAGACGATGCCGGTTCAGAGTCTATTACAACACGTGACATTATCATCACCACAGAGGCGGTCGAAGATATCACGCCACCTACCTTGCGCATACTCGGCCAGCGAGTGGTGTTCTTACCGGTTGGCAGTCGTTATGAAGATGCCGGTGCAGTTGCGTTGGATGATGTTGATGGCGCGGTTGAGGTCAGCGCGTCGGGAACTGTTGATACTGCAACTCCCGGTGAATATCGTATTGAATATAGTGCGGTAGATAGCTTCGGCAACGTCGGTACCGCAACTAGAACCATTATCGTGGACGAGGAACTTCCCGCTGAACCACCACAAGTCACGCTGACTGGCCCCGTATTCATCGCTTTGGAAGTCGGTCAGGAGTATGTCGAACTTGGCGCAACCGCGTCTGATCCAAATGAAGGAGATCTGGACGTTGTGATCACCGGTGAGGTCGACATTACTGAACCAGGTAGTTATCGAGTTTTCTATACGGCGACTAATGGCGCCGGCATTGTCGCGAGCGCGTTTCGTAGAGTAAACGTTACTGCACCAGAACCTGGCACTGAAGATTCTATCGCGCCAGTACTTACGTTAAATGGCGCCGCTTCAATTACCGTTGATGCTGGTAGTACGTTTACGGATCCAGGTGCAAGTGCGATCGATAACATCGACGGCATCGTTACGGTTAACGCAGCAAGCACCGTAGACTTAAATACACCCGGACAATACGCGATTGTTTATACCGCGACTGATGCTGCAGGCAACACCGCGAGCGTTACCCGCACCGTGATTGTCGTGCCAGTTGTAATCGTAGATACGAACGCACCAGTGATCACTATAATTGGTGACAACCCTGTTGATATCGATCTGGATAGCAGCTATATCGATCTGGGTGCAACGGCGCAAGACAATATTGATGGCGACGTATTAGTAACCAGTGCAGGCGAAGTTAATACAACAATTGTCGGAAGCTATACCATCACCTACTCTGCTGTCGATAACGCGGGTAATGAAGGTACTGCTACCAGAACCATTAACGTTAACGCCATAGACACACCGCCGGTGATGAGCGCCGGCTGTCCACGCGGTATTTTCGATGACGGTAATATCTACAACGCCGACGCTGTCCTGGTAGAAAATTCGTGCAGTATTCCTAACGAGGTCTGTCCATCGCAATTCTTCTACGGTAGCAACACTTTCATTGATGCAATTTGTATCGATGGCACATGGCAGCGCGAGCAAGGCGACGAACCAGCAGTAGTTTTAGAGGCTTGCCCAAGAGGGGTATTCGAGAACGGCACGATGTATAGCGCAGCGCTTGAGTTAGTCGAAAATACCTGCAGCAACGAAGCGCAAGTGTGTGCTGACCAGTACTTCTACGGCAGCCAATCCTTTCAAACTGCGGTATGTAGCGAAGGTAGTTGGCAACCCCAAGAAGAAGCCTGTCCACGCGGTATTTTCGCTAACGGCAAAATGTATAACGCCGAACTCGAGTTCGTCGATAATACTTGTATGAACGTTGGCCAGATCTGTGATGACCAGTATTTTTATGCCAACCAGGCGTATTCTCAGGCTGTTTGTACCGACGATGGATGGCAAGAAGTGGCCAACACGCTTAGCCTTAGCCCACGCTCTGGAAACACGTTAAGTGCTGCGCCAGTCAACCCTTTGAGTAGTGCTGCGGATGTTAGTGGCAGTGGTGGCGGCTCATTAGGTTGGATCAGCGCCCTGTTACTTGGCTTAGGTGGTGTAGCAAGACGCCGGCGAACCAAGTAATACTAAAAACTCATGGTAAAACCAAGAGCTCCGCAGCAATGCGGAGCTTTTTTATTGCCCGTTAACTTTAACCACCTTTAGGGGGGCGCCAACCCGCTGCGCGAGCCTCTGCCTCTGAACAAAACCAACGCTCGCCCTTGTTCTCGCTAATCCGTGTTTTATAATAATTTTTGCTGCCAGCCGGCGTATGATAGATCCGCTGTCCCTTGCTATTGATATTGCCTTTGATAGTACAACCAGTCTTCCCCGCATTTATACCGGCATGATCAGAGCCCGGATTATTATCTAAATTTGTTCGCCGAAAGACCTCTGGCGCTTCAAACTCTCCTTGCCATAATCCGACACCTTTTCGTTTGGCCAATGCCTGGGCACTGACATAGAGTGTGTCATAACGTTCATAGGCAATTGCCCAGCCCTGGGCAACCAGATACTGATTAACGTTAACTACGCCACGCCGGCACACACCCAGAAATCTTTGGTATTGATCCTTACCCTTGATCTCGCAATTGACTCGCTTATTCCGCAACAGCCTGCGTAACACCCTGCTAGCAGCTTCTCCACAGGCATAATTTCGCCCAATTTTGTTTTTACACTTTTGATTAGATTCCGGCGCGTCGATTCCATAAAGACGAATTTCGGTATTGTTAACAACGATAGAGTCGGCATCCTTGACCTGTTCGACTCGACCAATAACTGATTCGGTCGCGAAAGACGGCGTAGCTGAAAGCCCGATCGAAACAATAAAAATAAAAGTGCGCATCAAATTATTATAACCCGCATATGATTTGGATGTTTTTACTACAAGTCGGGTCTAGTTTAAATCGATTGGCGATCAAGGCGGGCGTTGATCTAAACGAGCAAGTCAGGTCACAACCCGTAGCGGTCGGCCGCTCGCAAAAGCCTCGATATTTTCAATCAACTGATCTACAAGTTCTTGCATTGCTTCAATACTTGCCCATGCTGTGTGCGGCGTGAGCAAGAAGTTTGGTTGCGCCAATAGCCTCATTAAAGCAGAATTTTCTGGTGGTGGCTCTACGGGCGCCACGTCGATTGCCGCACCTCCTATCTGACCATTTATGATGGCGAATTCAAGATCTTCAATATCAACGATTTCCCCGCGTGCGGTATTTACTAACAAAGCGGTATTTTTCATTTGCTCGAATCTATGACGGTTCACCAACAAATTGCTGGCCGCATTAAGCGGGCAATGCAGGGTCAGCACATCTGCTGACCGAAATACTTTATCCAGAGATACCAATTCTTTTTGTTCAACTTTAGGTCTCCCGCTTAGACTATGATAAATCACCGTCATGCCAAAGGCGTTGCCAAGACAACCTACTGCGGTAGCGATGGCACCCGTACCAACAATTCCTAATGTCATACCTGAAAGATTGTGGATAGGTCGGTTAAAAAAACAAAACTGTTGTGCTTGCTGCCAGACGCCAGCCAAAAGTTGCTCTCGATATTCGGTAAGATTTCGGCTTAAGCTCAATATCGCTGCGAAGGTATGTTCGGCAACGGTCGTCGCAGCATAATTTTGAATATTGCTAACGATCACATTATATTTACGACATGCATCAATATCCACAACATTAACGCCAGTGGCCGCAACCGCAATAAATTTTAACTTCGGAAGCACTCCTAAATGCTGTGCTGTTATTGGTACCTTGTTGGTAATAACGATATCGGCACCCTGCAGACGCTCGGGCACTTGATCCGCGGATGTTTGCCGATACTCCAGCCAATCATGAACAAAGGATAGTCGCGCAATCTGCACTGATTTTTCTATCGTACCGCGATCGAGAAAAACGACTTTTAAAAGACTCATCAAGCTTTCCGTACTATACCCGTGTGTGGAATAAGCCTAGTATGCCACGCCAGATTGCATTATTTACTACTGGATGAGCCGCCGGGAAGAACTTGCAAGACCTTAACGAGGTGATTTTTTTTCGGCAAAACTCAAACCTTTCTTTTGTACGCGCTTACGAAAGTTTGTAAGTTTTGTTGAATCCCGCGCAATCACTGACAGATCCGCGATCTCGGCACAAACGCCTGACGCTCCAGGGATTTGACATGCACCTGTTGGCGGCATTGCTGTTGTCCAGACAATTTGCTCCGCAATCATGTTGCCATTAGTATCTTGTGCTCGTGGCCTAAACTTTTGCAAGGTTCGTGGCGATCTCGCCAAGATGTATTCATTATTGCTTATTGGCGTCAAATGCCCTCGCGAGACTTCTTGCTGAGGCCCATACAATGACCACGCTAATTTCGGGCCAAAGGAGTCTCCTTCAAAAACAAATTCGCCAATTTGGTTTAAAGGCAACGGCACTTGTAAGACCTCGGCTCCGAACCTCGCCTCTGTATCATTACTCCCCTCACTCATTATGGTATTACCCAATAAAAGCAGGGTTTCGCCGTCCGGCCCCCACTTTGCATCCACAATTTTGGCCAACTGCGCAGGTTGTCGAGCCTTGGCCTCAGCCACAGAATAGTTAGCTGGATTACCC
>CAZUMV010000034.1:13637-16273 GCA_964621435.1 uncultured Thiotrichales bacterium | reverse complement strand
ATCTCGACTCGGGTTTTTAGAAGCTAATTTCTTAATTTAGCCGAAATTAACAAATGGTCCGAGAGCCCGGTATTGTCAGTTTTTATGTTCGTTATGTCGTAATCTTTATTAACCAATATCCAGTCAATTACCCGATCAGGTTCTTCAGCCGGAAAGGTATAATACCTTTGGTGATCTTTTACCCTGCGGTCGCCCTCAAATATTGAGTCGTCCAGCAAATAACTTATGGCGTTGTCACCGGCTTCATTGCTGGTCGCATTGATATGATCTTTTGGTGCGGAATTAAAGTCTCCCATGGCGACTGTTGCATGGCCGAGTTTTTCCGAAAACCGACGCATGTCCTTGGCTGCATTGAGTCGGTGCGCTGCACTTCGACTGTCAAGGTGTATTGCGAATACTCCGATCTTACCTTGTGGTGAATCAATAATCGCACAAGCACCATTGTGGTTGCCCGCGAAGATATTTTCTAACGTTGAGTAGGGCTCAAATTCAAGATAGTGCGTTTCTACGATTGGGTGTTTACTCAAAATGGCATTGCCGAACTTAAAGTTGAAAAAAGGGATTCCAATATCAATGTTACGCTGTTCTACAACATGGCTGAATCCGGCTTTTTCAGCGATATGTTTGGCTTGGTTGATTTGGTTGCTCCAGGCAGCCGAAAAATCGACCTCATTGAGGACGACAATGTCGAGATCCAGATCTTTGAGGGAAGTTGCGATTTCATCCAGATGTTTCTTGTCTCCCGCGATACTTCGCCCTTGCCAGTTACTGGCATTTAAGTCGGGGCCGCGGCCGTGGGCAATATTAAAGGTAGCGATATGCAGAAAGTCTCGTTTACCGGGTTTGCTTTCGTTGTTTACTGATCGCAAAGTATAACTAGTGACTGCTTTACCGTTGCTACCCAGCCGCGAAGTGCCGTACCAAACGGTCGTGAATGCCAAAATAATAATAAATATTTTAAAAATGAACTTGAACATCTTGCGACCTAACTACAAATGCGTATAAAAAGAGCCTTTTAATCTGAATGTAAACTTATCGGCCAAGCTAGGTTACCTAGCGTTACATATGTTATGCCAATCGAAAAAATAGACTGTGATCTGATTCAGGTTTTATTTAAATGCACAGTTACTAGAGCCAGATTTTGTCGTCTTTGATGGTGATGTTAACTTTTTCGAGATAAGCACCGGTACATGGCCCTGCCGTGCATTTACCGGTATGAGTTTCGAAAATCGCACCATGAGCGGTGCACATAATCTGTTTGCCATCAGGCGAGACGATGTCATCGGTCATCATATTTAAATTATGTCCCGCGTGTGGGCACTCATTAAAGTACACGGAAATTTCATCCATGTCTTTGATGACCAGGTAGCTTTGTCCGCGCAGTAGAAACTCGGCAGCCTGCCTTTCTTTGAGGTCGTAAATATGACAAAGAGCGTCTAACATACCTAATATTGTAATTGTATGCGGAAATTCTGTCAGTTCTTAATCCCGACACTATGCCTGCAAAACACAGTAATTTCGATCTGCGTCGCGTTTTGTTGGTTATTTGGCGCGCTTTTGATTTCTTTGAGTGCCCGCATTGTGGTGCACTTTCCGGGTATTGGCGTTGTTGGCTATTAAGTTTTCGCAGCAAAGCCGTCAAAAATTTTTGGCGATCAACTCATAATAGCTTTCACGCGCAAGCGAACGTAGTCCGCCCACCAACCTGTGTCATGATCGTATAAGTCCGGCTTTACAGTTTCGCAGACGGCTTCCAAAAACTTTTGCCGTTCCGTTTCCGAAAGTGATTTTGTGATCCCGCCAGTAAAAAGCTCTAACCATTTTTGCATCCCGCTTTCTAACGGGGTCGGGCGTTCTACCAACTCTATACGCTCTACTTTAAAATTTTTATTTTCCAGTAAGGAGGCGTACTCATCCGTGGTGGGAAAGTACCACGGCAATTGAAATTCAGGGTGACCCAGAGTTTTCATGGTTCTGGAAATTGCGGACATGATTTTATTGGTGTTACCGGCACCGCCAAATTCAGCGACGAACCGCCCTCCGGGTTTGAGTGCGCGTTGTACGCCATCGATAACTTTTTCGGGGCGGGTCATCCAGTGCAGAGCGGCATTGCTAAACACGGCATCAAATTCTTGATCGAAAGTTAGATCATGACCATCCATTACCAGCGCCGGCACGGCTAGGAGCGCCGCTTTTTCGATCATCGCCGGACTGCCATCAACGCCTAAAACTTCACAACCCAGTTCTTGTAAGTGCGCGGTTAAGCGACCGTCGCCACAACCCAGATCAAGGATACTTTCACCGGGTTTTGGATCTAATAAAGATAAAACATCAGCAGTTAGTTCGGCAACAAACGCAGCATGTCGGGTGTACTCGTCAGCGTTCCACTGTTGCGAGGTCATAAAATTATTGTATAGTAGCTTTGAGCTTGCCTCTTCGTACGCGAATAATAATGCTGCTCAGCAACAGCAAGCTTGCAAAAATACCGAAAGAACCACCACCGCCGCCGCCAGAGCTTGTTGGGGTCGTGGTCGGCGTAGTGTCTGCGCCGCCGCCGGTATCAGTGCCACCACCTGTGTCGGTACCACCACCCGTGTCAGTGCCACCACCGCCACCGCCGGTATCAGTACCACCAC
>CAZUMV010000034.1:11876-13537 GCA_964621435.1 uncultured Thiotrichales bacterium | reverse complement strand
GTACCACCACCCGTGTCAGTGCCACCACCGCCACCGCCGGTATCAGTACCACCACCCGTGTCAGTGCCACCACCGCCACCGCCGGTATCAGTACCACCACCCGTGTTAGTCCCACCGCCGCCGGTATCAGTCCCACCACCCGTATCAGTGCTACCGCCACCGGTATTGGAACCAGTGCTTGCCGGGAAGGGTATTGGTAGTGATGGATTGGTGACTGTGCTCCAGCCGAGATCTGCAAATAATTCATCGGTCAGGTCTACGTCAGTCGCACCGTTGATACCGCCGCTCGCGGCAGGTTCCATCAACAAATTTGGAAAAGCGCTAAAATCGAAGTGCGAGATTGAGGATCCTGGCTCCGCCGGATCAGGAGAAAACATTTTGACGCGCCCTTGGCTATCACCGCCCTGCAGGCGAGTTAAATCAACCACCAGTGCAGCGCTAACGCCGGAAGCCAATTCAGCCCTGATGGCATCACCATCGGCATTGGAAATACTGACCGACGGAATGGTAATGCTGCCAGTTTCGCCGCTCATACCTATGGTGCCGCGCCCGTCGGTATTAGCGATAATGACCGCGGTTGCTCCGGCATCTTGTGCAAACTGTACTTTTACCGTGAAATTACAATCGTCCCGGTCGATCAGAGCAATATTATTGTTGATTTCCGCCGTGTTGATTAGTGGTTCACACGCGTCATTCGGACTAATCCCTCCGGTATCTACAGCTAATACTACGTTGCCACTGAAATTTTGCGGGGTGGCTGCCGGGCCAAAGCTGGCGGTACCGAATACAAGGTTACTGATTCCCGCAGTAGATTCTATCTCAACAGTTTGTTCTGCTTCTAACACGCTGGCAGCTGTCGCTGTAACGTTGGGTCCGGTCCAGACCAATTCACCGGGATTGGTGGTTGCTGCGCTTCTATCAGCATTGGTAGGTTGGTCAATGATCGATAATCCGCTGGCATTGTCGAACAAGAAGGTTGAAAAAATACCAAACTCGCCAAAAGACGGGGCACCCGTGGATTGATTCAGGAAATCTTGAAAGCCGAGGCCATGAGCAGCTTCGTGCAGCAAGATGTTGAGTAAATCGATCGTGCCGCCTGTAGGTTGATTATCGAGACCCAGATAATAAGGTGAACCACCAAGACAATCGTCATTACCGATGTCGGCATTAACCGTGATTGCCAACTCATCATTGGTATCACTCGGTCGGCCCGATGGTGTATTTGAATCTGGTTGACCGGGCGGTAATCCTTCCGCGCTGGCATTAATGTCAAAACCGGCGAGTGCGTTTGCCAACGCTGCCGGGTAAATAGTATTCACACGGGGAGCGCCCGGAAAATCTGAATGCACAATTAGCGCGCCCGCTTGCGCCAGGGTACCGCTATTGGGGCTACACCCAAGACTATCAAAAGATCCACGTACAACAATAGTCGGTGAGCTGTTTAGTCGTGCTCCCCAGGTGTCCAATGCATATTGTAAAACTATCAGGCGTTGCTCACCAACCGAGGTACCAGGGTTTCCACCTACCGGAGTCGCTGGTGTGCCGTCGTTGAAGCCTTCACCATTGCTGTCAAGATTGTTGATCACAAAGGTCGCTTCGGCATGTGCATTGGCGCCTGCCAGTAGTAAAAATAGCGCCGGGACTTTCAGCAGTGTTCGATA
>CAZUMV010000034.1:0-11866 GCA_964621435.1 uncultured Thiotrichales bacterium | reverse complement strand
TCATTGCACTGCTCCAATTTCAGGTTTTACGGGTGGCTGCAAACTTTCATGTATGACCAGGTTTCCGTCCGCATCAATGCTCGCGTATATATTGTGCATATGACTCGGGTCAACAACACCAGTGCGGGTACCGTCCGCATACTGTTTCATGGTGTTGCTGTAGTGAACTTTAGGTTTTTTGCTGGTAATTTTTTCTTTTTGCGTTGCAATCTCTTTAAAGTCTGCAGCGGTTGGTGTTCTTAACATTCCCGTGTTGGCATCAATGACCATGGTCATCGCGGGCGCCGCCGATGGTTTTGCTACGTTCGATTGCTCTGCTTTTTGTTGTGACATCAGCACTATGTTGGCCAGAATAGCCGAGCCTATTAATGCCATGCCAAGTAATGATCGTTTAACTAACATGATGTTGAATCTCCCCCGAGGGCTAGCGTTGGTCTGCGTACCCGCTTATACGATTGAACCCTTATCTTAGATGAATCAAGTGCTATAAGAAGTAACAATTTGTCTTTATTTCAAACGTTTGCCCTACAAGTTTGATAGTTAGGTAGGATTTTTCATTGAAGTTTACAAATAACTGGAAAGTGTTTTTCCAAATGCGTGGTTGATTCATCGAGCACATGACCCTGAGAGGTTGGATTGTCTAAAAATATATCGGTGAATTCTTAGGTAAATAAGTATCATTATTCATTGTACGATACGACCCCTGATCGCAATCAAGTATGATTGCGTTGTGGTCTTGAAGACAATAAGAATAATGTACGTTAGGGCAACCTTGGAAAGCTGTGAATATAGATAACGATGGGCGCTTAAGTATTCACAACATTGTGACGTTAACGGCGATCTGTATCATGGCGCCATTGTCGATGACATTGATTGTGCCGGCGCTACCCGAGATGTCTGAGCGCTTAAATGTCAGCACTAGCGAAATCCAGTACATGATTTCCGCCTTCCTCATCGGTCTTGGTGTAGCGCAACCCATACAAGGTATTTTGGCCGATCGCTTTGGTCGCCGTCGGGTCTTGTTGGCAAACTTTGTGATTTTTACGCTGGCCTGTGTGCTCACGATGTTGAGCTCTAATTGGCAGCTGATAATTTTACTGCGAGCCGTGCAAGGGGCATCGGTGAGTGCTGGCAGCATTTGCAGCCGCGCGATGATCACCGATTTACAAGCAAAAGAAGCAGCCGCGGTCACTTTTTCCTACCTTATGCTTGGCGCGACTCTGGGCCCGCTGATTGCCCCGTTGCTTGGTGCATTTCTTGGTGGTTTTTTTGGCTGGCGAAGTGTTTATGCCTTCCTGGGTGGTGCGGGGTTCTTGGTGGTCGGGATCGTGTGGCTCAAGATCAACGAAACGTTGAAGCCGGAATATGCAACGCGAAAAATTCGCATTAAACCGATTATAAAAAACTATTCGGTGTTGTTGGGGTCTTCCGTATTTGTGGGCTACACGCTAATGAATACTTTTTGTCAGGCAATCTTTTTTGTTTTTTTACCGATTGGCGCTGAATTTTTTAAACAGCAATTAAAACATCCGGACAGCTGGTTTATTGCCTATTGGCTGTTTATTACCGTGGCTTTCATTATTGGAACCGGTTTTGCTGCTTTTAGCGTTAAGCGCTACGGCAATTCGGCAACACTGCGCTTTGCTTGCCGGTCAGTATTGGTCATTGGAATCGCTATGTTGTCGATATGGTTTTTACCCAATGCTACATTGTGGTCGCCGTTAATACTGTTAGTTCCGGCGATGTTTTTCACCGGTTTGATTTCTCCACTGGCAATCAACGGCGCGGTTGCAAACTTTCCCGGTACAAGTGGTGCCGCGGCGGGTCTGTCAGGCTCGTTGAGTATGATTGGCGGTGGTATATTTTCATGGCTGTCAGGAGTTCTATATAACGACAGTTTAAGACCGATGACGGCGTTAGCGGGGGCCAGCGCGCTAGGCATCTTTTTGATGTTACTATTAATTAGAGACTTATCCGCCAAGAAAGCCTGAGCAATGTCATCAGTATTTACCTTATACGCCGCGAATACCGCCAACGGTTACAAAGCACTAATTCCGCTGCATGAGTTTGGCTGCGATTATGACTTACATGTGCTTGATCTGGTCAAAGGCGAGCAATTTGATAGTGCGTTTACACGTCTGTCGCCGGTTGCGCGCGTTCCGGTACTCAACACAAATATAGACGGCAATGAAGTCTCTATTTATGGCACCGAAGCGATAGCGATATTTTTGGCTGACCATTACCAGCGTTTCATACCCGAGGATAAAATCGACCGCGCCAAAGTCATCGAAATGACCAGCTTGGTATCGTCCGATTTGGCATTGCCGCTGGCAGTGCAATTTCAGGTTGATGTTATTGTTGCGGGAAATCATCCCGAAGTTATAGAGTATTTTACTGCACAAGCCAGGAGAATACTGACGGCATTAGATAGTGTTCTACAAGATAATGCCTGGTTAGCTGGAGCAGAATATTCAATTGCCGATATGTTAGCATTCCCCTCGGTGGCCATTTCGGCGGCGAGAATTGCTGACGCGTTGGAAGGTTTGGACGCTTTATTAGCGTGGCAAGAAAAGGTTGCCGCGCGCCCAGCGGTAAACGATGCGATGGCAATACCGCTGGGTTGAATGGCCAAGCGCATTGATCTGGTAGATGTAGTAGTTAAACTGGTTTATATCTTTAAGGGAGCAAATTTATGTCTGACGTTACCTTTAGTGTAAATGGCGAACAAAAAAAGCTTAGTGATCATGACCCGGCGACGCCATTGTTATGGGTATTGCGTGACGAACTGGGATTGGTAGGAACCAAGTTTGGTTGCGGTATTGCGCAATGCGGTGCTTGTACGGTACATCTTAATGGTCAGCCAGTGCGCTCTTGTTCCGTGCCGCTGGCGTCGGTAAACGGTATGGACGTCACTACGGTTGAAGGTTTGGCGAACGATAAACGATTAACTGCGTTACAGGATGCCTGGGTTGAACACGATGTGCCGCAATGTGGTTACTGCCAGGCCGGGCAGTTAATGAGCGCCACGGCGCTGTTAAATAAAAACCCCAATCCCACGGACGAAGACATTGATACCGCGATGTCCGGGAATATTTGTCGCTGTGGAACATATGTCCGGATTAAACAAGCGATAAAATTTGCTGCGGGCAAAAATAAGGCGGACGCTTAACATGTCGATTATTAATCGTAGGCAGTTTATCGGTGCTAGTTCAGGCTTCATGTTAGGTATTGGTCTGGCTGGTTGTGAAAAAAACTCTGGCGCGTCCAATGCTAATCAAAACCTCGTTTCAGTCGCCGCGAACTTTGATTCAGCCAAATTCAACAATTGGCTTAGTATCAATAGCGACAATACGGCGACCATTCTTGCCAGCAATCCGGAGATCGGCCAGGGTGTTAAAACCGCCTTGCCAATGATCGTCGCAGAAGAACTAGAGATACCGTGGGACCAGGTACGGGTCGAACAAGCACCGGTTGATCCGGTCGCCTATGAACGTCAGGTTGCGGGCGGATCCAGATCGGTGAGAGCGTCCTGGACGCCATTACGAACAGCGGGCGCTACCGCGCGGCAAATGTTGGTGAAAGCGGCCGCCGATCAATGGGGCATCAAGGTTGACCGCTGTCGCGCCGAAAATGGTACGGTTATTAATCTCGATAGCAAGGACAGTTTGGACTATGGCGCTTTAGCAGAGGCCGCGGCAAAGTTGCCGGTGCCCAATGCGGACGAACTTCAATTTAAAGCAAAGGCCGATTATAAGTTGCTTGGGCAGTCGATAACTGGCGTAGATAATCATGCCATTGTCACCGGACAACCCTTGTTCGGGATCGATCAAAACATTCCGGATATGCGTTATGCCAGCTATACCAGCGCCGCCGTTATTGGTGCCACAATAAATTCAGTAAATCTTGAAGAAATTAAAAAACTAAAAGGCGTCGAGCAGGTTTTCATTGTTAAAGGGATCGGTGCTAACACTGATTTGCGCGAAGGGGTTGCCATTGTCGCGAATTCAACATGGGCGGCAATATCGGCAAAAAAACAACTACAGATTGATTGGGATATCAGCGCTGCTTCAAAAGATAGCTGGAACAATATGCGTGAAGAGGCGCTGCAGCTTATAGAAACAGAATCCAGCGATGAGCTTTATGCTGATGGGGATATAGACGCGGCAATCGCCACTGCGGACAAAACTGTCGCGGCAAGCTATAGCTATCCATTTATAAGTCATGCGCCACTTGAACCACAAAACTGCACCGTGTCAGTAAACGATGGTTTGATTGAAATTTGGGCGCCATCGCAGCTACCGGCTGTAGCGCTTAACCGTTTGTCCAAATTCTTCAGTCTGGACCCGGCAAAAATCACAATACATCAAACCCGAATAGGTGGTGGCTTTGGTCGGCGCTTGTATGAAGATTTTCTATATGAAGCAGTAGCAATTGCGCAACAAGCGCAGGTCCCGATAAAACTTCAGTGGACGCGTGAGGATGATATGGCGCATGACTATTATCGTCCCGGTGGCTGGCATGGTTTAACCGCAACGCTGGATCAGTCCGGTGCGTTGACCGGTTGGCGCGATCACTTTGTAACTGGCTCTTCTGACGGTAAAAAATCCAATCGCTGGGGAAGTTTTCCAAATAACATTTTCCCCAGAGAGTTTGTTGATAATTATCAGATCAATCAAAGTTTGCAGTTACAAACCATGCCTACGGGTGCGTGGCGCGCGCCAATATCTTCAACCTTCGCATTTGTTATTAATGGCTTTCTAGACGAGATTGCAGCGGCGGCAAATAAAGACCTCAAAACCTTGTACCTGGAGTTGCTAGCGAAACATGAAGAGTTACCGGGTTCCTTTTTTGATCCTTTTGTTACTGCGCGTGCCCGAGAAACGATTACCGAGGTTTGCCGGATTGCGGACTGGGGTAAGAACACGGCAGAAAATCGTGGCCAGGGTTTGGCGTTCTATTACTGCCATAGCGGTTACTTCGCCGAAATTGCGGATGTTGAACTGCTAGCTGACAAACGAATCAAAATTCACAAGATCACTATGGTCGGTGATGTCGGGCCGATCGTAAACATGAGTATGGCGGTCAATCAATGTCAGGGCGCGGTAATCGACGGCATTAGCGCTATGGCGGCGCAACAGTTAACCCTGCAAGACGGGCAGGTACTGGAATCGAATTTTGATCAATACCAGCTGCTGAGGATGATTCAGGCGCCAGAGGTAGACGTACATTTTATCCAGTCCGATAACGAGCCATCCGGACTCGGTGAACCAGCGTTACCGCCAGTGGCAGGCGCCATAGTTAATGCGATATATGCCATCAATGGCGAGCGGATCAGGGAAATTCCGCTAAGTCAGTCCGGTTACAGCGTTGTTTAACGCGAAATTTCGTGCCATTGGTCTGATACCCTAAAACGGAGCTATTTGGCCCCTATATAAATTATGCGGTGTGGTTCGCGACTCTACTATTAGACGTGGTTTCTGCTCCCGTATTTGCTTATAATGCGCAGCTGAAATTGATCACGAATATTGAATTTCCGGAGTACATTGTGAACAAGATTGACCGAACAGTAACTTTCCAAATTGGTTTAACCATCGCGGTGTTAGTCGCGATTGCCGTTCTGATTGGATATTTGTCTAGCAGTTACACCCGTAATGCCACTGAAAAGGTGGTGGGCAAGATCTCGGACGCAGATAAGTTATTGCTGGCAGCAAACAAAAGAATTCTGCCGGTTGGTCATGTCATAACGCAGGATATGGTCGATGCTTGTATTGCCGATCCTGAGTGCGAAAACATCTTCCCTGAAGCGCCTGCCGTGAAAGAAGTTGTTAGAACGGGTGCAGAGGTTGTTGATTACTTATGTGCCAGTTGCCACACTGCCGGTGTTGGCGGTGCGCCCAAGCTTGACGATGCTGCCGATTGGGGTGCGCGTTACGCCCAGGGCATGGACGCGTTGATGGATGTCGGCCTCAATGGAAAAGAGGGCACAACGATGATGCCTAAAGGTGGCGATACGAATTTATCTGATGATGATATCTGGAATAGCATCGTCGCGATGTTAAAGCAGGCCGGCGTCAATATTAGCGAAACAGAGCGGGTTGCTGAATCCAATGACGCGACAGAAACTTCAGATAATGAAATGCCAGCTACAGACGAGGCGACTGAAGAAATTGCCATCGATGCGGCCCAAGCAAAGGTCGATGCGGCCCAAGCAGAAGCAGAGGTCGATGCACCTGACGCGATGGTTAAAGATGCCGGCGATAAGATGCTTAGAGAAACTGGTACCAAGATAAAAACCATGGCTACGACAGCGTCTGATATGGTTGTGGATACGGTGACTATTGCCGAAGAACCCGCAGTCAATGCCGCGAGTCAATAACAATCTTTAACCAACATTAAGCAGTTTCAAAAGGGCGCTGATAGCGCCTTTTTTTTTACCCTGCTATGATGATTAGCCATAGAGGAGAATTGGCATGGAAATTAAAAAAGTGACGGACGCATTGGCAGTATCACCACAGATCATGCCGGAAGATATTGCCGCGATCAAAGCAGCGGGTTATACCGTGATTGTCAACAACAGGCCCGATGGCGAAGTTGCCGGCCAACCTCTGGGCAATGAGATCGAAGCGTTAGCAGTCGCTGCGGATCTGGATTATCACTACATCCCGATGGTCCCCGGACAGCTAACGCATGACATGATAGAAGAGCTTAGTGAAGTTCTTGATAATGCCAATGGACCGGTGTTTTCTTATTGTCGCTCGGGTACTCGCTCAATTACGCTGTGGTCAATGTGTCAGGCTGGCAAAATGCCTACAGATGACATCATCAGCGCGGGCGATAAAAACGGTTATGACTTGGCGCCAATGCGCTCAACTATCGAAGCGCTAGCGGCAACGCTGGCAGCTAAAGAGACAGATTAATAACAGGTACATGCTTATGAAGAATTTATTAGTATTAGCAATCATGCTGCTACTCTCGTTCAGTGCTTTCGCGGAGCAGCAGAATAAGGTCACCGTATATGGCCATACAGGCTGCCCGTGGACCAACAAAACCTTAAAGTATTTGGACAAGAATAATGTTTCCTATACTTTATTAGATGTGAAAAATGACGATGATGCCAACCGGGATTTTTATGCGCGTGGCTACAAAAAAATTCCACAGGTCTTGATCGGTGACGAAGTTATTTCGGGGTGGCGCAAAGGCAAGTTGAAAGCATTGCTCAAAGAGAATGCTTTGTTAGGCTCCTAGATCAACAGTCAATAGCGACATTACAGTTGTCCGGCTTGCCAGCGGTCCATGGCGCGGTAGTTCAATGCTTCGCTTATATGGGTAGTATCGATGTCCTCGCTGGCAGCAAGATCAGCAATGGTCCGGGCGACTTTTAAAATCCGGTGGTAAGCGCGCGCTGATAACCGGAATTTGTCCATCGCTGCATCCAGCAATTGCTGACCGTCACTATCCAACCGACACCAGGTATCCAGTTCTTTAGTATTCAGTGCAGCGTTAAATTTGCCGCTGCGGTTAATTTGGATGTCACGCGCTTTCTCAACCCGAACCCTTATAGTTTGGCTATCTTCGCCGCCGCCTTCGGCTCGCAACGCCTCCTTCGGTAATTTGGGCACTTCAATTTGTAAATCAATCCGGTCAAGCATGGGTGCGGAAATGCGGCCGCGATGCTTACGCTGTTGTTCGGGCGTGCAGCGACAGTTATGTTTTAAGTCGCAATCATAGCCTTGCGGGCATGGGTTCATGGCGGCAATCAATTGAAAGCGCGCCGGAAAGTCAGCCTGGCGTGCAGCACGGGAGATGGTGATTTCACCATTCTCAAGTGGTTCGCGTAACACTTCCAGCACGCGCCGGTCGAACTCTGTGAGTTCGTCAAGAAACAGAATGCCATGGTGCGCTAATGAAATTTCTCCTGGTCTCGGGATTGAGCCACCGCCCACCAAAGCCACCCCGGAAGAAGTATGGTGCGGTTTACGAACGGGTCGTAACTTCCATTTTTCGGTTTTGAAGCCCTGTTGGCTGATTGATTGTAGCGTCGCGCTTTCCAGTGCTTCTTGATTGGTCATGGCTGGCATGATGGTCGCGATCCGGTCTGCCAGCATAGTCTTACCCGTTCCTGGCGGACCGACCATCATCATATGGTGGCCACCGGCCGCGGCTATTTCCAAGGCGCGCCTGGCTTGCAACTGCCCCTTAACTTCAGACATATCAACCTGATAGTTTGCGGTGGCTGTTGCTGCGGCATCCGTAAATATTGGTAGATAATCTCCATCGACCAGATGTCGCGTGATATCTAACAAGTGTTTAGCGGGTCTGATCGTAGCGTTCGCAACCAATGCCGCTTCAGCGGCGTTGGCCTCTGGTAGTAACAATTCACGTTTTGCTTTAGCACAAGCTAGCGAAGTAGGTAACACACCGCGCCCCGAGCGTAGCTCTCCTGCTAAAGATAGCTCACCAATACATTCGATGTGTTCTAGTTGCTCATTTGGGACTTGTCCCGAGGCGGCCAGAATACCTAGCGCAATGGGTAGATCGAAACGCCCACCTTCTTTTGGTAAATCGGCGGGCGCAAGATTAATGGTGATACGACGGTTGGGAAATTCAAAATTCGAATTGATAATGGCCGCACGAACACGGTCTTTGCTTTCTTTAACTGCGGTTTCGGGCATACCGACAATAGAAATGGATGGTAACCCGTTAGCGAGATGCACCTCGACTTCGACGGCCGGTGAATCGACACCAACCTGAGCTCTCGAATGAACGAGAGCCAGGCTCATGTTTTATAGTCCGTGAAATTGTTCTGGCTTCCTTGCCTGAGTAAAGATACTTCAAGCATGCACGCATTGTAGCGTGCTTTATGGGTTTACCCTAATACTCTATCGAAAATAGCGAAATCCTACGATCCGTCGCCGTCGTCTTCTGGATCGATCTCGGCGTTAATACCGAAATTCATTATTTGTACAGTGGCGCCGAGTTGAGAAGATATTGTTAACTGCCCGGTATATGCGTCACAAGTATTAAACCGAGCAATAAAATACGCTTTCCCAACAGAATTTGTGGAGCCGGCATGTAGTGCCATACCGGCACCTGACACCAGGGTGTCGTTAACATCAAATATCCCTCTGCTAGAACCATTGTCTACATATAATTCGGTGAGTACGGTTCCAAAGCCGCTATTTCCGGACCAGGATAGGTCAGCGAAATAGGCGACCTCACCCGCGGATCGACCATTTGCGATGGCGGTAAGCGTTATGAACTCTTCAGATGTGCCGCAACCGGTGATCAATACAAATTCACTCGGGTTAATGATGAATTCGGTGCCATCTTGAAAGTCACCTGAATCGCAAGCTGCAATCACAATTGAAAGTAAGAATATAACAATAAAGTTTTTCATGGTCGTTCCGTCGAGCAATTAATTTAGTGATGATATTGTACGGGGATCGGCGGGGATGAAACTGTGATAAATCTTTCATAAATTGACCCGTAATGCAGTCGTTCTCAAATGTGCCGTCCAGCGGGTCGATTTTTAACGCCGTTCGTCGGCATGCTTTCAAATTACAAAAATAAGCCTAAATCTCGTTGTTCAAAATTCGCTAAATTCGGGAATATTAAATTAAGATCATTCTCCGCGACTCCGAACCAACGCGCTAAAGTTGCCCCGTATTGATCGACTGAACTATCGGGGATGATCCGGCCGCGACCGACATCCTGCGGCCCCTCTATAACCAGTGATGGCATATTGCCGTGAATCTGTTGTCCGGCAATCGCGCCACCCATGATTAATTGATGACTACCCCAACCGTGGTCACTGCCATCGCCGTTGCTGGTCAGGGTCCGACCAAAATCCGATGCGGTAAAAGTTGTAACATTATCGTGACACCCAATGGAGCGCATTTCTGTGTTGAAACTCGCTAAAGCACTACTAAGCGATGCCAGTAATTCCGGATGTGTGTTTAGTTGCCCACCATGCGTATCCCAGCCGCCAAACCCGACAAAGAAAATTTGTCGTTGCATGGATAGTTCATTTCTCGCTGCGATTAGATGCGCAACCGCTTTCAGGTTTTGCGCTAGTCTGTTATCAGAAAAATTGCTCGTTGGTGCGGGGGTGTTTGCTAATGCGCTATCAAGAACGTTAGAAAACTGAATACTTCGGTTCATGGTTTCAGAAAACGAATCTTGAAATAAATTGTCGCTGGTTTTTGCGTACAGTGATTGCAGCATGGCGCTCCGCGATTCCCGGTTCGATCCCGCAAAGGCTATCGCGCCACTTGCTGTCGTATTAAAAGACCTACTATCTTGACCGATCTGTAATAGATTCGCTCCGGTCAAAGAAATATTCATTGGTAGTAACGCTGAAGCGTTGATCGTGGAGAATCTATCTGCGATCCGACCCGCCCAACCAATGGTTTGCGTTTCCGCGGCTTTGACACTTTGCCAAAAATTTTGTTGGCTATTGTGAGAAAACAGGTTTGGTGGTAATTGCACGAGCTTGTTGGCCACGTCTTCGCGGGTGGTCGGTTCAACTAACGCGCCGACATTTGCAGCGATTGCCAAGTCACCGGAATCAAACAAGTTTCTCACTTCCGGCATAGCTGGATGAAAACCGTAGGAGGCACCATCATTGTTCAATGGGTTAATTCCCAGCAAACTATCTCTATCGACTGCGAGATTCTGTCGGGCAATTGCATACTCATTGTATTCATTCGTACTTGTGGGCACGAACATGTTAAATGAATCATTACCGCCTAATAAAAATACACAAACCAGAGCACGATAGTCATCATTGTCTGCAGCGAGTAATGAGCCCGCGCTCAAGCTGGCTAGTGAACCAAAGGCGGCGCGACTCGCGAATGGGCTGGCGAGCAATTGTTGTATAAAGCGTCGTCTTTCGTTGAGTTTATTGGTCATTGTATTGGTCCCGATTTAACGCTGAATCGAAAATTCAGGGGTCATGCTAATCATGTAGATGGCTTCGACGGCTCTATTGAAGCCATCATCATTGATGCTAATTGCAGCGATATAGTCTATTAACTCTTGCCGAGATTCAGCGTCGATATCACGCCCGATCAGCTTGGCGATAAGATGATCGATCAAAGCCTCGCTATCTTCAGCGATGGATTTTTCGAAATCGATATCCAGAATAATTTGGTTTCTACTAGAAGAGACACTATCTCCTTGAAACGCTGCAGATTGCGCCAGAAAAAATAATTCATTGTGTATATTGACCGCCGTGGATTCATCCAGAATTTGAAATTCAGGCGAAACCAGATTTTCATTTCGTATCTGGCCGGGCTGACTGAATTCTGGTTGGAAAAAATTAAACACCGATGGTGCCGCCAAATGTTGTTGTCCAAAACTCCTATCAGTATCCGCAAATCGTAACCTACCAGGCACGACGCCATCAGCATTAAACGCCCTGAATACATTGATGAACTTTAGCAAAGGTTCTTTTAATTTTCCGAAAGTGTCGGGTGCTTTGGTATGACCATCGAGTGCATCCTGATCTAACAAGACAGCCCTGATAGTGGCTGCCAGATCGCCGCGTACTCCTTGCCCGTTGTCATTAAATATGGCAGCGACCCGGCCGACATAATCTGGCGCCGGGTTACTGGTAACCAGTTTTTGAATTAATTGTTTACCAATAAAAGGTCCAACATTTGGATGATTGAATATGTTATCAAGTGCCGCCGTTAAGTCTTCCTCGGCTGTATTGCCGGCCGGAATAACCTCACCGAGCAACAGCGTCTTGCTGTCGCTGTCATGAAACTCGTCAAAACTTACCATGGGTCTAATTTCACTCTGTAAAGAGCGTCGATCAGATCTTAATTGCGTACTATCAAAATAGTTCCAACCGGTAAATACC
>CAZUMV010000033.1:0-16656 GCA_964621435.1 uncultured Thiotrichales bacterium | reverse complement strand
ACAAAGGCGGCGACTCGATCATAGGAACCGCAATAACCTAAGCTAGCTATATCACGATGCAGTTGCTTGGCGGTGCGCCTTCGTTTGCGGTGGCGCTTAGTATCTTAAGTGAGCCTGCGGTCCAAGCGCATTCGGGATTTGAATTGCGATGAATACTCGAAAACTGTATGTTTAACGTCCATTAGAATTACGAAGCTTGTGTTTGCAAGGAAAATCAATGTCCGCCGATATGTCAACAAGAACAAAGCATAAGCCAGAAGAAAAAAAAGTATTGAAGACGGAAAAACCGGTTAACGAATGGCTGTTCAAGTCTACCGGAAAGGCGATGATGACCGGCAATCAAGCGCTCGTCAGACTGCCACTGATACAACGAGAGCGAGACCTGAAAGAGGGACTTAAAACAGCAAGCTTCATTTCGGGGTACCGTGGGTCACCATTGGGCGGATTTGACAGTTTATTGTACCGGCACCCGGAAGAATTGCGGGCGGCAGACATTGAATTTTTGCCAGGAATAAATGAAGAATTGGCGGCTACCTCTGTCTGGGGTTCGCAGCAAATTGACGGGGTGAAAGGAAAAACCGTCGACGGTGTTTATTCAATCTGGTACGGCAAAGGCCCGGGTGTGGAGCGAGCTTCGGACGCCTTGCGTCATGGCAATACTGCGGGTAGCCATGCGCGCGGTGGTGTTCTGGTAGTTTATGGCGACGATCACCCTGGTAAGTCATCAACCACAGCGCATCAATCTGAACAAGGACTTGCAGCATTGTCGATACCGAGTTTGTATCCGGCAGATGTTGAGGATTTTATTCGTTTTGGTTTACTCGGTTGGGCTATGTCCCGGTATTCCGGGTCCTGGGTCGGGTTTAAATGCGTGAATGAAACGGTCGACCAAACCAAAACGGTGAACTTGAATTTTGACGAGTTAAAGATTCAATTTCCAGAGCTCAAAGACGAAGATATTCCGCCGGAGGGTCTGCATATTCGCCCGAATGCTCCCTATAATCCGCAAGGATTGGAGGCACTGGTTATTCGATATCGTTTGCCATTGATCAAACGATTCGTGCGAGCCAACCGAATTGACCAGGTGACCTTTGGAGCAACTCAACCGAAGTTCGGGATCGTCACTGCTGGCAAGGCCTATCACGATGTTATTCAGGCACTGAATCTGTGTGGCATTAGCAATGAATTCGCCCGGGAAATACAGCTCGGCGTTTATAAGGTTGGCTGCATTTGGCCGCTTGAAAACGAAGGGTTGCTGGAGTTTTCAGCCAAGGCGAGCACTTTGTTTTTTGCCGAAGAAAAGAGGTCCTTTCTGGAGGCTCAGGCTAAAGATATCTTGTACGGGTCTGAGTTACGCCCGGCGATTTATGGCAAGACTACGCCCACAGGCAAGTATTTGCTGCCATCCGATGTGCAGCTCGAGCCGGCGGTTCTTATGGACGCCCTCAATCAGGTTTTTGAGCGCGTCGAATTTGCGCCGTTAGCAATGCGGCCAAGCGCAGGTAAATATCCAGTGCTGGCATTAAAAAAGGAAACATTGCCGCAAAAAATGCAACGGCTGCCCTATTTTTGCAGCGGCTGTCCACATGGGCGCTCAACCAAACTTCCCGAGGATTCAATCGCAATGGCGGGTATTGGTTGCCATACGATGGCGGTCTTTCGTGGCGATGGCCTTACTTTACCGCCAACGCAAATGGGCGGAGAAGGTGCCAATTGGATTGGTTTGTCCAAATTTGTCGACACCAATCATGTTTTCCAAAACCTCGGTGATGGCACCTATATGCATTCCGGTACTCTCGCGATTCGTGCCGCGGTCGCGGCAAATACCAATATCACCTATAAGATTCTCTACAATGACGCGGTTGCGATGACCGGGGGGCAGCCGCACGACGGGCAACTTACGGTTGAAGATATCAGCCGGCAGGTGATGGCGGAAGGCGCTAAAAAAGTTGTTGTCGTGAGTGAAGATCCCGGCAGATTTCCTGCGGGCGCATTGCCCGGCGTTGACCTTAGGCCGCGCAATGAACTGGATCAGGTGCAAAAAGAGTTGCGAGAAATCGAGGGTTGTACGGTGCTTGTTTATGATCAAACCTGTGCCGCAGAAAAACGGCGTATGCGCAAACGCGGCACCTATCCCAATCCGGCGAAACGTGCGTTTATTTACGATGCGGTGTGTGAGGGTTGTGGCGATTGTTCGACAATATCTACCTGTGTTTCCATCCTGCCTAAAGATACTCCAATTGGCGTAAAGAGGGTTATAGATCAGTCTGCCTGCAATAAAGATTACTCCTGCATGGAGGGATTTTGCCCATCCTTCGTAACCGTCTTGAACGCCGAGCCAGCAAAAATCGAGGCTAGTGACTTTTCAGTACTCGATAAAAATCTGCCTACACCAAGGCAAAAAACTGGTACGCATGCGACGATGATTGCGGGCATCGGTGGTACCGGTGTGGTGACGGTTGGCGCGGTGCTGGCGCGTGCGGCCTATCTGGATGGACTGGTTTCTTCTACCTATGATATGACCGGGTTGGCACAAAAAAATGGCGCGGTCTTTAGCCACCTACGCATCGCGGAAACCAGCTTCGAGTTGGGACCGCAACGAGTTGGCGCGGGCGAGGCAGATCTGGTGCTGGCATTTGATCTACTGGCTGCATTGCAGGATCAATCAGTGAATGCGATTCAAACCGATCAAACCTGCCTTATTGGCAATAGTGACGTGGCGGTAACTTCGTTCTTTCAGCTCGACAGAACCGATGGGGCGCGTCCAACTACAGAGGCCGCGTGTGAACGGTTATCTCACGCGACAGGTACAGCACAAACCGATTTTCTGGATGCGACACAAAAGGCCATTGAGTTGTTCGGCAATACCATTGCCGTAAATTTCATGGTGGTCGGGTTTGCAATGCAAAAGGGTTTACTGCCTGTTTCGCTCAAAGCGGTACAATCGGCAATAGAACATAATGGCATTGCCATAGATTTTAATAAGAATGCACTGCTGGCCGGTCGAGTTCTGGCGCACGACCCGACTTTGCTTGAAATGTTTACAACCGTTCAAAAGCCCCGGGACTTAAAAACACTGGATGAGTTTATTGATTTTCACGCTGAACGTTTAACATCGTTTCAAAGCGCTGACTGGTCCGGGAAATATTTGGATGTTGTTAAAAATACGCGGGACAAAGCAGGCGACGGGGACTTCACCTTGGCGGTCGTTAAATATTTGGCGAAACTGATGATTTACAAAGATGAGTATGAGGTGGCTCGTCTGTATAGCCTGCCCGAATTTAAAGCTGCGATACGCGACACGTTCGGCGACAATGGGAATCTGAAATTTAACCTTGCGCCGCCATTACTTTCAAAGCGCCATCCTGATACCGGTCATTTAATGAAGCGGGAGTTTGGACCTTGGATGCTTAAGGCGTTTTCTGTCTTACACCGTTTTAAACGCTTGCGCGGAACAGCGTTCGATATTTTTGGTTATACCGAAGAACGAAAATCAGAGCGACACTTGATTGAAGATTACATCAATATGATCGAAAGAATATTGCCGTACGCTGATGGTGAGCATGCTGCTACAGCTGTCGAGCTCGCGGGGCTACCGGATATGATTCGCGGCTATGGACATGTGAAAGAAAAAAATATCGACGCTTATCATGCCAGGAAAACATCGCTTTTGAATCAGTTGCAGTAACAGTTAACCGGGTATCACGGTCAGAGGCGTAAGCGTAAATTTTTCCGGCGTTAATTGCGTTCGAAACCTATTTTATTGATGCCACTGGTAACAAATGCGATCAGGTTTTCAGACAGTTCAGTAAGATCGCTGGAGTTGTATTTTCCATCAGACAATTTTGTCAATCGTCCATTTTCAGTAAATATATAGAGCGTTGCTCCCAGCATGAACTGAAACGCATAATGCGCCAACCGATCATCATTTCCAGGCAGGGCAGAGCGCAAGGCGGCAACGAATTCCTGGGCAGTAGGGTCGAATGAATCCGAAAGCATCTGTACAGAATTAGACTGCTGTCGCGCCATCGCGACCTGTGCGATCAGGCGACAGTAATTTTTCCAACCTTCACCTCCCGATTGGTTTTTTTCCAGTAGCGGGTTAATAAAAGATTCAACTATACGAAGGATACGCTGCTCCGGTTCGATCTCGTCAGAAATGGCAAGCAGCGCTTGCAGGCGCAATTCAGAGAGCTCACCAGCCCGGCGCTCGATCACTTCGCAGAATAGTTTTTCTTTACTTTTGAAGTGGTAGTTAACACTGGCTAGGCGAGTATCCGCGGCTTCGGTAATATGTCGAACCGAAACGGCATCATAGCCGTGTTCCGCGAACAACCATTCGGCAATATCCAATAATTTTTCACGGGTAGAACCCGATTTGGGTGGTGTAATTGTCACCAGATTGCTCGCTTTATACTCATGAACCAATTCATAACTTATTGTTTTCACAATGATATGGCAAAGAATACGAACGTTCCACATATTTTTATTGAATTATGAGTGGAACGTTCGTATCATTTCATCAACTGCTATCAAAGCAGTATTGAATCGGCTATTTACGTGGAGGACGAAAATGAGCTTCTTGAATAACAAAATAGGGCAATTTATTGCCGTTTCTGCATTAGTGTGTGCGAATTTTGTTTATGCAGAAACCAATCTGGATGAACGCGTAGAAAAACTCGAAGAGGTCGTGGTGACCGCACAGCGAAGAGAACAGAGATTACAGGATGTTCCAATTTCCGTGACGGCTTTAAGTGCCGACTTGCTCGCGGACAACGGGGTGAGAAACCTAGAGGATCTAAGCGGCATAGCGCCAAGTTTATATACCACTAATTCCGTTAACTATGGTGCGGCACCCGTTTCAATTCGTGGTATTGGTGGCGCGAATGGTGGCGGTAATTTCTTTAACGACGAGCCGGTGGGTGTTTACTACAATGATATGTACGTTGGTCGGCTAAGTTTCTCGACCAGCGACCTGCTCGATGTTGAATCGATACAGGTGTTAAGAGGGCCGCAAGGGACCTTGTTTGGTCGCAACGCGACGGCCGGCGCGTTGTTGATACAAACCGCAAAACCTACCGAAGATACTGAAGGTTATCTTCGGGTTAAAGTAGCCGAGCATGGCGAGCAACGATTCGCGGGCGCGCTGTCGGGGGCGCTAGGTAGTTCTGTCCAGGCTAGATTATCCGCCGCAGTATCAAATCGCGATGGTTGGGGCACCAATCAGTTTGACGGCTCTGATGTTAACGGCTCTGATGATACCACCGTGCGTTTATCGCTTGCCTTCCAGCCAAGTGATAACGCCAGCATTGATATTATGCTGGAACGGCAGGATCAGGAAGCAACCCCCGCGACCATTAACGTCGCACAAGTTGCACCGCTGACGATTTCTTCTCCATTTGTGCGACGACCGGATTTTGACGCCGATCTGGATGATCTCAGGTTCTCTTTGAATGACCCGAGCAGAAATGAAAGCGATGCAACCAATTTGATCGCCTCAGTCAATTGGGATCTTGGATCGGTTACGCTCGATTCGATAACCGCCTTTCGAGACTATAATCTTGATGGCGCGCAAGATTCTGACAGTACCCAATTTCGCTTATTCAGTAACACCGGTGACATTGCTTCTGAGCAGTTTTCACAAGAACTGCGGCTTTCGTCAGATTCGGATGGCCCGTTTAACTGGATTGCGGGTCTGTATTACTTTACCGAAGATACCGACATGTTGTTCACAATCAACAATTTCCAAGCACTATTTGGTGCCGGTACCAATGCAGTATTTGACGCGAGCCAGCAACTGGATTCTTGGGCGATATTCGCCGATGCGTCCTATGCCGTAAGCGACCGGACGACCTTGACACTTGGTGGTCGCTTCAGCGAAGAAGATAAGGATTTCGGCAATGATTTGCGGGTGTTGACCATTCAGAATAGCATTCCGCTACCATTTCCAGTCGGCCCGTTTCCCGCCGGCTCACAGATTCCAGCCGGGATTCCTTTTTCGGATCCGCCATTGTTTAATAGCAGTGCGCAGTTCGACAATTTTTCACCCAGGGTGGTACTGGACTTTGCCGTCAACGATGATTTACTGACTTATCTGAGTTATAGCCGTGGTTTCAAGAGTGGTGGGTTTAACTCGTTTGGACTGGCGCCGGCATTTGAAGATGAAGAAGTCGACGCCTTCGAACTTGGCGTCAAGGGCACTGCGTATGATGGAAGATTGCGTTTCAGTGCAGCTTACTTCAACTATGACTATGAGAATTTACAGGTGCGGTTACCGGTACCAACAGGTGGCGTGTCGATCGTTAATGCGGGTGCAGCCGACGTGTCGGGCATCGAATTTGAGGCGAGTCTTTTCGCTACTGACAGGCTTCGTGTTGATGCGAATATATCTGTTTTGGATACTGAGTTGACTGAATTCAATACCCAGCAGGTTCCAGAAGGCCTGGAATATCTCATTGGCGCACCGATACCACTTGAAAACGTTAATGCCGCAGGCAATCAGTTAACCCGCGCTCCAGAGCTCTCTTATCTTTTATCAGGGGTATACTCATTACCAGTGAGTAGTGCTTACAGCGCCGATCTGAAACTGACGTATCGCTACCGGGACGAGTCTTTTTTCCTGGAGACCAATCAATCGCAAAATACTTTTAAGGCCGGTGACAGTGACCGTCTGGATCTGCGGGCGACATTGAAGCCAAACTCCGAAAAATGGCAAGCCTCTTTGTTTTTGCTTAATGCTACGGATGATCGCTCGATTACTCAGGTAACCGCATTAGGATCATTTCCAAACGCGGCAATAAACAGCCCGCAACAAATTGGTGCGGAATTTGTGTACCATTGGAAGTAATTAGCGTCCAAGCCATATTCAAATGCCAAATTCCGATCTCCAGTTGCTAGATGTAACCGTTTTTGGCCTGAATATTTCAAGCGTTGGGACAATCGCGCTTGTTATTATCATGCTGACGATGGGCTTGAAGCTCGAAATCAGGCATTTTTCTCGTGTGCTCGATGCGCCGTTTGAAGTCGTTATCGGCTTATTGTTTCAAATCGTTTTGTTGCCTGCGGTTGCATTCCTGTTGGTTTGGATTTTCAAGCCGGCTGCGCCAATTGCAATTGGCTTGATCATCCTCAGTTGTTGTCCCAGCGGCGCGACATCAAATTTTTTCAGCTTTTTGGCGCGCGGAGATATTGCACTATCGATTGTGTTGACCGCCCTTAGTGGTTTGATTGTTGTGTTTACAGCGCCACTGATTATTGCCCATGCGTTGCGGATTTTTGTCGGCGAAGGAGAGCAAATAGTGCTTCCGGTAGGGGCTACGATGCTCCGGATTTTCAATCTGGTGGTGGTGCCGACGATGATCGGGATGGCGGCCAGACATCTCATGCCACGAATATCTGCGCTTGTTGAGCCCTGGGCGACGCGTGGCTCCTTTGCCTTGCTCCTATTCACCATGGTCGTTCTATTCATACATGTATCCGGTAGTTTTATTTCTTATCTGGCTGTGTCCTGGAAAGTGACCATAACGTTGAATGTACTGATGATGTTGCTGGGATATTTTACCGCGCGTCGACTGGGAATCGGTCAGCAGCAGTCTCGAACGATCAGCATTGAAGTGGGCGTTCAGAACTATATCCTGTCGGTGGTAATTGCGATCGCGCTTCTGCGGCAGCCGGAATTTGCCATCGTATCAATCGTGTATCTGTTCACCATGTACGTGAGCGTGTTTGCGTTTATCACCTGGGCACGTCGGACCGACAAACGAACGCAGGCGCTACCCGAGTCTACTCAATAATGATCAGGTTTATACCCGCATGATAGAACTTTACCACTCGCCGATTTCAACATGCAGCCAAAAGGTTCGTTTATGTCTGGCTGAAAAGAAACTCGAGTTTACTCATCGGGTAATCGATTTTTCCATGATGGAACAATTGAGTGATGAGTATCTGGCGATCAACCCAAACGGTGTCGTGCCGACACTGGTGCACGACGGCAAGGTTATTGTCGACTCGTCAGTGATATGTGAATATATTGATGAGACCTGGACCGAGCCCGCGCTTTCGCCGGAAGGCGCATATGGACGGGCGCAGATGCGCGCATGGATGCGATACTTTGAGGAGGTGCCGACGACTGCAATCCGGGTGCCATCGTTCAATAAATTATTTGCCAGGAGTCTCGCGGCGATGCCGGAAGAGGCTTTTGACACCATGACCGAGCGCATGCCGCTACGCAAGGCGTTTTACCGTCAACTTAATGGTGAAGATGGTTTCGATGAAAAACTTTACCAGGACTCAATCGGTCGACTGGAAGCGACTCTGGTGCGAGTGGAAAACGCACTCCAACAATCCAAATGGATTTGCAGCGATCAATTTGGAATCGCTGATATTGTATTGGTGCCAACGATTGTGCGTATGGATGATATTGGACTTGGCACGCTTTGGGATAACAAGCCGCGCGTTGCGAATTGGTTTGATCGGGTGCAGGAACGAGCGTCGTTCGATGTTGCATATTACGAAGGATCCCGGATAGACAGCGAAAGCTTCGAGTTGGGTTTGAAATTAAACGCAGGGCAATAGTTATGGCTAACAAAAGCAAAGAGTTTCAAAACCAGTACTCGACCGAAAAGCTGTTGGCGATGCCGGAGCGAAAGATCATCGATTTGTCGATCGCGATCGAGAATGATGTCGCGTCCGACCCGGAACCGTATCGCCCGCATGTGACCTATCATAAACACCGTGAAACCTACGACCAGCTATTACCCTTTTTTCCAGGTCTTGATTCGAGCGAATTGAGGGATCAGGAAGCATGGGCAGTTGAGGAACTTGTCGTCAATACTCACAACGGCACCCACATGGATGCGCCTTACCATTATCACTCGACTATGGATGGCGGCAGACCGGCATGGACAATTGAAGACGCGCCGCTGGATTGGTGTTTTCGCCCGGGTGTCAAACTTGACTTTCGAAGTCTGGGCGATGGAGAAGTCGTTACGGCCGAGGATATTGAGAAAGAGTTGTTGCGAATTGATTACCAACTCCAGCCGTTGGATATCGTTCTGATTAACACCAGGGCAGGTGGTCGATATGGCGAGCCCGACTATATTAATAGCGGATGCGGCATGGGTAGAGAAGCGACCCTCTACCTTACGAGCCGGGGAGTACGGGTGGTCGGAACGGACGCGTGGTCGTGGGATGCGCCATTTTTACATACGGCCCGTCGTTACGCTGAATCAAAGGATCCAACTATCATATGGGAAGGGCATAAAGCGGGCGCGGATATCGGCTACTTCCAAATGGAAAAACTTCACAATCTCGAAAGCCTGCCGGCTCATGGTTTCGAGGTTGTGTGTTTTCCGGTGAAGATCAAAGCGGCCTCGGCCGGTTTTACTCGCACGGTTGCAATATTGCCGTAGCTTGCGAAGTCCCGCGCGTAACGTAACTCGAAACAACACTTATTCAGGAGAGAAGATAATGGAACCGGCATTTAATGTAGGGCTGAATTCGCCCGCTTTCACCGACGAAAGATGGGTGGCGAGTTGTAATTGGTGGCCCGAGGTGCGTGATCAAATGAATACCCCGGAACGGGTGCATATTCACGATGTAACCCTGCGCGATGGAGAGCAAACCGCCCGAATCGCGTTTACCCCGGACGAGAAAATATATCTCGCACAAGAGCTAGACAAGCTGGGCGTTCATTCGATAGAACCTGGTCTTCCTGCAACGCCAGAAGATCTCGAAGTAATAAAAACCTTAAGCTCGATGAACCTACGGGCAAAGATCGTACCGTTGGTGCGCGTCCTGGAAAGTGATGTGCAGGCAACTCTCGACAGCAATGCTGATGGCATGCTGTTGGAATTCGGCATCAACCCTTATTTGATGAAGTATGTATACAAGACCGACCCGGATAAGCTTGCCGCGGATATTATCCGTTTCGCAAGGGCCGGTAAAGAGCAGGGTATGTATGTCGAGTTTATGGGATGGGATGCTTTTCGTATTGACGATATAGGGTTTGTAGAAAGCTTCTTCAGTAGCGTCGCGGAATCTCCCGATATCGACCGGATAACGGTTGCAGATACCTTTGGCATGGGCCACCCTCTGGCGACGTATTCCTACATTAGTAAATTAATTGGCTGGACGAAAAAACCCGTCGGATTTCATATTCACAATGATTTTGGTATGGCGGCCGCAGACTCGCTAATGGCAATATCAGCAGGCGCTGATATGGTGCATACCTCGATTAACGGGCTCGGTGAACGTGCCGGTAATGTCAGCACAGAAGAGCTCTCTGTCATTTGTCAGCATTTGCTCGATATTAACGCGGGAATCGATCTAACCCGACTTAAGTCCATATCAGATCTGGTTGCCGAGGTCTCGAAAGCAAAACCCGCGAAAAACAAGCCAATCGTTGGTGATGGTTTGTTCGAGGTTGAGTCGGGCATTGTTGTGCATGTAATAGAAGCGTTGAAAAATACTCCGCTTGACGGCAAGCTTTTTCCTTATCCGCCGGAAGCCGTTGGTCATTCTCCTTACCAGGTCATGCTCGGCCGGGGTACCGGTTTGCACAGCATTCGACGTTTGCTGGAGGAACGCGGTATCGACGCGAGCGACGAGCAGATTACTGAAATTGTCCATAACGTCAAACAAGCGGGGTTGGTCGCAAAAAACGCGCTGCCTCACTCGCTGGTCGAGAACATTTTAACCGAGACATTGGCGAAATAAAGGTGGCATTTTCTGACTTCGGGAAAAACCGGGGTTAGTTTTTTCCAGTCGAATTAATACCGTCCGGTCGGTGATGTTGCTTGGGTGTTCGGCAGCGAGAACGATATGCGGGGCCAGCAGCCCTATACAGATTTCTGTGTATCCAATACGAAACGCAGTTGGTCGGGAACACCTCTTAATCCCAGCCCAAAATTTTTCGTGCGTGCTGACTTTCAAGCTTGATCCGATGAGAGTAGACTGGTCTTGTCAGCAAAATAAGTGGAGATTGATTCTTTGGAACAAAGTACAGCTCGATATTGGAAGGCCAATGTACGTTTGATCTTAAAATTGCTCGCCGTTTGGTTTACCGTGCCATTTTTGTTCGGGATTGTTTTCGTGGATACGTTCAATAAAGTCAGTATTGGTGGTTATCCGCTAGGCTTTTGGATTGCGCAGCAAGGCTCAATTTACCTGTTTGTAGCGATTATTTTTTACTACGCCAAGAAAATGAGCGATCTCGATGAACAGTTTGCGCAGCGAGGAGATTAGCAGTGGAATTGCAAACACTGATATACATCGTGGTTGGTCTGACTTTTGCCGTTTACATTGGCATTGCTATATGGGCGCGAGCAGGATCGACCAAAGATTTCTACGTCGCGGGCGGCGGCGTACATCCGGTTGCCAACGGAATGGCAACTGGCGCCGACTGGATGTCGGCGGCTTCGTTCATTTCTATGGCGGGGTTGATAGGGTTCTCGTATCAAGGTTATGGTGGTTCGGTATTTTTGCTCGGCTGGACTGGCGGTTATGTTCTACTCGCAATGTGTCTGGCACCGTATTTGCGTAAATACGGAAAATTTACCGTTCCGGAATTTATCGGTGACCGATATTACTCCAATGTCGCCAGGGTCGTCGCAGTTGTATGTCTTGTTATTGCATCGATTACTTACGTCATTGGTCAGATGAAAGGAATCGGTGTCGCTTTTAGTCGTTTCCTCGAAACTTCGTATGAAGCCGGGTTGTCGGCAGGTATGGTCATCGTTTTTATCTATGCCGTATTAGGCGGGATGAAGGGCATCACTTACACCCAGATCGCCCAGTACGTTGTGCTGATTTTTGCCTATACGATACCGGCGATATTTATCTCAATGAATTTGACGGGAAATCCCGTCCCTCAACTCGGTCTCGGCAGTACACTGGTCGCCGATGGAACGTATGTTCTGGATAAACTGAATCAAGTGGTGACTGAACTCGGGTTTGCCGAATACACTACTTCTACCAGAGGCAGTACCCTCAATATGTTCGTCTATACCTTGTCACTGATGATTGGTACGGCAGGTTTGCCGCATGTCATTATCAGATTCTTCACCGTGCCGAGCGTTAAAGATGCGCGACGTTCTGCCGGATGGGCATTGGTATTTATCGCGATCCTGTACACAACCGCGCCTGCAGTTGCAGCGATGGCTCGCCTGAATCTGATAAGTACAGTAGAACCGGTGTCGGGCGAATATCTCGCTTACGATGAACGTCCCGATTGGTTCAAAAACTGGGAAACTACCGGCTTGCTCAAGTTTGAGGATAAAAACGGTGATGGCTTGATTCAATACAGCGCTAATAATGAAACCAACGAGATGGTAAAAGTAGATAACGATATTCTGGTGTTGGCGAACCCTGAAATCGCAGGCTTACCAAATTGGGTAATTGCCCTGGTTGCAGCAGGCGGTTTGGCGGCCGCGCTATCAACGGCAGCGGGATTGTTATTGGCGATCTCGTCGGCGATATCCCATGATCTGTTAAAGGGTATATGGCGACCGGATATATCCGAAAAAGCAGAATTAAATGCGTCGAGAGTAGCGATGGGCTTTACCGTATTGTTGGCCGGTTATCTCGGATTTAACCCGCCCGATTTCGCTGCGGGTACCGTGGCGCTCGCCTTTGGTCTGGCGGCGTCGTCAATTTTTCCCGCACTAATGTTGGGCATTTTCTACAAACGCATGAATACCGCTGGTGCTGTAGCAGGCATGCTGTCGGGCATTGGTGTAACCCTGTTCTACGTATTCCAGCACAAAGGTTTCATGTTTATTCAAGGCACCTCTTTCCTCGGCGATATGAGTCCAAACTGGTTCATGGGAATAGAGCCAAACGCGTTTGGCGCGGTTGGCGCATTGGTTAACTTCATTGTCGCAATGCTGGTTTGCAGAGTTACGGCGCCGCCACCAGAGGAAATTCAGGAGTTGGTAGACTTCGTGCGCTCACCGCATAACGAGACGGCTGCGGTTGCTCACTGAAAAAGTCAGTTTGCGCTAACCGTTAGGGTACGAAATTTTTACGAGGAATTAATGATCGACAGCAAGTCAATCTGAACGCTCGCTTGATTTTGAATCAATCCATTTTGGCATCGCGTGCACAATTTTGTTAAGGAGCATATCGAACTGCATTTGCTCGCTTTTAGTTAACACGTCACGCATTGCGTCTTGACGTTCGTGGATGCAGGGTAAGATTTTATCTATCACTTCGCGACCCGCATCTGTCATTTCCAAAGTTTTGGCGCGTCGATCATTTTTGCGTGGGATTCGGCGTAAATATTTTTTTTCAATGAGTAGTGATACGGCACGGCTGATTGAATTTTTCGGCTGCCCGGTCACGAGAGCGATATCTTTTGCCAAAAGACCGCTATTTTGCGTGAGGCAATATAAAATCTGGACTTCTTGTCTGTTGACCTTGTACCTCGTGGACACTTGTGCGTACAGCGGCACGATAAAAAAACTCACGAGAAAGCTGAGCCCCCACAAATGACGAATCGAACTATCTTCAAGCAGTCCTTCAATTGCTGGCCCAAAACGGTCTATCATTTCATCTGCACTGCTTGTAGCCATTGCTGCTTCCTGTTGTATTGTTTGCTGTTTTCGCGCGAAATGGTGCGCCTAAATCCCCGCAGTCCGTTAAGAGGTATTCGCAGTTGTATTCGTACTACATCTCATTTCAAGGCTTCGGGTTTATAGGAAAATTACTTGACTCTTCAACGATATTCTTTAATAGTACCATATGGAACTATTAATAAAACACCTTGGCGATGCCATCCCGTATTGCTCTGAGCAAGGCAAAGATTGGAGAGAAAATGGGTACGGACTTTGGCGCGCATCGTTCCACGGGGTGAAGTCGTATTTGCGACCATGCCCAATGAGAAAGCACATTACAGAGTTACAAAATTAGACTTTGTTCCGGGAGTTTCCGAGAAGCAATAAGCTCATCTAACACTATTGTTAATCTGACGTAAGGACCTCATGAAAAATCGCTCAAGCTTGAATTTAACATCGATCAAAGCCGTAATAATGTCGGCTCTGTTATTATTAATTATTGCAGCCTGTAGTCCGCAATCAGGCCAGATCCGGGACGTGACCGCTTCAGGAAAACCCCCGGCAAAAACTTCATCCGGTGTTACACCTAACCAGCAAGTACAAGCCGTCGATATTAGAGTTTATGTAATCGATTGTGGCACTGTCGATTTTTCTGATCTCGGGTTATTTAGCAGCGGAGAATATGCCGGACGGGCGAAGAAAATGGCCGTCCCGTGTTACTTGATTCGGCATCCCGATGGCGACATGGTATGGGATGCGGGGCTACCTGATGCATTGCAGCAGATGCCGGACGGGCTGCCAATATTGGGTGGGTTAGCTGTAGCTCGGGTATCGGTAACCATGGAGAGCCAACTCAACGACCTGGGCTTGTCATCGAAGGATGTTGAATATCTCGCGTTATCGCATGCGCATTTTGATCACTCTGGAAATGCCAACTTGTTTACCGACTCTACTCTTTTAATTCATAAATTAGAACACGAGTTCATGTTTGGTGCAGGTGTGGAAGCGGGTGTCGTTGATGCAAGTTTTGTCGAGCCTTTACGGAACGTTAAAACCGTATTGTTTGAGCGTGAGCATGACGTGTTTGGTGACGGGTCGGTCATCATCATTCCAACCCCGGGCCATTCTCCTGGGCATTCTGTATTGCTGGTAAAGCTGAAAAATGAAGGTGCGGTCATGTTTTCGGGTGACTTATTTCATCTCGCCGAATCCCGAGAACGAGCAATTGTGCCTGCAATTAACGCTGATCGAGAACTAACGCTGAATTCGATGGATGTGTTTAACTCGCGGGTAGAGAAAGAAGATGCAAAAGTTATTATTCAGCATGATCTGGAGGAATTTAACGCGCTGCCGAAAATACCGGCATATCTTGATTAAGAAAGAGGGACGCAGGAATCGCGAATTTCCACGCCTGCAGAATCTTCACTTGGCAAAGAAAAGTACGGAGTAACCACTATTTAGTGAGATTCGGGAAAGTCTGGTGAGTGAAGTACTTGAACATTAAGGAGTAACACATTGAAAATGAATAAATTGGCGGCAGGAAAACCTTTTCCAACAATACCGGTAAAAAGGTTAGGGGGTGGCGAAATTGACTTGGGTGTTCCGGGCGAGGGCTACGATTGGCGCCTGTTGATCATTTATCGCGGCAAATGGTGTCCTTTTTGTACCGAATACCTGACAGAATTAAAGGGACTGGTGAGTGCTTTCAATGAGAGCGGTTTGGATGTCGTGGCTGTATCTGCAGATAGCGAAGAATGGGCGCAATCGCACGCCGATGATGTGCAGCCGAATTTCGAAGTTGGCTATGGTTTAACGGTGGAACAAATGGAAACGCTCGGGGTTTACATTTCAAAACCGTATTCGGATGCAGAGCCCGTAACACCATTCGCAGAACCAGCGCTTTTCGTGATTAATGAAAACGGCTTGGCGCAAATTATTGATATTTCCAATATCGCTTTTGCCCGACCTGACTTGGCGACCCTACTCAGGGGTTTACAATATATCCGGGCACCCGACAAGAACTATCCTATTCGCGGAACGTTTTCATCGAAAGACTAAAACGCTACCGTCATCGTATTTGTTTTTGCCATTATAGATAGTAAATGGAGTCGTTGATTATGAGTGTCGACAAGCACAGCTATGTCCCTCCCAAAGTCTGGCAGTGGGAGCAAGAATCCGGTGGAGGTTTTGCAAACGTTAATCGACCAATTGCTGGCCCGACCCATGAGAAAGAATTACCGCGAGGTAAACATCCTTTACAACTTTATTCGTCGGGTACGCCGAACGGAATGAAGGTTACGGTCTTGCTGGAAGAGCTGCTCGCGATGGGGAAAAGTGCTGCCGAATATGATGCCTGGTTAATAGATTTTCGTAACGGTGATCAATTTGGAAGTGGCTTCGTAGAGGTTAATCCGAATTCAAAAATTCCCGCCTTACTTGATGTGAGTCAGGAACCGGCGGTACGGGTATTCGAATCCGGCGCCATATTATTGTATCTGGCAGAAAAATTTCAGGCATTTGTGCCTGAAAATCTTTCCGAGAAGGCTGAGTGCTTAGCCTGGCTATTTTGGAATATTGGCAGCGCACCATTTCTTGGGGGTGGTTTTGGGCACTTCTACAAATATGCCCCTGAGAAACTTGAGTACCCGATTAATCGTTATGCGATGGAGGTAAAGCGACAGCTTGACGTGCTTGATCGGAATCTGGCCAAGCGACAGTTTCTATGCGGGGATACTTACACCATCGCCGATATTGCCAACCATTCCTGGTACGGATACCTTGTTGTTAATACCATATACGATGCTGGGGAGTTTCTGGATTTGGCCTCGTATACCAACGTGATCAGGTGGGCTGAGGAGATTTACGAGCGTACGCCGGTGCAACGGGGGCAGCGGGTAAATCGTACCTTCGGCCCTGAAGATGAACAAGTTCGGGAGCGCCATAGTGCCAGCGACCTTGATTGACGCGCCCGGGCAGTTTAGTTTACCTGAACTGCAACGCAGGAGTTGGTGCCGGCGCAAAGTCGGAATGACCTTCTATTTGGCTACCGATAACTCGGGCGGTTTGCTCATCAAGCCTCTTTCTTTTGCCATTGTCATGGCGG
>CAZUMV010000032.1:0-17132 GCA_964621435.1 uncultured Thiotrichales bacterium | reverse complement strand
AGTCACCACCGGTAGCAATTACCTCGAAGACACCACGACGCATATGTAATACCGACACATCAAAAGTACCACCACCCAAATCGAAAACTACAATAACCCCGTCTTCGGTATGCTGCAGACCATAAGCAACCGCCGCCGCAGTTGGCTCATTGATTAAACGCAATACCTCGAGACCAGCCAGAAGCGCAGCATCTCGAGTTGCTTGCCGCTGCGCTTCGTCAAAATATGCCGGCACCGTGATAACTGCTCCGGACAACTCATCACCCAAAGTTAACTCGGCACGTTGCTTTAAAGACTTTAAGATTTCGCTAGAGACCTCAATCGCATTTACCGTGGATTTTTGCGTAACTATTCCGGGAATACTCGCATCAGATTGATCAAACTCGTATGGCAAATGCTCGGCTACCAGACTTAAATCATCGATTGAACGCCCCATCAATCGTTTTATTGATGCAATGGTATTCAGCGGATCAGTGATTGCGAGCTTTTGCGCCGTCGCGCCAACCAGAACTGTTCCGTCAGCTTGATAATGAACAACCGATGGTAATAAATGGTTGCCATCTTCATCCGCTAGAGTTTCCGCTACACCACTGCGTACCGATGCCACCAGGGAATTAGTCGTACCCAGATCAATACCAATAGCAAGTCGATGCTGATGGGGCACCGTACTCATGCCTGGTTCAGATATTTGTAATAACGCCATTGTGTAACCGCTATAAGTTAGTCAAGACCTAAAGGTCTTCAAGCTCTCTTTCCTTTTTATCTATTTGCCCTTGCAGCCGGGTAAAAAAACTAAGCTTTACGTAGGCTTCGCGAGCCTGGTCATAATTTTTCGCGGCATAATCCTGCGCAAAAGTCACAAAAAGCGAGTCTTGCGCGGCACTCGCCTGTTGTTGCGCTTGCTCGAGTACCGTAAAGGGTTCTGCCGCATTTTGTGCGCCTTCGATCGATTCTCGAAGCATCATTTGTTGCATCAAAAAGTCGGTATCACTACTCGTCTCGTTATCTGCTTTACTATCGATTCCAGCTAACTCTAACAAATACCCGGCCCGCGTCAGCGGTAGTTTCAATATTCGATAGGACTCGTTAATAGTTGCCGCCATTTGCATGGCGTGACTCTTGGTCAGCGCATCACTTTGGGAATGCTTATCCGGATGATAAAGCGCCATGAGTTGCCGGTGTTTTTCGCCCAATACCGCAACATCGACTTGAAAGCTTACTTCAAGGTCATACAACTCGAAGTAGTTGCCAGAAACATCTTGCATTGGTTTTTTCGGTTCAGCGCTTATACAGTGAAACTTTCGCCGCAACCACAGCGATTTTTTTCATTCGGATTCGTGAACTCAAAACCCTCATTAAGTCCTTCTTTGGTGAAGTTAAGCTCCGTACCTTCCAAATAAACGAGGCTCTTCGGGTTCACAATTAACGTAACACCCTTATCTTCGAATACGGAATCATCCGCTTCTATCTCGTCGGCATACTCCATGACATACGCCATACCGGAACACCCGGTAGTTTTAATTCCCAGACGCAAGCCAACCCCTTTGCCTCGTTTATCGAGAAAAGTTTTTATTCGGGTGGCGGCAGTATCGGTAAGGCTAATTCCCATTACTTGTCGTTCTTGCTCTGATAATCATCAATCGCCGCTTTGATAGCGTCCTCAGCCAGCACCGAGCAATGCACTTTAACTGGCGGCAAGGCCAACTCTTCGGCAATCTCGGTATTTTTTATTTCTTTCGCTTGCTCCAAGGTACGCCCTTTAACCCATTCGGTTAACAAGCTGGAAGACGCAATGGCGCTACCGCAACCATAGGTTTTAAACTTGGCATCCTCAATGACGCCATCATCATTTACCTGTATCTGCAAACGCATTACGTCACCACACGCTGGCGCACCGACCATGCCGGTACCGACGTTCGCATCTTCCTGGTCCATAGAACCAACGTTACGCGGACGTTCATAGTGTTCAATTACTTTGTCGCTATATGCCACGATATTTTCCTCTATCTATTACTTAATATATGGTGCTTTGAATATTATTATTCAAGCATCAAATCAATGTTCTGCCCACTCGATCTTACTCAGATCGATGCCATCTTTATGCATTTCCCACAGCGGGGACAAATCACGCAACCGCGCAACCGCATCCTGCACCAAATCAATGGTGTAGTCGATTTCCTGTTCAGTCGTAAATCGACCGATCGAGAACCGAATCGAGCTGTGCGCCAATTCGTCTTGCCGACCAATCGCGCGCAATACATAGCTTGGCTCCAGCGACGCCGATGTACATGCCGATCCGCTAGAGACCGCAATATCTTTAAGCGCCATAATCAAGCTCTCGCCTTCAATAAAATTGAAACTCACGTTTAAATTACCCGGCACGCGTTGCTCAAGATCGCCATTCAGATAGACATCTTCAATCTTGGACAAGCCACTCCACAAGCGATCCCGCAGTTTTTGCGCATGCGCAACATCGGCAGCCATCTCTTTTTTTGCGATTCGGTATGCTTCACCCATACCGACAATTTGATGTACTGCGAGGGTGCCGGAACGCATACCGCGTTCATGTCCGCCACCATGCATTTGTGCCTCAAGTCGAACGCGTGGTTTGCGCCGTACATATAAAGCTCCGATGCCCTTCGGCCCATAGGTTTTATGGGCAGTCAAACTCATTAAATCAACCTTCATTTCTTGCAAGTCGATCGCAACTTTACCGGTACTTTGCGCCGCATCGACATGTAAGAGGATTTTCTTCGAGCGACATAACTCACCAATCGCCTCGATGTCTTGAATAACGCCGATTTCGTTGTTCACATGCATAATCGAAACCAATACCGTATCTTCTCGCAACTCAGCCTCAAGCTTGGCAAGATCTACAAGACCGGTCTCTTCAGGATCCATATAGGTAACCTCGAAACCTTCCCGTTCGAGTTGACGGCAGGTATCCAACACCGCTTTATGTTCAGTTTTACAGGTAACAATATGCTGGCCCTTCTTTTTATAGAAATGCGCCACACCTTTGATCGCCAGATTGTTCGATTCGGTGGCACCCGAGGTAAAAACAATTTCCCGAGGATCGGCGTTAATTAAATCAGCAACTTGTTGTCGTGCGACCTTCACCGCATCATCTGAATCCCAACCAAAGGAATGACTACGTGAGGCCGGGTTGCCAAAAACACCGTCGTTCGTTAAGTACTTCGCCATCACGTCCGCAACACGCTGGTCAATTGGTGAAGTAGCACTGTAGTCCAGATATATTGGTAATACGGGTTGCGCCAAATTTGTATTTTTAAGCTCGGAGACGGTCATTCGCCCACCTCAGCGGATCGGCCTGCGATACTGCTCGCAAACTCTGCTGGCATTTCCGTGACCGGAAAAACATTTGGTTCATTATCTTTCGACTCTTTACCTTCCTGGCGCGCAACCACTTGTTTCACAGACCTCCTTCCCGCGAGTTCTTCCAGGCTGATGCCACCAAGAAATGCCTGAATCTGGTTACTAAGATCCTGCCACAAATCATGCGTCAGGCACTTTTCATCATGTTGACAATTGGCCGCGCCACCGCAATTGGTATTGTCGATATTTTCGTCAACCGCCAAAATAATATCCACCACCGCAACTTCGGCAGCAGGACGGTTAAGAGAATAACCGCCACCGGGACCTCGAGTACTGGCAACCAAACCACGCCGACGCAGTTTAGCGAACAATTGCTCCAGGTAAGATAGCGAGACATGCTGACGTTCAGCGATGTCACTAAGAGAAACAGGCCCCTCATCCATATGGATGACAAGGTCCAGCATTGCGGTTACCGCGTAGCGGCCTTTAGTACTTAATTTCATACCGGGAAGTATAAAATAACCAACTATTTTAGTCAATTATTAAACGGTGATTAAGGTATTGTTTTTAAAGCGCTTTTTGAACTTTTAAAAATAGTAGCATAGAGATACGGAAGCTGCTAAACCGCCAAAAAATTTCTACGATTTATGGCTTTTTCCCTGCAAGCGTTCGACCTGATCTTCAAGCTGACGTATACGCTCAGTTAAGACATTGATTTCATTGGCAATTGGATCCGGCATATCATTATTCATTCCATATGGCTCAAATTCAGCCGACGCCGATGCCTTATCCACGGGAAGCTGTCCAACAATTTGTCCCGGTATACCCACCACGGTAGCACCATCTGGAACTTCTTTAAGAACAACCGCATTCGACCCGATCCTGGCACCTTTACCAACCGAGAACGGGCCGAGTATTTTGGCCCCGGCACCAACTACAACATCATCTTCCAAGGTCGGATGACGCTTACCCTTATTGAGACTTGTACCACCCAGCGTCACGCCCTGATACAGGGTCACATCGTTGCCAATGATAGTGGTTTCACCAATAACAACACCCATGCCGTGATCGATAAAAAAACGGCGACCAATAACGGCACCCGGATGTATTTCTATGCCTGTGAACCAACGTGCGACATTGGATAGCACCCGAGCTAACCATTTGAAAACCGTAAGATCAACGCCGGTCCATAACCAATGCGTGAGACGATGAACGATAACCGCCCAAACGCCGGGATAACTACTCAGGATTTCGAAACTATTCCGCGCCGCGGGATCTCTTTCCAGCACACAATTTATATCTTCGCGAAGTCGAGTAAACATTATTGACGGATGGTAATTATCAGTAGCGCTACTTTAACGTGCCCGCTACGGATTTCAAGCTATTCCTGATGGACCTTAATATTCCATGTAATAATTTGATTTCTTTGCTCGTAGGGACGGCACGCAGAAGTAAGCGCCGCATATGAAAACGCACCAGTCCGGGATGATCTACTTGAGTGAATCCCGTGCTATCCATTATTTTGTCCAACTGTCTTAGTAGCGCATCCTGGTCGGCCATGCTGGCTAAGCTTTCTTTTCGGGCTTCGATCTCAAGCGTCGCGTCGAGAGCTTGCGTCAGCATCAACTCATAGGCCAGCACTTGTACCGCTGCAGCCAGATTGAGCGAACTATAAGATGGATTTACGGGTATCCGGATTAATTGATGACAATGCGCTAATTCTTCGTTATCCAATCCGCTTCGCTCACGGCCAAAAACTATCGCTACACGCCCGCCTTTTTCCACTTCTGCATTAATCAGAGTCGCGGCTTCACGCGGCGTTACGCACGGCCACTTTTCAGAACGCATTCTGGCGGTAGTTCCAAAAACCAAAGTACGTTCAGCTATACTTTCTGATAGCTCCTGATATACCGGCGCACGCGCCAAAACGTCATCGGCACCCGCAGCGCGGGCTGTGGCTTCTGCGCATGGATAATCCTTCGGAGCAACCAAGGCGAGATCTGTTAACGACATGGTTTTTAGAGCGCGCGCGGCAGCACCTATATTTCCCGGATGGGAAGTTTCAACCAATACAAAACCAACCGCTGCAGCCAGCGAAGCATTTGAATTATCCAAGTGGTTTTTCCAAAGGAGTTATTCCAAGATGTTATATGTTATTCTCTGCGCCCGACAGGATGACCATGCCAAACGCTTTCGAGCGTGCGGTGGGTTCGAAACACATCGAGATACGCCATGCACCCGATGCTCAATACAGCTATTCAAGCGGCCCGCGCTGCTGGACACATCATACTACGATATTCCAACCAGGTAGAAACGATCTCGGTCGAAAGCAAAAACCGAAACGACTTTGTCACAGAAATTGACCGCGAAGCAGAAAAAGAAATTATTCATAAACTTCGCCGTGCTTATCCGGAGCATGGATTTCTCGCTGAAGAATCGGGCAAAAGCGGCGATGACACCAAATACCAGTGGATTATTGATCCTTTGGATGGCACCACGAACTATTTATATGGCATTCCACATTATGCCATTTCGATCGCACTGAAAGTTGACGGAAAATTAGATCAAGCGGTAGTTTACGACCCGTTAAAAGAAGAATTATTTACCGCCAGCAAGGGCGCTGGTGCGCATCTCAACAGTCATCGCATTCGCGCCTCGGCGCGCCGCAGTATGAACAATGCCTTACTCGGCACCGGAATTCCATTTCGAGAGGATCAGGATCTCGGACAATGGCTGCTTGAGCTGGAAAAACTTCGTCCTGATACCGCCGGTATTCGACGCCTTGGAGTCGCCTCTCTAGATCTCGCATATGTCGCCAGCGGCAGACTCGATGGCTTTTGGGAGCGCGGATTAAAACCCTGGGATTTTGCTGCCGGCGCCTTGTTGATTCAGGAGGCTGGCGGACTAATTAGTGATTTTTCGGACCGTCAAGGGTTTTGGCAGTCGGGAGATCTGGTGGCTGGAAATCCGAAAGTACATGGCGAAATTATTAAACGACTCACCGCATAACAGAGCGCGCTATGGGCTAAAGTTGAGCTAAGGAGCGAAATTCAGGGAATGTCATCAAGCTCATCATCACTCTCGCTCGGTAGCAAGTCTTCAGCTGTCACACCCATCAATAGCGTAGCCGTACTGGCCACGAATATCGACGAATACGTTCCGATCAGGACACCCACAATCAAAGCCACAGCGAATGAGTGAATCGTTTCACCACCAATCATAAACAGGGTAATCAACACAATTAACGTGGTTATCGAGGTCATAACTGTTCTGGCGAGAGTCTGATTGATTGACGTGTTAATCGAATCTTCCGTGCTTGCGCGTCTTAAGGAACGGAAATTTTCCCGAATACGGTCATACACAACTATCGTGTCGTTAAGGGAATAACCGATTACCGCTAAAACTGCTGCTAATACTGTGAGATCAAACTCAAAGCCGGTGATAGAGAAAAATCCAAGCGTGATTAGCACGTCATGTACCAAGGCTATAATCGCACCAATTGAAAAACGAAACTCGAATCTTAGCGCGACATAAACCAGGATCCCGAACAAGGCCCATAACATTGCCAAGCCACCTTGATCACGAAGTTCTTCACCAATCTGCGGACCAACAAATTCTACTCTCCGCATATCTACATCACCCGATGCCGCACTGCGCAACGCCGCAATAATGTTGCCACCCAATTCGGCCTGATCCACACCTTCGATCGGCGCCAGGCGAATCAAAACATCTTTGGATGAACCAAAGTATTGAACACTGGCATCGTAGCCTTGCTCGGTGAGCACTGAACGAATGCTCTCTAAATTCGCAGAATCCTGATACCCGACTTCGACCACGGTACCACCGGTAAAATCAATACCAAAATTAAGACCTTTGGTGACCAACGCGGCTAATGAGGTCAATAATAAGATAATAGACAACACAATGGTGTACTTGCGCATGCCCAAGAAATTTATATTGGTACCTTGCTTTATTAATTCCATATCAGACCGCCAGCGCCTTGCCGCGGGAGCGGCCATAAATCAAATTCACCAAAACCCGGGTTACCACGATCGCGGTAAACATGGACGCCATTATCCCGATACTAAGCGTTACCGCAAAACCCTTGATCGGCCCGGTACCGAAAACAAATAGTACCAGTGCCGCAATCAAGGTCGTTACGTTGGCATCAGCGATGGTGGAAAATGCTTTGGCATAACCCCCATCGATCGCGGCTTGCGGAGATTGACCCGCCCGTAATTCTTCCCGTATACGTTCGAAAATCAGGACATTGGCATCTACTGCCATTCCCACGGTTAGCACGATACCGGCAATGCCTGGCAGCGTTAAAGTCGCTTGCAGCATAGATAAAACAGCGACAATTAACGCCAGATTTAAAAACAACGCCACATCCGCAATCAAACCAAACACCCGGTAATAAAAAGCCATAAAGATAACAACCAATAAAAATCCGATCATCACCGAACGAAAGCCTTGCTTGATATTATCCGCACCAAGGCTGGGACCCACAGTCCGCTCTTCAACAAAAGTCATTGGCGCGGCAAGCGCACCCGCGCGCAATAATAACGCCAGGTCATAGGCTTCAGCCGGCGAGTCTAAACCAGTTATTTGAAAGTTTTTGGACAAGACTGCCTGAATGGTAGCAACACTAATCACTTCCTCTTTCTTCTTGCCATCTATGTACTCAATGAAAACCGTGGCCATCGGTTTTTTAATATTGTCCTGAGTCATCCGCGCCATTTGTTTGGCACCGACCGCATTCATGGTAATAGAAACATTCGGCGTGCCGCCCTGATTATCAAAGCCGGATGCCGCATTGGTGATTTTGTCACCCGAGATTGAAGGGCGTCGTTTGAGTACTACAGGATTCCCGTTGCGCTCACGATACTTTTGCGAACTGGCCGGCACATAACTGCTGTATGGGTCGGCTTCAGTATCCAGCAAGCGAAAAGCCAGAGTGGCGGTCGAGCCCAATATCTTCTTCGCTTGTACCGGATCCTGAATACCAGGTAGCTGCACCACGATTCGGTCCATACCTTGTTGCTGGATGACTGGTTCTGCGACACCAAGCTCGTTGACTCTTTTGCGTAAGGCAGTGATATTACGTTTAACAGCAGAACGTTTAATCTCCAATAGTTTGGCGTCACTAATATTAGCCCGCATGGTTACATCATCAACCTCGACCAGATCAAGCTCGCCGCTAATCTGACGCTGAATAACATCTTTTGCCTTGTCCAAATCGGCCGCACTTTTAAATGCGATTTGCAGGCTGTCATCAACGGTTGTAACTTTGCCGTATTTGGCTTTGGCTTTGCTCAGAGTACTTTTGATATCGCTATTATAGTTTTTAATTTCCCCGGAAATAACGCTGGCCATATCGAGCTGCATCAAAAAATGCACCCCGCCGCGCAAATCCAGGCCTAAATACATAGGCTTGGCATTGAATGATTTCAGCCACTTTGGTGTGGTCGGCAATAAATTCTGCGCCGTTATATATGAACCATCCCGGACCGCACTTTGCATCGGCTTGAATATCGCTTGCTGATCATCGAGATTATTCAGTCTGACCTCTACTCGATTGTCTGCTATCTCCACCGACTTGGCCACCACACCCTGCTGCTCAAGGGTCGCGTTCACGCGCTGTAACAGGGCGTCGTCTACGGGCACACCGCGGTCACCAGATATTTGTAAGGATGGATCAGCGGGATACAAATTAGGCAGCGCAAAAATCGCAGCCACCGTTAACACAACCGCAATTAGCAAGTATTTCCAAAGTGGGTTTTGATTCATAAGTAGCGCCTAACTTTTATAAGTCCCTTTCGGCATAACCGCATGTACGGCATGGCGCTGGATCTTCATTTCGCCATTATCCGAAATCTTTAGTTTGATGAAATTGTCATCGATATTGGTGATTTTACCAAGAATACCACCGCTGGTTACGATCTCGTCGCCCTTCTTAAGACCAGCAATCAGCCCCGCATGCTCTTTAGCACGTTTTTGCTGCGGTCGAAAAATCAAAAAATACATGATTAGGATAAGCGGCACGAACATCAGAAATGAAGCCATCGGCGAACCGGCCGACGCATCTGCTGCATGGGCACTGCTAACAAAGAAAGACATAAAAAGCTCCATCGGCAAAGGGTGATAACGGCGGCGTATTATGCCATATCAGTACAGGAATACTACCCGCCCGCCTGCTGCAAAGCATGGAATTCCTTAACATATTCGGCCAGCGTTTCAGTTTCTATCGCTTGCCTGAGGTCTGCCATGAGCTCCTGATAGTAGAATAGATTATGGATGGTGTTCAAACGCGAAGACAGAATTTCGCCGCATTTGTCGAGATGCCGTAAGTAGGATCGTGAATAATTTTGGCAGGTGTAGCACTGACACGCTTCGTCTATTGGCCGCAGATCCCTTTGATGCTTGCTATTGCGAATCTTGACCACGCCGTTACGGCTATATAAAAACCCGGTGCGAGCATTACGGGTCGGGATAACACAATCAAACATATCCACGCCCGCACACACTGCTTCTACCAGGTCGGCGGGTTTGCCCACCCCCATCAAGTATCGCGGCTGATCCTCCGGCAAGAACGGCAGAGTCGCCGCTAATATACGTTCCCGGTCTTCTTTCGGCTCACCTACCGACAGCCCGCCAATTGCATAACCGTCGAAGCCAATGCCGCGCAAGCCGGCTGCAGATTCCTGACGTAGTTCCTCGTACATACCACCTTGTACAATCCCGAATAGCGCGGCAGCACTTTCAGCATGCGCTTGTTTGCTACGCGCTGCCCAACGCAGTGACAACTGCATTGATTCTTGTGCCTGCTCACGAGTGGCGGGATAAGGTGTGCACTCGTCAAAAATCATGACGATGTCGCTACCTAAATCCCGTTGCACCTGCATTGATATTTCCGGTGTAAGCTCAACTCTGGAACCATCAATGGGTGATTGGAAAACCACCCCTTGTTCCGAAATTTTCCGCATCTCGGCCAAACTGAAAACCTGGAAACCACCAGAATCGGTCAGAATTGGCCCCGGCCAATTCATGAAGTCATGTAAGGACCCATGCTCTTTAATAATTTCAGTGCCGGGCCGCAGCATCAGGTGAAAGGTGTTACCTAAAATAATGTCGGCCCCGATCCCTTTTACTTCTTCGGGAGTCATGCTTTTAACTGTGCCGTACGTGCCAACCGGCATGAAAGCTGGTGTTGCGACGTTTCCGCGCGCAAATTGCAATTCGCCGCAACGCGCCAAACCATCCGTATTATGGAGCGAAAATTTCATATGATTTTCTTGCTAAGCAACATGGCGTCACCATAACTGAAGAACCGATAACGCGCATTAATCGCATGCTGATAAGCCCGTTTAATCTCAGCACTACCCGAAAATGCCGACACTAACATGAGCAAAGTCGACTTCGGCAGGTGGAAATTGGTAATCAGTCGATCAACCACCTTAAACTCAAAACCAGGCCGGATAAACAAATTGGTTTCACCGCAAAATGCCTGCAGCTCGCCTTGCGCAGCGGCCGCTTCCAGACTACGTACAACCGTTGTCCCGACCGCAATAACCTTACCACCGTGCTGCTTGCAGGCACGCACTTGCTGACAGACTTCGTCAGTTACGGTGACCCGCTCAAAATGCATAACATGCTCGTCCAGATTGTCATTGCGGATTGGCTGAAAAGTGCCAGCACCAACATGCAAGGTCACTGCGACACGTTGTACGCCCTTGCGCTCCAGTTTTTTCAATAAATCCTGATCGAAATGTAGTCCTGCGGTAGGTGCTGCAACCGCACCGGCTTCAGCTGCATATACGGTTTGATAACGCTGTTTGTCTTGCGACGAATCGGCTCGATCGATATACGGTGGGAGCGGCATATGACCATGCTGCTCTAGTAAGTTTGACCACGTACCGGAAGCTAAAACCAATACAAACAAATCATCTTGCCTGCCCTGGACCTGAACGTCGATACCACTCAATTCCAATCTGGCGCCCGCTTTCGGGGACTTGCTCGACTTCACATGCGCATGCGCGAGCCGATCATCAACCAGTCTCTCAATCAGAACTTCTACAGCGCCTCCGGTTGATTTTTTCCCATACAAACGTGCTGGTATCACTTTGGTATTGTTGACTACCAAAAGATCATCCGAACCTAATTCATCAAGTACCTGCGAAAATTGCAGATCCCGCAACTGCCCTTCAGCCCCGACCATCAACAAGCGACTGGCGCTCCGCTGGCTTAATGGCTGCTGCGCGATCAAGTCGCCCGGTAATTGGTAGTCAAAGTCACTCAGTAACATAATTCGATTCTTGCATTTGAATCAATTTTAATGATTCTTTCCGTAAATTTTTGTGCAAATTCTAGCAGCTCATTGCGATGCCGGTGGAATTCATTAAACTAGTGCCTGTGCCGGGATGGCGGAACTGGTAGACGCGCTGGATTCAAAATCCAGTTTCCTCACGGAAGTGCGAGTTCGATTCTCGCTCCCGGTACCATTTTTAACCTCATTTTCAATTACATACGCCACAAACCATGGATGGGATTGTGATCGATATGTGACCCATGCAAGCGCATTTTCAACGAATATTTGGTGCAATGATGATCTGGAAGAGGAGTTTCAATGCAACCACTTCGCTCAAGCAGGGCGGCGCCAGAATACGACAAAAATAGTATGGCCAGCATGCAAGTCAACCACGATACAAAGTCGATCCAACATCACCAACCGCCTTTGGCATTGGCGGTCAGGGTAATGGATTCTTTGGCGATCGCTATCGCCTTGTTTCTAACCACTGAACTTCTGACGGTGGAGTGGACTCGGATTCATGCTTTTTACGCGATCGTCGGTATATTAATGATGCAGTTCTTTGCCGAATTCCTGAACCTGTACAGCAATTGGAAAATTGGCGAACCCGTGATTCTCGCCCTACAGGCTGTCGGCGTTTGGATAATAACCTGTTTCTCTATGCTGGTTTTTGCTCTGCTCTTTGATCAGGATCTTGAGGGCCTTTACCTCACGCTCGCCGCCACCTGGGTCATAATCAGTTGCCTCAACCTCAGCGTTGTTAGAATACTACTGAACCAATTGGTAAAATATTTACGCAAGCACGGACTTAACAGCAAACGTATCGCACTTGCTGGGGGCGGCCCATTAGCAACTTATGCTCGTTTGCAGCTAAACAATGACCCCTGGACTGGCTACAACATTGTCGGCGTATTTGACGATCGCTCTGTCGATCAATACAAGATCGGACAATCAGTTAACAATAAACGAAAAGTTGAATATATTCGGGGCATATCAACAGAACGTCAGGAGCTAAAGGGCACATTCCCGGACATGTACACAGCGGCTCGCAACAACGAATTCGATGTGGTTTTTATCACCTTACCGATGCGCGCTGAAGCCAAGATCTATGAAATTCTGCATCATCTTTCCTCGACCACGGTCGCAACTTATATTGTGCCCGATTTCTACTCGATCAACAGCCACTACACGCAGCTAAAGAATGTTAACGGGATGCCGGCCGTCAGTATCTATGAAAATCCGGTTTCAGGACTTAAAGGCGTTGTCAAACGCCTGGAAGATATCGTCTTTTCCATCGGTATATTAGCGATCATCGCGATACCGATGCTGATCATCGCCGCCATTATTAAAGCAACCTCGAAAGGCCCTGCTATATTCAAACAAATACGCTATGGGCTTGATGGCAAACCTATTAAAGTTTGGAAATTCCGCTCCATGAAGGTTATGGAAAACGATGCTGTTGTTACGCAAGCAACCAAAAATGACCCTCGGGTCACACCGTTTGGCAGCTTTATTCGTCGTACATCACTGGATGAGCTACCACAGTTTATTAACGTTTTAGCTGGCGATATGTCTATTGTCGGGCCCAGACCACATGCGGTAGCGCACAACGAGGAGTATCGTGACCTGATTGAAGGGTATATGCTACGACACAAAGCCAAGCCAGGCATTACCGGCTGGGCGCAAATAAACGGGTTTAGAGGCGAAACCGATACCGTCGACAAAATGAAAGGTCGGGTGGACTACGACATTGAATATATCCGCAATTGGTCAGTTATTTTCGATTGCAAAATTATCTTCATGACTATATTTAAAGGCTTTTTAAACAAAAATGCATATTAATCCAGAGACATTGACCAACCCCGAGCGTCAGCGATGATGCATTCGACAAAAATTGGTCTGGTGGGTACCGGGTTTATCGCTCATAACCTGGCGACGCTAATTCGTCATATGACGAATCATCGTTATGAAATTGCAGCGATCTTGACCCGTCGCGAGCTCGAAGGACTTAAGGATTTTCCATTTCAAGAGAAAATAACCAACTCGCTCAACGAACTCATCGATAAATCCGATTTAATTATTGAATGTAGCGGTGACGTATTACAGGCAACCATAGTTACCGAGGAAGCCCATAATGCTGGATTACCGGTTTTGACCATGAACTCGGAATTTCACGTAACTACGGGGAGTTATTTTTCGGATAAAGGCTATCTAAGTGAATGCCACGGCGACCAGCCAGGCTGTATTGCGGCGCTCAAAGAAGAAGCCGAAATCATGGGTTTCAGGCCTTTGATCCTTGGAAACTTCAAAGGGTTTCTCGACAAAAATCCAACGCTGGAAGCGATGGAATATTGGGCCAATCGACAAAAATTTACCGTTAAACAAACCACCTCGTTTACCGATGGTACAAAAGTACAAATAGAGCAGGCCTTCGTCGCCAATGCCTTTGACGCCACCATATTTCAGGAAGGCCTTTTGGGCATCCGCACCAATGACTATGAGCAGACCGCAAAAGAATTGGCGGCCAAAGCCGAGGCTATGGATTCGATGGTAGCTGAATATGTGATCTCTGATCATCAACTACCCTCGGGAATTTTTATCGCCGGCACCCATAACGGCGACCAGAGAGAATCTTTGCTGACTTACAAGTTAGGAGATGGACCGTATTATGTTTTAAATACAGCCTATCATTTGTGTGCCTTTGAAATTTTGAAAACGGTAAACCGTTATCTGTTAGGCTTGCCACCGCTTCTGAACTCCAAAAAAGCGAGTACGAGTGTGGCTGCGATCGCGAAACTCCCGCTTGAAAAAGATTCGGTAATCGAATCCGGGATCGGTAGTATGCAGTGTCGAGGGGAAGTAATATTTGCCGATAAACATCCACAACATGTACCCATCGGAGTACTCGAAAAAGCGCGGGTAAAACGGGAAATCGCGCCTGGACAAATAATAACTTTTGACGATGTTGATCTGGAACCAACGAGAGCACTTGAAATAGTGCAAGAACTATTCGTATAAATGTAATCTATGAAAATTATCGAAACTGAATTAGAAGGCCTACTGCACTTGGAACCTCGGGTATTTAGCGACGACCGTGGTTACTTTTTTGAATCCTGGAACCAAAAATTATTTCGCGACAACGGCCTGGATATCAACTTCGTCCAAGACAATGAAAGCCAATCGGCCAGAGGCACACTGCGGGGAATACATATGCAGATTGCGCACCCCCAAGGAAAACTGGTTAGAGTATCCGAAGGCGAGGTGTTCGATGTCGCAGTAGACTGCCGCCCGGAATCCAGGACTTTGGGCGAATGGCTTGGCTTCACATTGACCGCAAGCAAAAAAAACATGCTCTGGATTCCACCGGGATTTGGGCATGCATTTTTAACGCTTTCCGAGCGCGCAACATTTAGCTATAAATGTTCAGAACTATACTTTGGGGATGATCAGTTCACTCTAGCCTGGGACGACCCGGACATTGCGATAGACTGGCCAATGGATAAGGCAGAGATGCAACTATCTGATAAGGACCAACAAGGCTTAAGCTTTGTAGAAATCATGAATCTGGTAAAAAAACAATCCTTATGAGGCAATAACGTCCAACAACAAGCTTTGCTAAAGTTGCAAAAATAATTCCTTGCCGATCGCTTCCGTTCGGCGCCACTAACCAGCGCGATTAATCGGTGTGGGCCGTTTGTTGACTAAAGAGTCTGCTGGCGATGATGTTGATAACTGATCACTGCCGCTGGAAAATGCTAATTTGTACTTACCAATAGCAATAATATCGCCTTCGACCAATTTGACCGAGGATTTGATTCGCTTGTTATTAAGATAGGTACCGTTGGTGCTGCCCATATCTTCTATGTAGTAACTCGAATTGTTTTTGATAATGTGGAAATGCTTACTGCTGATCGTCCTTTGATTAATAATGATATCGCAAATCGGACTCCGCCCGATTACTACCTCGTCTTTCTCCAGTGACTCGATACTAACGATTTTGCCTTTTAGAGTAACCAACAGCGATCCAAATTGCTCAACCGCAGGGTTTTTGCCACCCAATCGATCACTACGATAATTTTTACGCTCGTTATAAGGCATCCATTGCAAATCTTCTAGCGCAAGTTTCAATACATTTTCATCCACAAACTCATAGTCTTGTGCGAAGGCCACCAATAGAGACGTGTCGCACAGCGTATTAATTAATCGCGGAATACCACCGGTATACTTAATAATAGTAGGAATCAGTTCATCCTTAAAAAGCTCGGTCGGCAGCTGCATGCGTTTGGCAACACCATAAGCCAGAAAAGGCATTTGCTTTCGAACCACATCGAATTTAATCCCCGATGCGATCGCAAGCCGATGTCGAATGTAGGATCTAACCTCATCGAAGCCAAGACCTTTTAGATGGAAACGCAATCGGATGCGCTGGAATAATTGCTCCATCTCTGGCGATAGCAGCTTATCTTTCAACTCCGGTTGCCCTACTAAAAAGATATTCAGGATTTTTTCCCGGTTTGAATCAAAACCTGATAGCAATCTAATTTCTTCCAGGACGCGATTACTTAGATTCTGGGCTTCGTCAATAATCAAGACCACCGTCTCGCCTTCTTCGTACTTCTCTTGCAGGTAGTTGTTGATCATACTCAACAATTCTACTTTGGATGTCGTTTGGAAAGGATTGATACCGAACTGGTCCAGCAATGCCTGCAAGAACTCTATTTCGTTCAATTGCGTTTGATGAATTTTTGCGGTGGTTATGCGATGCCCAAATTCTTCCAGCATTTTCTGGATCAATGTGGTTTTACCGGTCCCGATTTCACCGGTAATTAAGACAAAACTATCCCGGCTCCACAATACATAGTCCATATAAGACTTAGCCGTGACATGCGCCAAGCTAGGAAAATAGAACTTCGAATCAGGCGATAACCTAAATGGATCCGTTACAAAACCAAAACGATTATGATACATCTACTAGAATTCCTCGCCGGTTTCAGCACCGGTATAACTTATCTCAAAAAAGACCACATTATCGTCGCCACCACGCCCACTCACATTACTAGACCGGTCAATATATCCATATCCAGCTTGAACGTTGATACCTTCAAACAACTCATAGGCATAGGAGAGCTCAAGCTCAAAAAAATCATCTTCAATAGCGACCGCTGGATAATCAATATTAATACTCGCAAGCGAAAAATCGAGAGCAGAACGACTATTAAGTTCAACCTCAAGATTCAAACGCAGCCCGGCTTGCTCAGTCGAAGGTTCGATACTGAAATAATTGCTATCCTGACGAAAGAATCGAGCTTCCGGATGATATCGACCGAGATCGTAAGCCAAGAACAATGCTTGCTCTTCAAGCTCGAAATAAGATGGATTGGAAATTATCCCCAAACTCGTTGGCGGCTCGATACCCTGCTCAAACGCTTTTAGTTTACTATATTGCGGATTAAATGAGTTTATTACCGGGTCAACCAATTCTGCTCTT
>CAZUMV010000031.1:0-17495 GCA_964621435.1 uncultured Thiotrichales bacterium | reverse complement strand
TACATAACACCTGCTAAAATATCTTATTATGGATAGAATATCAATGTTGATTGATATTTAATCTTAGTCAATGATCGGGCAGCAAATGGCAAGCCTGAAAAACCGGAATTCCCGGATTAGTCAAATTATTAAGAGATCGCACCCCCCGTAACCTGAATCCAAGCTTCCGGGAGTCGCAGTATTCGGTGCCCTGAGTTAAGTGCGAACGCGCAATCCTTGTTCGGATCAAAGACCCAAACATCAATACCTAATCGTTACGACTAAACGGATTGTTGGTTTTGTAGATCTCGAGCGCATGCGCCAGCCACCCGACCGCACGACCCACAGCGATCAGCGCACGAATCTGGTCCGGCATGCCGAATTTATGAGCAAGAAAGGCGGCTATTAAAATCGCACTGGGAGATCTCTCCGTAAGGTCTTCGGCAACTTCTGCGGCGCGGCAAAACTTTACTGCATCCTTGTCATCTGGCAAATACTCCTTGATTAATTCCAGCAACAACGCGCCGCGCGGGTCCCGTGCACCGTAGATCGGATGGTCAAATCCGGGCAGAGGCATCCCTTGCTGCAGGCTACTCACAATACCTGCTGCCGGGTCAGCCTTTTCCAGAATTTCCTTAAGAAAATGAATAGGCGGCAAAACCACGCCTTTCATTACAAAAGCACCCTGCCAGGTAACCAAACCTGATGCGACCGCGCCATACGGCGTGTTCCCAGCATACGCCGTGCTTTTAGCCGCTAGCGATGCCGGGCCCTGCTCGTGGTCCGCCATCAGGACCAAAAAAGCCCTTAATAGCTCGGCATATCCATCGCTCGCCCCTCGGTTTGACGCAATATACTTATGGATTGGCTGATCGGGAAATTCATCGCTATCAGCGACAAAACTACTCAACCAACGAATCACATCCACGCAGGTGCCAGTCACCCACTCGGCAGACAAATTGTAAGCTTTCGGATTGTTTTGCTCGATTAAGGCATACAGGGAAATGTATTGGTGCAAAGGATTTAGAGAAGTATAGCGCTTGCGCAAACCCGCCAAGTCTTTGGGAATCAATGGCATTTTCGCAGCAGAAAACAAATCTGATTGGGACTGCCAAAGTAAAATTGCCAAGGTTTCCAGACTTTCAGTACGGGCCAGGGAAACTGCCTCGATACCCCGATAAACTGGCCCGAATTCGGTGATTTGCGTTATTTTGTCTTCTTTCAGCTCCGGCGCAAAAAAAAAGTTTGGATCACCTTTCGCGCCGCGTTGTTTATGCTTAAGTGAGACCACATCTGAACGAAGATAGCCCTTCTTGCGCGAACTGGCGACGGACTGAGACTTTATCAAACCACGGCTAACATAGGCATACAAAGTAGGAACGCTGATGCTCAATTGCGATGCCGCTTCCTGAGCTGTCAAATATAGCCTAGCATCGAGTTCCTTGGTCATATACAGAATTCCATGAATCACTAAACCTTGGGTTGATTGATATGTTGATTATATTGATACATATTGACTAATGATGCAAGAGGCTTTTAAATGGATCCGGAATATAACCGTCAAAATTCGAAATTCTTAGAATCTTTCCGATAAATTATAAAGGTGGAAACCGCAGCAATGTCCGCAGCAAAAACACTGGTCGACAAAATTTGGGATCAACATGTGGTCGATGAGTTGGGTGGCGGCTATCAACTCATGTACATTGATCGCTGTTTTCTACACGATTTATCAGGCCCGATCTCAATCCGGGAATTGCAAGAAAGAGGATTAGTGATTGCGAATCCCGAGCTCGTGTATGCAACCCCTGATCACTTAATCTCGTCCAAACCAAATCGCCAGGAAGTTGGACTGGCTGCGCATGCCGAATACATCCCCGTGTTACGGCATGAGAGCAAAGCCCAAAATTTCGCCTTGTTTGATGTCGATGACGAACGTCAGGGTATTGTTCACGTTATTGGCCCGGAACAGGCTATTACCCTGCCCGGACTGACGGTCGTATGTGGTGACAGCCACACCAGCACGCACGGCGGTATTGGAGCACTGGCATGGGGCGTTGGTACCAGCGATCAGGCGCATCTACTGGCAACTAAATGTATTGTCGAGCGAAAACCGAAGACCATGCGGATTAACTTCGAGGGCAAGCTCCCGCCGGGTATTGGCGCAAAAGATATTATTCTCGGGTTGATTGCGGAAAAAGGATCAAAACTTGGTGTAGGTTATGCCATTGAGTTTTCTGGACAAATAATTCGCGATATGGGTATTGAAGCTCGCCTGACGATTTGTAATTTATCAATTGAGCTAGGCGCACGCTGGGGAATAATCGCACCAGACGAGGTCACCTTTGATTATCTGCGCGGGCGTCCGTTTGCGCCGAAAGAAGAAGCTTTCGAGCAGGCCGTCGCGCACTGGCGAACACTGTGCACCGATAAAGATGCCCGTTTTGATGTTGACATCTCTTTCGACGTTAGTAATTTGCAGCCACAGGTTAGCTGGGGCACCAATCCCGCACAGACCATCGGTATTCACGATGCCATACCTGATCCCGACCAAGCCCCAAACGACGCGGCGAAAAACGGTATTCTTGCTGCGCTTGAGTACATGGGGCTTGCAGCAGGCGAACCAATCGAGGGCACGCCAATCAACCAGGTGTTTATTGGTTCTTGTACCAATGGTCGGTTGTCTGATCTGAAAGCGGCGGCTGCGGTAGTGCGCGGTCGACGCGTTGCTGATGATATTGTCGCCTGGGTCGTGCCGGGTTCTCAGTTGGTAAAAAAAGCCGCTGAAGAAAGTGGCCTGGACAAAATTTTTACCGACGCCGGTTTTGAATGGCGAGAATCCAGTTGTTCTTTGTGTTCCGCAGCCAACGGCGAACAGGTACCGCCAGAGTGGCGCTGCGTGTCGACCTCAAACCGTAACTATATGGGACGCCAGGGCCCCAGATCCCGCACCCATCTAACTAATCCGGAAATGGCAGCGGCGGCGGCGATTGCCGGCAGGATTATTAGTCTCGAAAATCTCGATCGTCTTGCGCCAAACGTTGAGCTATAAGGGAGTTGCCTTGTGAAAAAATTCGAAACGCTAAACAGCAAAGCTGTCGCCATGATGATGGCCAATATTGATACCGATATTATCGCGCCGCTCGAATCCTTAACCACTGACAAAACCGTTGCTGAGTGTGCGTTTGCGGCGCTACGGTACGTTGACGGGGATACCGATCGAAAAGAGCTGGTGCCGGATTTTTCCCTCAATCTACCAATCAACGCGGGTGCAGAAGTTCTGTTAACCGGAGAAAATTTTGGATGTGGCAGTTCCCGGGAAACGGCTGCACAGGCACTGGCTGACCTGGGATTTAGATGTGTCATCGGAAGCAGTTTTGGCGATATTTTCTTTGAAAACTGTTTCCAGCAGGGCTTGCTGGCGATCCCGTTACCCGTTGCGACGGTTGAAAAACTCGCCGAGCAGGTTGCTGACGGGACATTCAATATTAGCCTGGTTGATGAGGAAATCACTAGCCCAGCCGGAGAGACTCTGCCTTTCTCAGTTAATGCATGGCGACGTGAGTGTTTGTTAGGCGGCCTCGATGCAATCGATGCCAGCTTGCAACGTCGTCAAAAAATCGACGCATTCGAAAAAACGGATCGGTTACAGCGCCCGTGGGTGTATCGGGCGCGCGAGCAAGGACTAGATTGAAACCTTCGAGCAAAAAAATCGGGCTGGTACTGTGGATACTGTTGCTCGCCGTGTCTGTGTCTCCTGCCAGCGAAGCGGGTCAGGATGAACTTCTAGACGACTGGCCAACAAGGCCGATTACCATTATTGCGGGCAACCGCGTCGGTGGTGTGTTTGACATCATGGCCAGAGGACTGGCGAAGCACCTTGCGCCAGTGCTCGGAGTACCGGTCGTGGTACAGAATATATCGGGCTCAACCACAAAAGCGGCAAGTTATTTACTGCGACAACCCGATGACGGTTATACCTTCCTGGTTACTGCACCGGTGCCATTCATGGTCTGGTCGATGTCAAGCGAGGATGTGAATTTCAATCTGGACGACTTTGCCTTCATCAATAACCAGTGGAACAGTATGTCCGGGTTAATGCTTAATAACGAACGCTCGTATGCTGATACAAACGAACTATTTGAGGATATTCGGCGCCATCCTTTAAAATTGGCTGCCGCCGTTCTACCTCGTTCGGGAGGCCAGATTAATGTCTTGCTGACACTTGAAACACTGGGTATTCCGGTCGAAAATCTACGTATGGTTTACTACTCTTCCGGTCGCCAACTTAGAACCGCCGTCGCTGGTGGACAAGTAGATTTCGGTGTAGTCACTCATGAAAGTTACTTCAGCATCCAGGACTTTGCTCGCCCACTAGCAGCGTTCGAACCGGAACTGCCAGTCTACGCCCCCACCGGCCTCAAACCCGGCACCGACGTGCCAACTGTAAATCAAATGCTTGAAGACGCGGGCACGCCGGTAACATTTCTACCGAGTTCACTGAAAAGTATTATGGCTTCGAAAGATTTCCAACGAAAACATCCGGAACGTTTCGAAAAAATTGTTGCCGCTTTCAAACAAGTGGTTACCAGTGACGCTTTCAAAGAGGATATGATCAAACAGGCGGTCGGCCACGACTGGCAAGGACCCGAAGCCTCAACACTTGAAATGCAGGATGCTTACGACCTGTTCGTAAACTATATCGGTTTATTAAAAAAGTATGAATAGAATCCTGATGAATCCGAGGGTCGTTAACCCGACTGACTCGTCTTGCACAAGTTCTCGACGTTATGCGCATACATAAATGGAAGCTACAAGCCGACTGGGGCCACATATTATTTGCGACGATTCTGCTGGTTGCGTCGATATGGTATTTTTTCGATGCGAGAGGTGCCTCGAACAGTCCCTATAATCTGATCATGATCGCCCCTTGCGTGGCCGCAATCGTGGTGCTGTATATCATTACTTTGGTGTTGGAAATTCGGATATCCGACTTTGACTCTGCCACGGCCAGTCCGGAACGAGTAGTACGCGAATGGCTGGATCCGGCTTCCGTGCGCAATGTGGCTATGATGGTCCTGCTGATATTCTACGTCTTAACACTGGAACCTTTGGGCTTTGAAATTGCCACCTTCTTTTTTATTAGTTTGAGCCTGATCATGCAGGGAGAACGCCGCTATGTCCGCGTGATTATTTTCGCGGTACTATTTTCAGTTATCACAACCTGGCTGTTGACGTCGTTGTCAGTGAGCCCTATTCCGACAACCCTGATTTAAGCCATGTTTAACCTTGACGCAATGCACGGCGCTATCGAACTCTTAACAGGTTCGTGGAAACCCTGGCTGGTTATTATCCCGGGCCTGATGGCCGGACTGATCGGCGGAGCGATCCCAGGACTTTCAGGCGTCATGGTGCTGGCGCTGTTATTGCCTCTTACCATTTATATGGACCTTTTTACGGCGTTAATGTTTATGACCGCCATGTTTACTGGTGCCGGATTTGGCAGCTCCATACCAAGCATACTCATGGGACTGCCCGGTTCGTCAAGTGCAGTAGCAGCCAGTTTTGACGGTTTTCCAATGACCAAACAAGGTCGTCACAACGAAGCACTGGGTTTGTCTTTGATGGCTTCTGTAGCAGCCATGATCGGTAGCTATCTGTTGTTGCTGCTGCTGATTAATGTCATTGCTGAAGCCGTTCTAAAACTGGGCCCGCTGGAAAACCTGATGATCGTTTTGTGGGGACTGACAATGATCGCCAGCGTTAGCGGCGAGAGTATGAGAAAGGGCATTATGGCGGGCGCATTCGGCATTTTACTGGGTACCGTGGGTACCAGTTTGCTCGGTTATTACCGCGGCACCATGGGCTTTGAAACGCTTCAGGATGGTATCGCACCAATACCGGCGCTGATGGGGCTGCTCGCCTGTAGCGGCCTGTACGACATTATGAATCAAAAATTTATCGTCGAGGAAAAAGAAGACCGTGTGGTTTCTTTGGTGCGGATCATTGCCGGTATGAAGCAGGCTTTTACCTACCCAGTGGTCTTGCTGCGTGGTTCAATAATCGGAATCGGGATTGGCGCACTGCCTGGAATCGGCGCGTCGATCTCCAACCTGATTGCTTATGCCGAGACCAAGCGCAATGATTCGAATCCCGACAGCTTCGGCAAAGGCAATCCAAAAGGTGTGGTCGCTGCCGATTCCGCCAACAGCAGCGCCGAAGGCGGTTCCCTTGGAACCTTGCTGGCACTAGGCATCCCCGGTGGTGGTGGCACCGCAGTATTACTCAGCGCATTCACCCTGCACGGAATTTTGGTTGGCCCACGATTCGTCGCCGAACACACCGACATGGTCTACGCATTAATCTTTGCCAACATTATCCAGGGCTTGTTGTTGATTGTTGTCGGGCTGGTATTGTTGCGTTTAATTCTGGTGATGATCAAAGTGCCGGTAAGGTATTTGGTGCCGGCAGTATTCGTGTTCGCAATTTATGGCTCTTATATTGCAACCTCGGATATAAGTGGCCCTTTGACCCTGGTGGTGTGTTCGATTATCGGCTGGGTGATGGCAAAGTACGATTACCCGGTGGCTGCCACAGTGGTTGGCTTGCTGCTGGGTGGGATGGCAGAAACCTCACTTATTCAGGTTTCGCAGCTGACCGCCGGTTTTCGTTGGCAGTTCATTTCCGATCGCCCGATCGCGATGATTTTATTTGCCTTGATCATCATCGCCTTCGCCTACCGTCCCGTGAAACACCTGCTGCTGAATCGGCGGCGTTCCAAATCGCCAAACCCGGGTAGTGATGCTGCAGCAATCGATAAGCAGTCTGACCAAAATTAAAAGACAGAGAATTCTCAAATGAAAAATGAGTTATACGACAGACCCGGTGGCGAAGTTATCCAGATTGATGAGATCAGGACAAATTCGCGTGACGGCGTGCTGGAGCAACACATACGCGAACAAAAAGAAATCATTATAAATCGCTTGCAGCTGCCGGCAAAGACAGCTCTGCCAGCAAGAAATATCTCGAGTGACAGATTCTATGTCGTTTTGTCCGGTACCATTACAATTTCCGGTGGCGATAAAACTTCACACAAACTTTCCGAAGAATCATTGTTTGCGCTACCGCGTGGGGTCGAGCCCGGCGAACGTGTTACGAGCACCTCTGTCAGCGCGTCATTACTCGAAGTTCAGCGCTTGAACCCGGATGGCGAAAGCATAATTCCCAGGCAAAGCGAATGGCTGGATGGAGAGGTACTGGTGGTACCGAAGAGCGCCATTAAAAGCTATGAGCCGGAAAAACATGCCAACACCACCAATCATACTCTGTTCCTGAATGATCACCTCGAAATTTTAATCAGCTGCATTGACGTTGGCGGCGGCTCCGATGAACACCTGCACCCGACCCAGGAGCAATTTACCTATGTGCGTAATCCGGAACCGTCAAAACTACTATATTACCCGCAAGGAGTAGTACACGGCGGGCAAAACAACATGCCCGCTCGTCATGACCTGGTAGTCATTTTTTCACCACCCTACTACAAAGTCGTCTGAGTCGTGTTGAGATTTAATCGTGACGCCGGCAAAGCAAACGCGACCAACCGCAAGACCAGAGTTTCTATACGGAACCACTAGCAGATATACACGATCAGATATAAACGAAAAATCCACATTGACGTCCCGGAGAATTGAAAACTATGACTGATTTTACTTTAAACGGTGCAGCCATCAGCGTGGACGTCGACCAGACGACGCCACTGCTCTGGGTACTCCGCGACAACCTGGAAATGACTGGCACCAAATTTGGCTGTGGGCTGGCGCAGTGCGGAGCTTGTACCGTACATCTGGACGGGAACCCGATCCGCAGTTGTGTTACGCCAATCTCGGCCGCGCAGGGCAAACACATTACCACGATTGAAAAAATTGGCGAAAATAAAATTGGTGCTGCCGTTCAAGCAGCGTGGAAAAAACATGACGTGCCGCAGTGCGGATACTGCCAGAGCGGTCAGATCATGAGTGCGGTGGCGCTATTAAATCAAAACGGATCACCGGACGACGAAGATATTGAAACTTTCATGGCGGGAAACCTTTGTCGCTGCGGCACTTACTTGCGCATCAAGGCGGCGATCAAGTCCGCCGCCGACGAGCTGACCTAGCGTCGAAAATCTTGTTGTACCAGGAATAAATCATGACAAAAAAACACAACAAATTAAATTGCGACGACGCCGACGAGCAACCAGTAGAAGCGCTCAATGTATCTCGCCGACAGTTTATCAAGATTACCGGATTATCCGGTTTGGCATTAGGGCTGGGTTCGGTAATCACGGCGTGCCGCGACGATTCTGTAGCGTCGGCACCCGTTGCAAGTGTCGACAAAATGTTGCAGCCCTCGGAATTTTTACATATTGCACCCGACGGCAAAATAACGATACAAATAAATAGGCTGGAATTTGGCCAGGGATCACAAACGGGTCTCGCTCAGATTTTAGCCGATGAGCTCGATGCCGACTGGCGCATGATCGACGCCCGGCTCGCCAAGGCCGGTGACGCCTTCAAAGACCCGGTCTTTAAAATACAGGTGACCGGCAGTTCTTCAGCTATTCGACACAGTTTTACTCAATACCGCGAACTCGGCGCCCGCGCACGAGCCATGTTAGTCAACGCCGCCGCTAATCATTGGGGGGTTAGTCCAGAGCAAATTAGTACTTCGAACGGACTACTATCGGGACCGGAGGGAAAAACAGCGAGTTATGGTGAGCTAAGCGACGCGGCTATGGCTGAGCCTGTACCGGAAACCGTTACCTTGAAAACGCCGGATCAATTCAATTTTATCGGCGCTAATGTGCCAAAGCTGGACACCACTCGAAAATCAACTGGCCAGCAAGAATTCGGTATCGACAAATCTCTACCCAAGCTGAAAACCGTCTTAATCGCTCGCCCACCAAATCTTGGTGGGACGGTCGCCAGCTTTGATGATACTGCGGCAAAATCAATCGATGGCGTCGATCATGTAATGCAGGTCGATCTTGATTTTAATGCCAGCGGTGTTGCTGTGGTTGCCGATGGCTTCTGGCCGGCAAAACTCGGGCGCGACGCGCTGGATGTGCAATGGAATAGCCCGCATAAAAAAACCGATTCGGACAAGCTCAAAGCCGAATATACTGCGCTGCTTGATCAGCCCGGAAACCCGGCACTACGCAACGATAAAGTAAAAATGGAAAACGCCGCACAAACGATCGTTGCGGACTATAGCTTCCCGTATCTCGCACACGCACCGATGGAACCGTTGAATGCCGTCATCGAACTTGTCGGAGAAGGAGACGAACAACACTGCAATATCTGGTCCGGCACGCAGTTTCATAGCCTGGACCTGAAGACCGTCGCAAAGGTATTGGGCATATCACAGGATCAAATTACCATTAACACCATGTTCGCCGGTGGCGGATTCGGACGCCGCGGGACGACCACCTCTGATTGCCTGGGTGATGCGGCACGAGTCATCAAGGCGTGGCGGGCAGCAGGCCAATCCGGCCCATTGAAACTCGTTTGGAGTCGTGAAGACGACATACGCGGTGGCTACTATCGCCCCCTGGCTTACCATCGCGCCAAAGTTGCTTTAGACGAACATGGAGAAATTTCCGGTTGGCAACACAAGGTCGTCAGTCAGTCCTTGTTAAAAGGTACGCCGTTTGCAGGACAAATTAAAAATGGCGCGGACCCCAAGGCAACCGAAGGAATCGCTGACACCTTTTACGCATTCCCTCTGGCGGTTGAAGTACATCACCCGGAACCTCAGGTACCGGTGCTTTGGTGGCGCTCGGTGGGTCACACCCATACGGCATTTGTGATGGAAACCATGATCGATCAGATCGCACTGCAGACCGAACAGGATCCGGTCGACTTACGGCGCAAACTACTCAAGGAACACCCGCGACACCTGGCAGCTATCGACCTGGCTGTTAAAAAATCCGGCTATGGAGTTCGCCAGCTGCCGTCAGGTCAGGCGTGGGGTGTGGCGATGCATTATTGTTTTGATTCTGTCGCGATGCATGTTGTCGAAGTGTCACTGAACGACAATGAGATCATCGTTCATCATGTCACGTCGATTATTCACTGCAACACCGTGGTAAACCCGCGTCTGGTTGAAGCACAGATCCAGGGATCAGTTCTGATGGGCATCGGTACAACCATGGCAGGGGCCGAGATTACTTTCACCGATGGCGTAGTCGATCAAAGTAACTTTCACGATTATCTAATACCGAGAATGCCACGGATGCCCAGCATCGATGTGCATATCGTTGAATCTCAGGATCCACCGACCGGCGTTGGCGAGCCTGGATTACCGCCGATAGCACCGGCAATCGCCAACGCGGTGTTGACGTTAACCGGTAAGTCGTTGCGGTCGCTGCCTTTTAAACTAACGTGAATTCAAGTTGTGCGGAGTGACGTTAGTTGCTGGGAACAAGAAAAATAAACTGTTAGAATACTTATTGATCAACCAGTAGGTTTTCTTGCAGAGATTGATGCGCCGTTACGCTGAAACAGCTTAATGTAGCAAAGCAAAATCGGTAAGCTATAGATTCTGGTCCGCAGTCAACCACGAACACAGGAGGCTCGAGATGAAGAAAAACAGACGCGAATTTCTCAAAGGGGTAACCGCAGCGACTGCCGCTACCGCCGCAGCCCCGTTGATAGCGAACGAAAACAAACTAGAAAAACCCGAAGTTAATGCCGTGTCGCCCTCGCATGAGCAGCGCGCCGACGAAAGCGGTGATGCCTTTGATTATAGCGCCGAAGAAGAAGCCCGCTATTTCATCAAAAATCCGGTCTCGGATTTTATGGTCGATACTATCAAATCCCTTGATATCGATTACATAAGCATTAACGCCGGTTCCAGCTTTCGAGGTTTACACGAATCATTACTTAACTACGGCGACAACAAAAAACCTGAAATCCTAACCTGTTTGCACGAAGAAAGTGCAGTCGCGATGGCACACGGCTACGCAAAAGCCGAAGGCAAACCGATGGCTATGTTGTGTCACGGCACGGTCGGCATCCAGCACGGCGCCATGGCCGTTTACAATGCTTATTGCGATCGCGCCCCAATCTTATTGTTTGGCGGAAATTACACCGACGGCGAAAATCGCAGCAGATCGGTAGAGTGGAGCCATGCAGCACAGAATGCGGCCGCCCCTATTCAAGACTACATAAAGTTTCACGCCGCACCGCAGTCAGCCGGTCAATTTGCAGAATCGGTTGTTCGAGCCTATAAAATCGCGACCACCGCACCCGCAGGCCCAGTGTTTATTAGCGTTGATAAAAGCCTCCAGGAAAAACCCATGGGCGCGAAAACACCGAAGATCCCCAAACTCGCACCAACCGTACCACCGCAAGGTAACAGTGACGCCCTGAACCAAACTGCTCAATGGTTGGTAGACGCAAGTAACCCCGTGATCGTCGCCGACCATTATGCCAATAGCGCAGCGGCTATGACGTCGCTGGTTGAACTTGCGGAGTTATTGCAAGCGCCAGTCATTGATCGCGGCGGGCGCATGAATTTTCCTAACCGGCATCATCTGGCTCAATTCGCCAACGGTGGCCGCTTGCTAAGCGAAGCCGACGTAATTCTCGGGCTCGAAGTCGAAGACTTGTACGGATTGATTTACAAGTCGGCGGATGCGGTTCAAAAACACAAGCGTCGGGTGGTCGACAAAGACGTCAAACTAGTGAGCATTGGTGTCAGCGACCTGTACCTGCAACCCAACTACCAAAACTTCCAGCGCTATCAACCCGTCGACTTGTCCATTGCTGGCGCTGGGGAAGCCAGCATCAACAGCCTCATTGAACTGGTGAAAAGTAATATGAGCAAAGCGCGGCGTAGAAACATCGCGTCGCGCAAACCGCATTTTCAAGCGATGCACAAGAAAATGAACGAAGTGGCCACGCAGCAAGCAGCGATTGGTTGGGACGCGAGTCCGGTCAGCGTGCCGCGACTATGTATGGAAGTCTGGCACCAAATTAAAGATCTGGACTGGAGCTTGCTTGGGTCATTCCCCTTTCAAAGTTATTGGCCACAGCGGCTTTGGAATTTCGACAAACAGCACCGGCATACCGGCGGTTCTACGGGCTGGGGTATAGGCTACGGTGCGCCGGCGGCGGCAGGTGTGGCGCTGGCTAATCAAAGCAAGGGCCGTTTTACCGTCAGCATTCAATCCGATGGTGACCTAATGTATGCGCCGGGCATACTATGGACGGTGGCGCATCATCAAATTCCCGTGCTATATGTCATGCACAATAATCGCGCTTATCACCAGGAAATCGTTCACTTACAGAGAGTGAGTGCACGCCGGCAACGCGGCGTTGATAACGGGCGCGCGAAAATTGGTAACGTAATGGAAAACCCGGAAATCGATTTTTCTGCACTGGCGCGGAGTATGGGCGTCTGGTCAACGGGCCCAATCAGTGACCCCAAAGACCTCGGCGCTGCACTGGCTCAGGCGATCGAGGTAGTTAAAAGCGGAAAACCAGCACTGGTGGATGTCATATGCCAACCAAGATAAGAGCTCGTACAATGTTGAACATCAATTTTAATATCGCAGCCTTAGTATTCATCGGTTTCGTGCTGAGCGCATGTGCCGCGCAGCAAGCGCATAGCACTGTAAATCAGAACGCTGAAGCTCAAGCGATTGAAAAGAAAGCCGTTAAAGAGCAACCAATTATTGTCAACCAAACAATCAACACGGGCCGAGAATTGTATTTCAAGAAAGGCTGCGATGTCTGCCATAGCTATGAAGGCCAAGGTTGGTCTGGTGGTAAACGACTTGCAGAGCCAGTATTGCCATTGGCGGCGTTCAAATTGCTGACACGCAGACCCAACGGCGCAATGCCGGCCTATTCCCAAAACGTTTTGAGTGATGCCGAATTGGAAGCTATTCATCAGTATCTGGGGTCGTTACGATCACCGGACGCGAAAGATATTCCGTTACTGAGACGTAATGATTAAATGCAGCGGAGCGTCGCGTTTCTCTAGCGCGACAAAACAGTAAAAATCGAAAGTGAGTTCCAGCTGCGTGAAAGAAATTATTGTATCTGTCGCGGCGGAAAACAACAGAAAATTTACCTTAACCAAAGGCGCCCCCGGGCGACAAATTTTGATTGGCGTTTTTTTACCTATTTACATTTATTATGACCTACACGCCACCAGCTGAAACGTTCATCGAGCGCCTCGAACAGGCCCTTCGAGAATATGCCGAAAGACCCTGCGTCAAATTTGGAGAAGATACTTATACGTATCGGGAAGTAGATCTATTGACACAACAGATCGCCTCGGATCTCGCTGCCAATGGCTTTGAAAAAGGTGACAAAGGCGCGATCTACAGTCGCAATTCTGCACGTGTATTAATATTCACCCTCGGAATTTTACGTGCGGGGGGCATTTGGATTCCCGTTAACTCCAAAAACCCCGAGTCCGAAAATGTTCGAGTGCTTAATGATCTAGATTGCAAAGCGCTTTTTTACCAGAGCGACTTTTCTGCAGCCGCAGACCAATTACAACACAAGCTTAAAAACGGTTTAATCAGCCGCAACATTAATCAACAGATTTTTTCCCTGGACCCGGATCCAAACACGCGCGATATTGATCTCAAATTTGCACAGGACGACCTTATCTCGCTGCCGCAAACGGGAGGAACCACGGGGCTGCCAAAGGGTGTCATGTTGAGCAATGCCAACTTCAACGCCATGGCATTTGGTCTCTCCCGGTGGTTCGAGGACTATGACGGCCCACCAAAGTTTTTATGCGTTGCCCCAATGACCCATGTTGGCGGGCGCATCGCAGTTACGGCCATGATCTCGGGCGCATATCAACTCGTGCACGAATCATTTGAGCCACTAGAAGTGTTAAGAGCGATTCAGCGAGAAAAGATAACAGACGTTTTTTTACCACCAACCGCGATTTATGCCTTGCTCGAAGAGCCTGAGCTGAAACGATTTGACTTCAGCAGTTTGCGTAACTTCCTATATGGCTCGGCTCCGATTTCTTTAGAAAAGCTGAAAAAGGCATTGAAAGTTTTCGGCCCAATCATGAGAAACGCCTACGGCCAAACAGAATGCCCGACGTTTATTACAGAAATGACGCCCGACGACCACTTTGTCGACGGCAAGCTTGCTCCAGATGAGCAACTGCAAAGTGTCGGGCATGCGACCGCACTGTCAGAAATCGCCATCGTTGACAAACAAGGCAATCCGGTACTTGCAGGTGATTCCGGTGAGGTAGCAGTAAAGGGCGCAATGGTATGCCTGGGGTATTATCAGTCCAAAGCCGAAACTGCAAAAATTCAGATGAAAGGCTGGCACCTTACGGGTGACATTGGCTACCTCAACGACGAGGGATTTCTATATTTGGTTGACCGGAAAAAAGATATGATTGTGACGGGCGGCTTCAATGTTTATTCTCTCGAGGTCGAACAAACCATTAATCGAATTCCGGGCGTGCGTTTTTCACAAGTTATCGGTATACCTAGTGAGCGCTGGGGCGAGGAAGTGAAGGCCCTGGTTCAGCTGGATGCCGGAAGCGATCTCGATGAAGAGAAAATTTTAGCCATTTGTCGGGAACATCTGGGTAAGGTCAAAACACCAAAAAGCGTCGATTTCAGAGATAGCTTTCCACTCACAGCGATAGGAAAAGTCGACAAGAAAAGCATTCGCGAGGAATTCTGGACACACAAGTCCACCAGAATATAACCACCGGAAGGTGAAATACCGGTATGTCACCTGATTGGGCGATTGGCAACCAACATCATCTACCGGGCTTAGGAAGATCGATACCGATAGCCACGCTGCGCGCCGGTGCGTTCTCCAATCTGGCTCGCCCAACGAATAACATGCTGGTAGGATTCGACATCCAGAAACTCTGCTGCGTCATATCCGTTCTCGAATATTAGCGCAAAATACCATGGCCAAATCGACATGTCGGCAATCGTGTATTCGCCATTAGCCATATATTCGTTTTCAGCCAGGTGTCGGTCGAGCACGTCGAGTTGGCGTTTCACTTCCATCGTGTAGCGGTTGATCGGGTACTCCAGTTTGACCGGGGCATATTTATAAAAGTGACCAAATCCGCCGCCTAGAAACGGAGCACTTCCTACCTGCCAAAAGAGCCAGGAAAGGCATTCGGCCCGCGCTGCCGACGTCGTTGGCAAGAATGCATCGAACTTTTCTGCCAAATACACCAGAATGGCGCCGGACTCAAAGATGTTAACAGGTGTTGCCGTACTGCGATCCACCAACGCCGGGATTTTGGAATTTGGATTGATGTCGACAAATCCACTGCCAAATTGGTCACCTTCAAAGATATCAATATCATGCTTGTCGTAAGCTGCACCAGTCTGACCTGTAGCTAACAATTCCTCCAGCATAACCGTTATCTTGAGAGAGTTTGCAGTGCCCTTACAATACAGTTGCATCGGTTGCTCGCCGATGGCCAGCGTTGTTTTGTGCGTCGCACCAGCGATGGGCCGATTTATTTTTGAGAAAACGCCATTGCTTTGTGTTTCCCATTTCCAGACTTTCGGGGGCGAATAGTCCGCGGAATCATTCATATGTTTTTACTCCAATATGGCACTAATTAGCTACGCCATCACAATGCCGCCATTAACATTTACAATTTCGCCGGTCATAAAACGCGCCCCGGGGGTAATCAAGAACCGCGCCACATCGGAAATCTCGGCCGGCTTGCCCATGCGCCCCAGCGGCGTGCGCTCCTCTACCCACTTGACGGACTCGTCTGTGTATTTTTCAGTCATCGGAGTGGCCGTCGAGCCTGGACTAATTGCATTGACTCTAATTCCTTTAGACCCTAACGCACGCGCAAGCGAGCGTGTCAGTGCCACGACCGCCCCTTTTGAAGACGCGTATGCAGGCCCACCCTGCCCCATCGAACCACCAACGCCACCAATATTGTAGGTCGCCGAACCGGTCAGAACTATCACCCCCTCTCCTTGCGCGATCATCGGTTTTGACGCAGCCTGAGCAATGAGGAAAGATCCGGTGACATTAGTGTTCAACACTCTGGTAAACACTTCGCCGTTTAGCTGATCCATCGTTTCGGTTGAGTGGATTCCGGCAAAATGAATCAACGCGTTGAGTCGGCCGAATTTGGTCACTGCATCAGTGACCGCACGATCGCAGACCGATTCACTTGACACATCCCCGGCAACAATAAGCAGATCCTCATTTACACCGGCATAGGCATCAATTAGAGCATCCTCATTTAAATCTAACGCAGTAACATAATACCCATCGGCAAGTAGATCACGTGCGCATGCCAAACCAATGCCACTCGCTGCTCCTGTAACGATTACCGATTGCTTCATTGTATAACTCCGTTACGGCACCTTCTCCAGTATTCAATTCCGTTACTAAAGAAAGTGCCACAGTAACCTCCGCTAGCGATATGCAAAAGGTGCTAACTGTAGAGACTGAAATAGCTCTGGATCATGCTGCAACCAAAGCTCTGCGCCGGTGACGTCGAGCACTTGATCAATAAAGGCAAATGACCTGACACTCGATTTCTTTTCATTAATTCCAGGTAATTCGTAGTTGTCACGATTCTCCTGAAAATGATACAGGTCGCCCGACAAAATCACCGGCCCTGTTTCTTTTAACTTTACCAGTAGTACCTGATGACCTATTGAGTGGCCGGGGGTTGAAAGAATGATCACTGATCCGTCACCAAACACATCGTGGTGCCCGCGCAGGAGTTTTGCCTGGTGCCTCGAGAGAAAGTCATAGTCAGCCGGATTAAATCCAGCCGCGACCGCCCCCTCACTAAACGCGAGCTCGAACTCCGGTTTTTGGATTAACCACTGCGCTTGAGGGAAGTAGCGCATATTGCCGGTATGATCAAAGTGCAAATGCGAGATAGCCATTCTTCTAACGCGCGAGGGGTCGATGCCGGCATTTGTCATTTGGTCAAGAAAGGTATTCTCAACCGACACTTCAATGGCGCCCCCCAATAGCGGTTGAGGTGGGAGACCAACCAGAAGATCGCTGAGCCCTGTATCCCAGATCAGACCACCCTTCCTTGGGTGTTCTATGTAATAGCACGGATTGGCTACTTCCATCATCCTACCCGCGAGGCGGTCACCGAAAAGACCGAGCTCATTTATTTGAACCGTCCCGCAATCGAAAACGGTAAGCGAAACGTTAGACCGGGGTTTGCGCCGTAACTCACGAATGAAATCGCGCTCCAGTCTCTGCCTGAATCGACTTAAAGGGCGTCGTTTGCCGTAATAGTAGTAAGGCCACGAAGCGCTTTTTTGCTTCACGTCTAATGACTCTTGAGCATGTAGCTGCGGGGTTACAAGTGCAAACCCAAACAGCAAAGCGCTGGCTATAAAGACCCGAATAACATGATTAATCATAATTTCCTCCTGACAAGATAATCGTACTGGTTTAGTTCCTGGTTTAGTTCCTGGTGTTTTTCCTCATCTCTCCAAAGGGTGCGTCCATTCAAATTTC
>CAZUMV010000030.1:10408-17710 GCA_964621435.1 uncultured Thiotrichales bacterium | reverse complement strand
GTGATACTGGTAGTCTCGCGATCCATAAAACCGGCAAAGTCAGAGAAGTGATTAAATGGGGTCGGGTGGTCTCCGGTAAATACGGTGCGGCCAGCTGTATCAACCGGCGTAAAACAATCGAGTTGACTTGGACAGAAGAAAATATCACCTGTGGCAGCCGCGGGTGCGCCAATCACGTTGGTCACAAAGTCTTCAAACTCAGGTGGAATAAATACGTTCGGGTCACTCAAATCAGCATACGGCAAAAAGCTATAACCACCGGTCGGTACTTCATTGTCCTCTGAGTATTTTACGCTGAGATCAAAAGTACCGGAATCACCGATATCGAATTGCAACGCGCCACGCAGCGCATAACCATCAGCGCCGCCTAGGTCCTGACCACTGGCCGGTAGTGGATTACCCTCCGGGAAATCGGTGGACTCAATGTAACCATCTGACTCCTCCTGACGCGCTGAAAAACGAAAGCGCACTGAATCAGAGAATGAGCCACCGATTGCGCCTTCATAGGTTAACTTGCCGAATTCGCCAGCACTGGCTTCGACGTAACCGTTTAATTCTTCTTCTTCAGCACCATTGGTGATGTAGTGGATAACACCGCCGGTGGCGTTACGACCAAACAACGTTCCTTGCGGGCCTTTTAGAGCCTCAACACGCTTAACGTCAAATAACTGACCGTTGATTGCATTCATGCTCGAGACATACGCGCCATCTATATAAACGGCAATAGGCGCCTCTAGATTGTCGGTAAAGTTATTTTGCGAAACACCTCTGATATTGAAGGCGGTCAAATTCGGCGAAAAGGTGGTGACCTGTAAGCCCGGGATCTGCTGCGTGATATCAACGGTGTTGGTAATACCCAGTGCCTTGATTTGCTCACCGGAAAAAGCGTTGATAGCGATACCAACATCCTGAATGCTCTGCTCGCGTTTCTGGGCGGTGACGGTTATTTCTTCAAGTACACCTTGTGCGAATGCACCTAGTGGTACCATGCCCCCCGCCAATACCAATAAACTACTTTTGAAAAACTTCATATTTCCTCCTCGTTTGTGATCTGTGTTAAACATTTTCCATTCTACGTAAACTATTGTCTTGTCCGAAAGCGTTGTACGCTTGTATCAAAGTGCACTTGGGCGTGTATTTACGCCTAAGTCAACCCGACCTCAATGCGCTCGGCGCTATACCGTATTTTTTGCTGAATGCCCTAGTCATGTGGGACAAGTCATAAAACCCCCAGTGTAAGGCAATTTCGGTAATACTCATTGATTGATGTTCTGCATCCAACAACATGTCATGGCAGCCTTGCAAGCGCAGTGCCCGAATGTACCGCGCTAACGTCGTGGGTTCGCTGGCAAACAACTTGTGCACGTAACGCGTGCTGACCCCTAACGCTTCCGCAATCATGGCTGGACCGAGCCGGCGGTTGCGCAAATTATCCCGAACATAACCTTTCACGTTGAGCAGTTGTTCCAAAGCGGGCTTTCTTTGCGTGTGCTGTTTATCAGTATGCGTGCCAATCACGCCACCGAGCAAGTCAAGTATATTCGTTTCCACCCGTTCAGCCATCTGCACAGGTAGCTCCGGCATTTTTTCTACGACATTGGCAACGAAACTGCTTAACAGACTACAACACGGGTCTGAAGCTGGCATTCGTCTGCCGAGTATATCCTCGGGATTACGCATCATTCTTTGCATGGTAGAGCTCGCCACCGCAAGCACCGACATTTGATACGGACCATCAAAACGGAGATTATATGGCTCCGCCGCTGACCCGATGACAAAATCGCCCGGGCGTAAATGCGCATCATTACCGCGCTGGGAGAACAAAGATTCACCGGCCATTTGAAACTTGACTAAAAAAGGCGCGCTAGAAATTTTAGCAATGTCCTGGGGTCGTCTCTGCACGCTTAGCGCAGAGGAAGACACACTGGCAATCTTCACATCACCCAGATCTGCAGCGTCCACATGCGCACTAAATTTTTTTGGCTGGGTGAGTTGTTGACACAAAGCCGGGCTGAACAGATCGTCAACCACCGCGCTGAAGTGGTCGAAGCGCTCTTTGCGTGGCGTTTTAGTTAAGGCGTAACTCTGATACACCATAAACCCCGTAAGATGTTGATGTTATTTTTATATTCATCGTTTACCGTCACCATGCTACTCCTAGTTTCATGTTAATGCCATCCAAGCTGTTTTCAGAGTTGAATATTTATCCAAGGCATGTAACGACTTATCATAGCCGTTCCCGGATTGCTTCATGCCCCCCATCGGCACGGTGATATCGGTACCACCATAGCAATTGACATGCACGATTCCAGCATCAATCGCCCTGACCATACGATGGGCGCGGCTTAAGTTGGCGGTCCAGACGCCGGCAGCCAAGCCATATTTACTGTCGTTAGCAACCTCGATAGCATGGTTTTCTTCATCAAATTCCATGACGCCGAGCACTGGACCAAAGATTTCTTCACTGGCAATACCCATGTCGCTCGCCACATCAGTAAAAATTGTTGGCTGCATATAATAACCGCCGGAATCTCCAAGAATTTGTTCTCCACCGGTCAGCAGGTTCGCACCATCTTCTTTAGCAGCAACGATGCTTGCCAGGTTTTTCTGTAATTGCTGTTCGCTATTTATTGCGCCAATATCGGAATTCAAATCAAGCGGATCACCAACGCGGTATCGCTCCGCCGTTGCCTGCAAAATTTCCAGCACCTGATTATAAACGCCACGCTGCACTAATAAGCGCGAACCTGCTATACACACTTGGCCGTTGTTTCTAAAAACCGCATGCGCTGCGGTAACCGCAGCCTTTTCCAGATCTGCAGTATCGTCAAAAATAATATGTGGTGATTTGCCACCGAGCTCTAGATAAACCGGCTTTAAGTTCGAACGCGCCGAATACTCCAGTAACTTACGGCCCACCATACCGGACCCGGTAAAGGCCAGCACATCAACATCATTGTGTAATGCTAATGCTGCGCCCGCTTCTTCGCCAGACCCTGTCACCACATTTAAAACGCCTTCCGGCACGCCAGCTAAACGCGCCAATTCAGCTAATTTCAAAATCGTTAACGATGCGGTCTCAGCCGGTTTGACCACGACCGAATTGCCAACAGCCAGCGCTGGCGCGAGCTTCCATGCTGCAATCATTAACGGAAAATTCCACGGTACGATAACACCAACAACACCGACTGGCTGTCTTTCAACCAGACCCAGCACATGTTGCCCGGTAGGCGCTATCTCGCCATACACTTTGTCAATAGACTCTGCGTAGTATTGAAAAGTCGTTGCAGCACTCGCTGGTTCAGCGCGCATCGCCATGGAAATTTCCGTGCCATTATCACGCACGCCCAACACCGCCAGCTCTTCCGCATGGGCACGTATAAGTTCGGATAATTTCAGTAACACGCTTTTACGCGCAGCAGGCGCAAGTGATGACCAGCTGTTGCCTTCATAGGCAGAGCGGGCGGCGTCAACCGCCCTATCTATATCAGCCTGATTACCGGCGGCAATGGTGGTCAACTTTGCACCATCTCGCGGACTAAGCACTTCAATGTGACCACCGCCATCGCTTGAGCAAGCGCGACCTTCAATAAAATGTGATTGCCGCGAAATGCGCTTCGAGGCCAACTCGTCAATGCGCGCCTGATCCATTAATGCCTGCCTTGCACGGAAGATCTGTATTTTGAATATTTGTTTGACATATTCTATCGGTTCATTATTATCACCATTGGTTCAATATTATACTATGTTTTGCCCAACACACAATGCTGAAAACCTATGAAAACTGTTGATCGAGCAATGCAAGTGCTGGCCGCATTTTCCGAGCGACGTCCGGAAATCGGCCTTAGCGATTTGGCACGCGCGACAAATATCGATAAGGCCACGACCCGACGTTTGCTGATCTCGCTGCTTAAGCACGGCATGGTGGAACAGAACAAGAACCGCGAATATCGACTTGGCCCTGCTTTATTAGGCTTAGCGAAAATTCGTGAAACGTCGGTACCAATCGAAAAAATTATTCGCCCAATCCTTGAACAGCTGTCCTTACAAACCGGAGAGACCGCGCATTTTAGTTTGCTTGCCGGCCATACCATCTCGAACATCAGTATTATCGAGAGCGAACACTCCAACCGGGTAACTATGGACATTGGTGAACAATTGCCATTACTGGCGACCAGCTCCGGTCTGGTGGTGCTGGCATTTTCAGACGAAGAAATGCGTCAACAGGCATTATCTAGCCCGATCAAATCTTATTCAGACAATACCCCCGATTCGATCCGAAGAATTACGAAAATTCTAAAAAACGCGCAAGCAACGGGTTACGTTCAAAGCGACGGCTTTTATGAAAACGGTGTAAGTAGCATTGCCTCTGCCGTGTTTGATCAAAGCAACAAACCTATCGGCGCGATCGCTGTGGCAACACCAACATCCCGGTTCGATCAAGCGCTAGCTGACAAAATTGCTTCGCTGGTACTGCAAGCAGGTGTCGATATAACTTCAGCGCTTGGCGGTCAATCGCCAGTCTACAATAGAGTCGCATAATGGCAGCACTGGTATTAGATTTTGGCGGTGTGATTTCACGTACGCTGTTCGAAACCCACGCCATGACCGAGGCAGCGTTAGACCTGCCCGCCGGCAGTCTTACCTGGCAAGGCCCATTTAAACCAGAGTCCGACCCATTGTGGCGCGCAATGCAAGCCGATGAAATCACCGAGCGCGACTATTGGCAACAACGGACACAGGAAGTTGCCGCGCTGACCGGCAACAATTGGGAGCACATGTCTGATTTTGTCCGCGCGGCGCGTGGCGCTGATCCTGAAGCCGCGATCCGTCCTGAAGCATTAAATGCGATCGAACACGCGCTAAAGGATGGCCACCAACTGGCCATTCTATCCAACGAGCTGGATCTTTTTTACGGCAAGCGCTTTAGAACAAAACTCCCCTTCCTAAAACACTTTGATGTGATTGTAGACGCGACCTACACTGGCATTCTCAAACCTGACTCACGCGCTTACCAGCAATGTCACGAAGAACTTGGCAGACCGGCACACGAATGTGTATTTGTGGATGATCAGCTGCGTAACGTGAAAGGTGCTGAGTTGGCTGGTATGCAGAGCGTCCACTTTAATGTGAAAAAACCGGCCGACAGCTACCAAACCGCATTACAACTACTCAACCCATCCGATGCTTGAAACAATGCAAAAAAAGCAACACAAGGAGCAATGCCAACATGCATGACCCCGAATTTTATGCCAAGAATAATTCCCAACATTTCTGGCAGCCTATGGCGCACCCCGCTGATAGTCGCAATAACCCGCCTAAAATCATTGCTGGCGCCGAAGGTGTGCATGTCACCGATAACGACGGTAATACGGTGCTCGATGCCGTCGGCGGCTTGTGGAATGTGAATCTTGGTTTTTCCAATCAAGTCATTAAAGATGCGATCAATCAGCAACTGGCCACCATGCCCTATTATTCGACATTTCGTGGCACCTCACATACCACTGCCATTGAACTATCGATGGTTTTAAGAGCATGGTTTGAACCCGAAGATATGACGCGCTCTTTCTTTTCTTCGGGTGGCTCGGATGCAGTCGAAACCGCGCTGCGCCTGGCGCGTCAATATCATCGCATTAATGGGCAACTGGACCGGACCAAGTTCATTAGCTTGAAACAGGGTTATCACGGTACCCACTTTGGCGGCGCATCAATTAATGGCAATGCCAAATTTCGCCGAAACTATGAACCATTATTACAAGGTTGCTTTCATATACCAGCACCATGGACTTATCGAAACCCTTTTAACGAATCCGACCCCGCACGTCTAGCGGAACTTTGCGCCAATATGCTTGAAGCTGAAATTAAATTCCAAAGTGCTGATACCGTGGCCGCCTTTATCATGGAACCGGTGATCGGATCGGGCGGCATCATTCCACCGCACGAGAGCTTTATGCCAATGGTACGAGATATTTGTAGCCGGCATGGCGTACTCCTGATTGCCGATGAAGTGATCACTGCTTTTGGCCGTACCGGTGCTTGGACCGGCTCGCGCCTGTATGACGTTAAACCGGATTTAATGTGCTTGGCCAAAGGCATTACTAATGGTTATTTTCCATTTGGCGCAACCATGATCTCGAACACCATCGCTCAAGCCTTTGAAGCTAACCGAGATGCCTTCGGCGGCATCGGCCATGGCTACACCTATTCTGCTCACCCGGTTGGCGCAGCCGCCGCGCTCGCCACCCTAGCCGAAACCAAACGTCTGGATGTTGCCACTAACGCTGGCGCACGCGGCGAGCAGTTAATAAACGGCTGCCTTAAGCTGCAAGAAAAATTTGCGTCGATTGGCGACGTTCGCGGCAAAGGTTTAATGGTATGTCTGGAAATGGTCTCTGACCGGGAGAAGAAAACACCTTTGGATAAAAAGATCGTAGAGCAAATATTCGAAAGCACTTACGACGCCGGTGTCATGATCAGGGTATCCGGTAACAATATTATTCTCTCACCCTCATTAATCGTCGAAGCCGAACAAATTGACACCATTGTCGCCGCCCTTGATCAAGCGATCTCGCAACAAACATGACTCAGCCCACTATTCTATTAATTGGTACTGCAGACACCAAGGCTGACGAGCTTGGTTTCATACGCGAGCGCATGGAAAACCAGCAGGCAAGAGTGGTAATTATGGACGTTGGCGTACTGGGAGAGCCGCCCTTCACGCCGGAAATATCAAAACACGATGTCGCCATAGCTGCCAACACGACCAATAAAAAAATTATTGCGCTCGGCAATGAACATGAAGCGATGATGATTCAAGCGGTTGGTGCGACGCGCCTCGCCGCACAACTTGCGAACGAGCAAAAAATTGATGGTGTGCTCGCCATTGGTGGCACTATGGCAACTGATCTAGCACTTGATGTCGTTGGTGCACTGCCGCTTGGCTTGCCGAAATTTATTGTTTCGACGGTAGCATTTTCAGCCATCCTGCCACCAGAGCGTATTTGTGCGGATGTCATGATGATCCTCTGGTCCGGCGGTTTGTATGGCCTCAACTCGGTCTGCGAGTCGATTTTATCCCAAGCTGCCGGCGCTGTTGTTGGTGCAAGCCGCAGTAGCCAACCCATAGCCTGCAGCAAACCGTTGATCGGCATGACCTCGTTAGGAAGTTCAACCCTGAAATACATGAAGCTGTTGAAACCGGAAATCGAGAAACGTGGATTCGAGTTGGCGGTCTTTCACACCACAGGTATGGGCGGCCGCGCATTTGAATCTCTAGCGGCCAAAAAACAGTTTGCTGCGGTC
>CAZUMV010000030.1:0-10398 GCA_964621435.1 uncultured Thiotrichales bacterium | reverse complement strand
GATGCCGACAAGCACGTCAATGAACTGATCGATCGCCATCAGTTGAACATTCCTGCAATGGCAAAGCTGACGCAAGAAGTCATTAAGAGTGTGTTGAATCAGCCTTTGTCGACGATTACGAAATCGTTTGCTGCGGTCATGGATTTTTCACTTATTGAAGTCTGCGATGAAATCTTTGGCTCGGCATTTTCCTCTGGCACGGACCGGCTCGAAGCCGCCGGGAAAGCCGGCATACCACAAATTGTGGCGCCTGGTGGAGTAACCCTGCTCGATATCTGCCCTGACCGCGCGATACCGGAACGCTTCAAAGACCGTGAGATTTATACGCATAACCGGCTGGTCGCGTGTGCGAAAATAACCGCCGAAGAACGCGCCGAAGTAGCGAAAGTGATTACCAGAAAATTAAATGGAGCAATCGGACCAAGCGCAATCATTATGCCGTTACAGGGTATTGATGAATGGGACAAGGAAGGCGGCCCGTTCCACGATGAAAAAGGTTTGGCGGTATTTGCCCAAACTATCAAACAAAATCTCGATCCCAAAATCGAACACCATGAAATCCCGGCGCATATTAATGACCTGTTATTTGCAAATACTGCATTGGAAATTCTGGATCGCTGGATCAAGGATGGGTCGATCAAAATATAGGCTTACGGACGCCAAAACAATCGCCGCAGGCTTCGGTATTAATTGACAAACCTGAAGGCGATGCTCTATTTTGAGGGAACACTAAAACTTCATGGACCTTTTCTTATGCGCTACTTACTGGCTCTTGTTCTTACCTCGATAATCTTAGTCGCCTGCACCACCAATACCAGTAACCAAAATCCGGTTAGCGCACAGAATTCAGAGCTAACTGAATTCAAACAAGCGATACGGGCCAAATATGACCTGAAAGAGCTGGCTTTCAAAAACAATGACGTCGAACCTATATTGACCCGGTTTTATCATGCCGATGCAATTTCTACCGATCCCGAAGGCAAGACCAAAATAGGCACATCTGAATTGCGGCCCGTTTACGAAGAAGTCATTGGCTCGCTGGTAAAAATAGAATCTTATAAAACATTCGCCAGCGGCAATGCTGGTTGGGACTGGGTAAATTTTCATGTCAGCTTTCCTCCAGGAGTCGACGAGCAGCCCTTCACTTTTAAAATGTTGTTTCTCTGGGAAAAAATTGATGGTGAGTGGTGGTCGCAAGGCGAAATGTACGTGATGGGAGCGTTTGAAATATGAGTGAAGATAAAAACGAAAAAAACAAAATAACCCGGCGTGACTTTGTTGGTGGCACACTGATCGGCAGTGGTGCAGCGTTGTTAACTGCCGCAGCGCCCGGGTGCAGTAAAGAAGCAGAGGCAACCAGCAAAACATCTGACTTTCCACAAAAAATTCCAGCACCACTCAATGATTTAAAGCCTGAATGGAATGGCCCCGGCGGCGTTGGAGATTACGCTGACTCTAATGGCAACACCCATGATGTTGTGAATGCCGCGCATACTTTCCGCAACCGGGATTTTGATAAATTTGTAGCAACCGCAGCAGATACCGGTGAAGAGTATGATCTGGCCGTTGTTGGCGCTGGCTTCGCCGGCGTAACCGCTGCCTACACTTATCTAAAAAAACATCCCAAAGCAAAGGTCATTATCTTTGACAACCACAAAATTTTTGGCGGCGAAGCGCGGCAAAATGAATTCGAGGTTGATGGTTATAAACTATGGGCGCCACAAGGATCAACCGGCGCCGTCTGGCCGCTGGATGAGGCGAAAAAAATTGAAATGTATTCTCCTATTTGGGAAGAACTCAATCTGCCCACCGAATTCGAATGGCAAGAAGCCACCAACAGTAAACTAAAAATCCCTTACGACAATTACACACCGATGCATCTGGCGTGGGAGGCCACTGATCTTGGGTGGTATCACGACGGTCACGAAATGGCGGTCAACCCGTGGAAGAACCGATTTAAAGATGTACCGATCAGCGATCAAACCAAACAGGATCTACTCTGGATGGAAGTGTATCGTCAACCACCCGAGCGAGAGGACTGGGCCCAGTGGCTTGACTCAATGACACAGAAAGATTTTATGGTCAACGAAATGGGTATCGATAATGAAGATATAGACGAATACCTGAACCCTTTTGCCGCGGCGATGGGTTGCGGCTTGGGAACCGACGTCGTATCCGCTTTTCAAGCGTTTAATTTTATCCAACCTGGCATCAATCAATATGCTCGCGTACTCGGTATCGGCGATCCAACCGACTATGTACACCTTGCGCAATTTCCCGGCGGCAACACCGGCACGCTGCGGCACATCGTCAAGCGACTCATCCCCGATATTTTCGGCGAAGCAGACACTTTATCCGAAATCATTTCTAATCCAATTGATTGGAAAACACTCGATAACCCGGGTCAACCAGCGCGTATGCGGCTCAGCTCGCTGGTTGTTGACGTACAACATGACGGCCCGGCTGATAGCGCCGAACGGGTCAAAGTCACTTACCTGAAAGACCAAGCCATGAAGCATGTGCATGCGAAAAAAGTTGTTGTTGCCGGTCAGCAACACATGAACAAACGCATCGTGTCAGACTTGCCCGAGGCGCATCGAAAAGCCATGGATCAATTTATGCATTCACCCATGATGATCGTAAACGTGGCGTTACGAAATTGGAAATTCATGGAAAAACTTGGCGTTGCCTCGGTACGTTGGTTTGGTGATGATCTGGGTTGGTTCACGACCCTGCGTCGGCAAATGATTCTTGACGGCGAAGAACCCATGCCGCTGGATCCTTCCAAACCAACGGTACTGACTATGTATAACTCCTTTTGCATGCCAGGTCTCCCCGTGGAAGAACAAACCGTTGCCGCGCGCATGAAAATGTTTGCCATGAGTTACGCCAGCATTGAGAAAAACGTTAAAGAGCAATTCACTAAAATGTTTGGCGAGGCCGGATTCGATGCCGAAAGAGATATCGCCGGTATTACCGTAAACCGTCACGGCCACGCTTATGTGGTGACACCACCCGGGTTTTTCTTCGGCAAAGATGGCGCACCGCCAGCGAGCGACGTCATCCGCGAACCACACGGACGCATTGCATTTGCGCACGCCGAGTTAATGGGTTACCAAATGTGGGAAGGGGCAGTACACGAAGGTGAGCGTGCGGCGGAGCAACTAATGTAAGCGCACCATAATCCTATAGGATTGCCGCCAAGTATAGCCCTAAGCCTAACGGCAAGGCTGAAACCAGCCACATAAGCACTGTATAAGAAATAATTTTTCTGGCTTTGATGCCGGTCAGAATAACGACAACAATGACAGTAAACGGATGAATGATAAAATTAGGAGCAATAACAACATGAAAAAATTAGCCCTTATACTATTTACCGGGTTTGCATTTATTAGTTGCGACAGCAATACGTCGAGCACAAAAACCACAAGCATCGAAAATACGCAGAGCACGGCGAGCTCTGAAACAATTAGTGCCGCATCCAATAGCGGCACCGCAGGAATCGCTGACAGTATTTACCATAACGCGAAAATTTACACCGTGGATGCCGCTAATTCGTGGGCTGAAGCAGTTGCGACCAAGGACGGTAAGATCGTTGCGGTCGGTAATAACAACGATGTTATGCAAATGCGTGGCGACAATACTGCGGTTACGGATCTTGCCGGACGCATGCTGATGCCAGGGATTCATGATACCCACGTACATCCTGCCGATGCGGGCCAAAAAGCTACACTGCAGTGTAGCTTCCTCTCACCCACGCTGGATGAAGCATTAGCCGTTATAAAAGGTTGTGTAGAAAAAGCACAGCCCGGTGAATGGATTCGCGGCGGGCAGTGGAACGAAGGTTACTTTATCAATGCCAGTAAAGAACCGAAGGAGTTGCTGAATGACATTGCTCCTGACAACCCGGTTTTTTTGATGGACTGGTCCGTACACCATGCCTGGGTCAATAGCGCTGCACTGGATGCTTTGGGTATTAACAAAGACACACCTGACCCCAAGGGAGGCATCATTAATCGCAATGAAGCCACCGGCGAAGCAATCGGGTTGCTCTATGACAACGCCGCTTACCGGCAATACCATGTGATGCCACCGTATAGTCTCGAACAAGATGCCGGCGCACTCGCCTGGGCTATCGACGAGCTTAAAAGCTACGGCGTTACCACCATTAAAGACGCTATCGTCACTGGCACCAATATGGCTGCTTATCAGGAGCTCTACCGTACCGGCAAACTACCGATACGGGTTAAAACCAATCTGTCATGGAAAAGTGCCTGGGCCAAATCACACGATGACGAAAAGAAACTAATCGCCAATCGCGATCAATACCAGCAGGATATGATCGACACCAACTTTATAAAAATAATGCTCGATGGTGTACCGATGAGCTACACCTCGGTGTTGCTGGAACCGTACGAACCAAATGACGTGGTTGGTGATAATCACACCAGCGAACTGATGATTCCGGAAGACCAACTGATCAAAGATGTTGTAGCGCTCGACAAACAAGGACTCTCGATAAAAATTCATGCGACTGGAGACGGCTCGGCCCGAGCCGCGCTCAACGCATTTGAAGCAGCCCGCAAAGCCAATGGCCCGAATGGCGCACTACATGAAGTATCGCACGCGGAAATGATTCACCCCGATGATCAAAAACGGTTTAAGGAACTGAATGTCGCCGCTGAAATGTGTCCGATTATCTGGTATCCGATACCTGGCCTCACTTGGGAGAAGTGGTTTGGTGACCGCATACCGCAGTGGCAGGTAAAGACCTTGTCCGAAGCTGGTGCGTTGGTAAGTTATGGCTCGGACTGGCCGGTGGTACCAACCCCTAATCCGTGGCCCGGTATTGAAGCGATGGTTACGCGCAGCGATCCGTACCAGGCTGAACTTAAACCGGAGTTTGTCTCGGAAGCGGTAGACCTTGCTACGGCTGTACGCGTTTTCACTCATAACAGTGCTATAGCCAACCTGGTCGGCGACTCCTCCGGCTCAATTGAAGTGGGTAAAGATGCTGACTTTATTGTGCTCGATCAAAACCTGTTTGACATTGACATTATGGCGGTGGGAGACACCAAGGTATTGTTATCAGTCGTTGGTGGCACGCAGATTCTGAATGAACTGGCAAACGCTTCTGCGACGGGTATTGGAGCGGCCAAGTTGCCGGTAAGCGCAAGCCCTGAGGACGCCGTTCGCAAAACCGTTGAAACCTATGTCGAAGGTACCAAGTCAGGCAATCTCGAACTGTTAAAAACAGCCTTCCATCCCAAGGCTCGAATGGTAGGTTATATGGGACCAGAATTATTGTCGGACGGACCCGAGCCTTTTTACGGCGCGTTAACAGAGAACCCACCTGACGATGCTATGCGCGCTAACTATGGGTATATCATTCGGGATATCGAAGTTAACGGTAACATCGCCATCGCCACGCTTCATGAACGCGGACTATTTGATCAAAACTTTACCAATTACTTTATGTTGCTCAACGAGAATGGCGAATGGTCAATCACTCATAAGTCTTTCGTGGCTATTGATGAAGAAGGGTCCATATACGAAGGTGAAGAACCAGGGGTTCGGGCGGCGATACAAAAGTACATTGATGGTACGCTGAACAGCGATGTCGAAAAAATTCAAAGTGCCTTCCATCCTAAAGCCAGCATGGTTGGTTATATGAGACCGGATCTACTCACTGACGGCCCAGAACCCTATTACGAATTCATCCGGCAAAACCCGGCCACCGCTGAAACCAGAGCAAGCTACACCACGAAAGTTCGCGACGTAAACATTAACGGCAGTATCGCCCGAGCAACACTAACCGAAGATGACTTCTTTGGCATGGACTTTGTCACGCATTTAGCACTGGTTAAAACCGGTGATTCCTGGGCAATCTCTAACAAATCTTTTCACGTTAAGTAAGGTTGGGTTCGCGATCTCTGTTCGGTTGCACCCAATCAGGCGTCAATAAAGGACCTGATTTTTTGATTCGAGCGTTGTGCACGTCCAGAGCCCGGCTGTTTTCCGATAACCAGTACGCTGCTTGTTTTTCCCGAACCGCATCACGCAACCCTAACTCCGCTGCCTGCGACGCATTGATTTTAAGGTCTTTAGCAGTCTGGATCAGGTCTTCTTTAATGCGCATGGTTTAAGCGCATTAAATATGGATTAGCCTAAAGTACCCGCCAAATAAAGCCCAAAACCCAAAGGCAACGCAGAAACCAGCCACATCACAGCGGTGTACGAGATCACCTTGCGCGCCTTGATGCCGGTAAGAATAACGACCACGATCGCGGTGAATGGATGAATAATATTAGTCCACTGATCACCGTACGCTACACCCATTACGATCAATGACATGTCGGTACCTAACTCATTGGCGGCCTCTATAAATGCCGGGCCCTGCACCGCCCATTGAGCACCACCCGACGGAATGAAAAAATTCACCAAGCCACCAAAAAGAAATGCAATTACCGGCAAAGTATTTTCGGTTGCGATGCGCGTAAAAACCGGAGCAATCGCAGCGATGATTCCACTGCCGAGCATCATCCCCATGATGCCGCCGTATAAAGGATATTGAAGTAAGGTCGGCGCAGCGGCTCTAGCACCTGAATAAAAGGCCTCCGCAAATTGCAAGCCGGAACGCGCCAGCAGTAAACCTAGCGCCAAAAAGGTCCAGTTAACGATATTAAGGTCCAGCACTAAACCTTTAGTAGCAAACCAATGAACCACGTAGGCCAACACCAAAACGCCCACCAAGAAAATCGGCCAGCGACGATGTTCAAGTCGATCTGCTGGCCCGGATGTTTCGTCTATTTCAAATTCGGATTCATTCTCGATCTGAAAAGCTTGCTGGTCACATTCGATGATCTTTAGCTCATCTTTTGGATGCAACAAACATGCGGTTACTGCGACCATCACCAATGTCACCAAGGCGATCAACATATTCCAGCTGGCAAAAATTGTCTCCCTGACCGGGATCAACCCACCAAGTTGTGCCTGCATAGCGTTGCCTTCGGTCGCTACAAACAACGGCGCTGATGCCGAATAACCCATATGCCAAACCACGAAACCGCCAAAAGCTGCCGCGCCAAGTAAGGGGTAATGGAGTTTAAGTCCTTTTTCTTTTGCCGCAATCCCTACTGCTCGCGCGTACAAGCTACCTAGAATCAATCCCAACGGCCAATTAATTAAACTCACAATACCGGTGAAAAAAGTGGCACTGCTGTAGGCACCCCATGGCGTTGATGGCAGGCGCGCAATCTTGTTAAGTAAGGAAGGAATCGGCTCAAGTCTGGATAGCGCGTATGCAAACAGAATCATCAAAACCATTTGCGCAATAAAGGCCAGTAACATCGACAGCCCATCGCCCCATGACACCAGGATTTTTATTGGACCTGAGTCGGTGAACAATAAAGCCAACACAAACGTCAACAAGGTCATTATCAATGCGAAAACAAACGGATCAGGTAAATATCGATCCACGATCCGTACAATCTTTTTACTAATACTATCCAGCAGCTTCATTGCTCACTCCTTACAGATTAGTAGATTCTCCGCGAGAGTTGATCGCAAAGCAAATGAGTTGTTGGCGCGCAACTCTCCATGGTTAGATTTTGATACTTCATTATTTGCAATAACCGCTAAAACCCGTGGGCGTTTGCTATACTGTTATTGCTTGTTTTGTTTCATCTTCACCAGAGCATTAATAGTGTGAGAATAGATAACCACCAGCAATTAACCTGCTGTTTTCTAAAAGGTTTATAGGTGAATTCACCCAGCCTTTTCAGCAAACAAAGAGAGGCTATAAATCGACTCAATCATTTTTAAAACCGCCTACCAACTCGCAGAGATAATCTCGAAAGGTGAAGTGTCATGCGTCGAAATCATTGAAGCACACTTGCAACAAATAGAAAGCTATAACCCGACTATCAATGCCATCGTTACCCACACTAAAGAGCAAGCACTTAAGCAAGCTGCCCGCGCTGACCGCGCCCTGGCAAAAGACCCACAGAGCTGCGGGCCACTGCACGGCCTACCGATTGCACACAAAGATATGATGCTGACTAAAGGCGTCAGAACAACATTTGGCTCTACTACCAAGCGTGATTTCATTCCTGACGAAAACTCACTCATTGTCGAGCGCATGGAGCAAGCGGGAGCGATCATGCTAGGCAAGACCAACACGCCGGAATATGGCGCCGGCTCACACACGTTCAATGAGGTATTCGGGGTTACCAGAAACCCTTACGACCTAAGTAAGTCACCGGGCGGTAGCAGTGGTGGAGCTGCAGCAGCGCTCGCTTCCGGCATGGTGTGCCTGGCTGACGGTAGCGACATGGGTGGCTCGCTCAGAAACCCTGCCGCTTGGTGCAATATTGTCGGGCTTAGACCAACGCCGGGCCGTGTACCTTCAGCACCGAGTAAATTCCCGTTAACCCCGTTGCCGGTCGAAGGGCCGATGGCACGTAGCGTCGCGGACATCGCTTTAATGCTTCAGGCGATCAGCAAACCCCACTCAAAATCACCACTTTCGCAACAACTGAATACGCAGGACTTTAGCAAAGAACTACAACGGGATTTTCGCGGCAGGAAGATCGCGATCAGCGCTGACTTTGACCAGCAGTTGCCGATCGAGTCAGAGATTGTCGATGCAATTGCTCAGAGTGCTAAAGTTTTCCTGGACCTTGGCATAGAGATCGAAGAAGCCTTACCGAATCTGTCACTAGCCAACGATGCTTTCCATACCTTACGCGCAGAATTTTACGCCGGCATGCTCGGTGAGACGCTTGATCAAAATCGCGATCAATACAAAGAGACTCTAGTATGGAACATAGAAAAAGGCCTGCAACTGCAACCCGAACAAATTTCCAGCGCACAGAATGATCTTCTGCAAGTGCGCCAGAATTTCAGTGATTTATTTGAGCAATACGATTATCTGGTGTTGCCTGTTACTCAGGTATCCCCTTTCCCGGCGGAGAACGAGTACCCAACCAACATCAAGAATATCGATATGGAGAGCTATATCGATTGGATGAAGTCCTGTTACCTGATTACTGTTGCCGGCTGCCCTGCCGTTTCTGTACCGTGCGGATTTACCAAAAAAGGTATGCCCATCGGCATGCAAATCGTAGGCCGGCACGGCGATGATTTTGGCGTCCTTCAAATTGCCTATGCATTTGAACAAGCAACGAACTACAACCAACAACGACCGGAGTTGATTACCTGATGGAATTTTTTACAAAGCTTTCCTTAACGCTAGTCAGCCTTACCCTCTTTTCTTCATGTGCAAATCTTGAAAATCGGATTGAGGCAAACCATGCATTTATCAATGGCGTTGTTTATACCGCAGACGCGAACAACACTATTGTCGAAGCGATGGTGGTCGGCAACGAAACAATCCTGTACGCCGGCGATAACGCTGGCGCTAAAAAATACCTCTCATCAGTAACCGAAGTGGTTGACCTGCAGGGGCGGATGTTGATGCCCGGCTTAACTGATGCGCATGTGCACCCGATTCGAGGGGCAGTTAAAGATTTATACGAGTGTAACTTTGAGTTTAATGCGACGCCCATTGAGGTACAGCAAGCAATCAAACGTTGCGTAGATGCACAACCGGAAAGCGACTGGATTATTGGTGGTCAATGGGACAGCGCGTATTTTCAAAACAACCACATCGAGTCTCCACGCGCACTTTTAGACGAAGTATCGAACGGCAAGGCGGTGTTACTGAAGGATGATAGCTTGCACAATATATGGGTTAACAGTCGTGCGCTTGAAATCGCGGGCTTTGACGAAAATACCCCGGACCCTGAAAACGGCACGATCGTGCGCGACAAGAATGGTGCACCAAATGGTGTGCTGCTAGAAACTGCGGCCAAAGCGATGAACGAATTCAAAGCCGAATACAATGCCACGCAACTACAAAACGCTGCCAGCGAATTTGTCAGGGTGGCGAATAGCTATGGGCTAACCGGCGCAAAAGGCGCCTCTACTTACCCTAACGAAATGCAAGCCCTATACGACGTCGACCAAAACCAAGGCCTTACCTTGCACGCCGCGACCAGCATAAGAACCCTCGACGGCAGACGAGATCAAGCGCTAGATTACGAATTGATCGAACACAGTCGAGACAAATATGTGAGTAAAAACCTACATACCGACTTCGTGAAAATTTTTCTGGATGGTGTCCCCACTCCGGCTCGAACTGCAGCAATGCTGGCACCCTATAAAGACGACCCTGCACACCCGCGCAACTTTGATGGCGGTCCACTATTGGTCGACGAAGCAACCTTGACCGCCGACTTGATTGAACTCGACAAACGTGGCTTTACGGTAAAGATTCATGCCGCTGGAGACCGCTCCGTGCGAGTAGCACTTAATGCCATCGAAGCGACGCGACAA
>CAZUMV010000029.1:0-17744 GCA_964621435.1 uncultured Thiotrichales bacterium | reverse complement strand
AACGGGTAATTGATGAACAAGGCCGGATTGACGTGTTGGTGAATAATGTCTTTGCAGTGCCGGACAATTTGCTCGAACCGCTACCGTTCTGGGAACGGGGAAAATCGGATTGGGTGGATATGATCGACCTTGGGCTGCGCGCGCACTATGTTGCAACCTGCGCCGCGGCGCCTGCTATGGTTGAGCGTAAATACGGCCTGATCGTCAATGTTTCTTCACCGGGTTCGGTCTGTTATATGCATTCGCCGGTGTATGGTATTGGTAAAGCCGGTAATGATAAAATGATGCAAGATATAGGCAAAGAATTGAAAGAGTATAATGTCGCGGCATTAGCACTTTGGCCGGGTATTGTTACCACTGAAAGAACGCGGGCGTTGATGGATCATGCGCCGGAAGCATATGAGCCGTTGGCGGCAGGGCTGGAGTCACCGGAGTTTGCTGGCCGCATTATCGATGCGCTAGCCAATAGCGACAAGTTGCTCAGCAAAAGCGGTAAAGCTTGGTATACCTCTGAGCTTGGTATCGAGATGGGTGTAACGGATGTTGACGGGCGCGTGCCAGAGTCGTATCGACCAATGTTAGGCGGCCCGACTGAGCCAGCCGAAGCGATGTTGCGCTAGGTAGAAGTATATGGATTTAAACAATTAAGGACGGATTTTGACAGAGCAATCGTTAATCGATACAGAAAAAGCAATCGCCGAATTGGATGATCTGGATCGTCAGGTAATCGCGATCTTGCAGGAAGATGGTCGCGCATCCATTCAGGATATAGCGCAGCAACTCGACTCGACTTCATCGACCATCCGCAAACGTATTCGGCGTATGGAAGATGCTAATTTGATGCGCGTGGTTGCGGTGACGGATTTCAGTGCGGCAGGTTACGAAATGTTATTGGCGATCGGTATCGTTGTTGAAGATCGCAAGCCGGAGGAGGTTGGTAATGATCTGGCAAAACTGCCTGAAGTGTTCAGCGTTAATTTGACCACCGGAGTGCATGATCTCGATATTCTGGTCGCTGCAAAAGATTTTGAAGAGCTTTCCCGTTTCATGCATGACGAATTACCCGGGATTAAAGGTATCGGAAAATTATCTCCGGGATTAACGGTGGATGTATTGCGTTATGAATCTGGCTGGGCGACACGATTATGAATAAACGACAACTTGATGATGTAGACACCCGTATCCTTGAAAAACTGTCTCGCGATGCGCGCATGAGTAACCGGGAAATCGCCGACTCATTAAAATTGGCAGAAGGTACGGTGCGAGGCCGGATCAAGCGTTTGCAAGCTGACAATGTAATTAAAATTATGGCCATCGCGGACGCTCGCGTCATGACCGGACAAGATAATCCGATGATGGCGTATCTCGGCATTCATGCCGACTTGAAAGGTTTGCGGCAAACCGCGCAGTTGATTGCCGAGTTGCCATTTGTGCGTTTCGCTGCGACTATGCTAGGCCGTTATGAAATTCTGGCAATTTCCTTTGTTGGCTCAAATGATGAGCTGATCCATCACGTCAATGAGGATATTATGTCAATCAGTGGCGTCCATCATGTTGACACGAAGCTCGCGGTCAAAAATATAAAGTACGATTACCGCTGGGGCCGAATTCTCTAAAACGGCAAAATATCTCTCAAAATTTACGCGATTTGTAGTGTTTTAGCACTTTTAGGGTTACTATTCGTAAAAATAACCTGATTTATTGCTGTAGCTTGTTGCCGCAGCGTGAACTATGGAGTAGCCATCATGCAAAGTGCCGCCGCCGCCACAAATTCAGTTAGTTCCGCTATCGATATTGCGCCATATCTGCAAAATTTTGCGGATCGAGCGCAAGCCGGCCGCGATGCCCGCCGTTTGCCAGCAGAAAATATTGAAGACCTGAAAAAATCCGGTTTTATCCGCTCCATGGTGCCGAAACAATGGGGCGGACTCGAAGTGACTCCGCAGGAATTCTTTGCCACGCAAATCCAGATTGCTGAATATGATATGAGCACCGCATGGGTTGGCGGCATTATCGCTATTCATGCCTTTCAATTGGCGCTCATGGATGAGCAGGCGCAAAGAGATGTTTACGGGGATAATCCGGATGCCTGCATTTCAAGTTCCTATAATCCGGTTGGCGGAAAAACGGAAGCCGCCGATGGTGGCCTGATGCTCAGCGGTCGATGGGGTTGGAGTTCCGGTTCCGATCATTGTGACTGGGTCTTGCTTGGCGCAATTGTCGCGGGCGAAGGCTATCGAACTTTTTTGGTGCCGCGCAGCGATTACGAGATTGAAGATACTTGGCACAGTATGGGTTTGCAGGCGACCGGATCTAACGACATCGTTATTGATAAACCGGTGTTTGTGCCGGACTATCGTACTCACAAACAAATGGATGGTTTTGCCTGTATGAACGAGCAAAGCTCGCCGATGTATAACATGCCCTGGGCGCAAACTTTTGTTCGCGTAGTATCGACTCCGGCAATCGGTGCCGCAAAACATGCGCTTAAATTGTTTGTGGAAAATGCCGGCGCCAGCAGTACTGACCCGACCAAATTGGTTGGAGACCCGGACATTCAACGGCGCATTGTCGAAGCCGAAAATTTGATCGATATTGCTGAGACCTTAATGCATAGAAACTTTGACCGCATGATGGCGCAAGTCGAAGCCGGTGCAGAAATCGCGCTGATTGAACGCGTGCGTTACCGTTACCAGGCATCTACCGTTATCAGCGATATGATGAGTGCGGTGGATCTATTGTTTGATGTCGCGGGCGGAAGGAGTGTTTTTGTTGGTTCTGAAATTCAAAACATTTGGCATGATATTCACATTGCTCGCGCACATGTCGCGAATAACACGGTTGGATTTGCACGCAATTGGGGTAGCATGATGTTGGGTGGTGAAAATCAGGATTTCTTCGTTTAGGCCATCTGTGATTAGCTAGCCGGAGAATTAGTATGAGCGAGTATGCGCCGCCACGCGGCGATATCATTAAAGTTGGCGAGCACGATATCCATGTCTTAAGTTACGGCAGCGGCCCTGCTGTTGTTTTTCTGCATGGTAGTGGCCCGGGCGCCAGTGCCTACAGTAACTTCAAACAAAATATCGATACCGTTGTTGATGCCGGCCATCGGGCGGTGCTGATAGATATGATCGGTTTCGGCTACTCCAGCAAGCCTGATGATTGCGACTACACCACTGCGCTGTTTGCCGACACCGTCAAAGCTGCGATCGATAAACTCGGTATTACCTCTTGTACCTTATTAGGGAACTCTTTAGGTGGCGCAATCTGTATTCGGTTGGCGCTCGATTTTCCAGACCTTGTTACTCGACTGATCATGATGGCGCCGGGGGGCGTCGAAGAGAAAGAGACTTATTTTGCCATGCCCGGCATCGCCAAAATGGTTAGCAGCTTTGTCGATGGAGAGCTGGATCGGGATGGCTTGCGAAGCGTTTTACATACACTGGTTTTCAGCAATGATGTAGTGACCGATGAGTTAGTCGAAGAGCGCTTTCATATTTTGCAAGACCAACCCAAAGCGGTACTTTCTCGGATGATTATCCCCAATATGTCAGCCGAGCTTGGCAGTATTAAATGTCCGATTTTCGGGTTTTGGGGGCAGCAGGATGAAATGACGCCAGTTACAAGCTCAAATCACTTTCTTGATCAATGTGGTGATTGTCAATTTACCTTGCTCGCAGATTGTGGCCATTGGGTGATGGTTGAGCATCACCAACTATTCAATGCTCACTTGCAGCAAATTCTAAGTGCCTGAGCTCAAGCGGTAGATAATGAATCAGGATAAACGAAAACAATACGGGCAGGCGCTGTTTAATTGCATGATGGCGCAGACCACTATGGGGCCGTTGACCGAAGTCGAGCCCGAGATATCTATTGAGGATAGCTACTTTATTTCGCGCGAATTTTTATCCTTGCGTATGGTGCTTAATAATGAGCGCTTGGTTGGGAAAAAAATTGGTGTTACTAGTGATGCAGTGCAATCCATGCTCGGTGTTTACGAACCTGACTTTGGGTTCCTCACTGATAGCATGCAGTTTGCGGCCGGCGATGTTCCTATCGGCAACTTGATCCAACCGCGAGCCGAAGCCGAAATTGCTTTGGTATTGTCAAAAGACCTAAAAGGTCCCGGTATAACGGCCGCGGATGTATTAGAGGCAACCGAGGTCGTTATCCCATGTTTCGAAATTGTGGATTCACGTATTCATGACTGGCAAATAAAAATTCAAGACACCGTTGCGGACAATGCGTCTTGCGGCATTTTTATCTTGGGTGAAGCTCGGGTCGCACCCGGCGCGCTTGATCTGGCGGCGTGTGAAGTCACCGTCACTAAAAATGGCGAGTTTCTCAGCAGCGGCTTAGGATCTTCGGTGCAAGGGTCGCCATTACAATCGGTGGCTTGGTTGGTAAATACCTTTGGTGCGCTAGATGAGCAGCTCAATAAAGGAGAGATTATTCTTTCCGGTTCAATGGTGCCATTAGAGCCGATTAAAGTTGGCGATGTGATGGATATGGATATTCCTGGGTTGGGTTCACTAGCGTGCAACTTTGTTGCTTGATCAAAACAGGTGGATAGGTTAGTAAAACCAAAGTAGCAAGAAGATATGATCGTCGATGTGGTGCCGGATTTGTTCAAAAAACAACAGGATCAAGCCGCCAAAACTGCTCGAATCGGGTTGTTCAACGCAATCGCCCTGGGCACTGATTGCGTAAAAAACATTTCTATCTTTTACGCAATTAACAGCTTCAAGTTGATATAATTGCTTGAATCATTGCAATTAACGAGAAAAACTGACGATGACTGTTGCCAGCCTTGGTTATATTTGCCTTTCAATTCAAGATCCCGCCGCATGGGAACAGTACGCGACCGACGTGCTTGGATTAATGTCCGCTACTGAAGATCAAGATCGAGTGCTGTTACGCATGGACGATCACCCGTTCCGTCTTGCCGTAGAAAAGGGCGCCGAAGATAAGCTCGCCTACATTGGTTGGTCGTTCGCTGATAGTGAGGCTTACGAGGGCGTAATCGCTCGGCTACAAGCGGCCGGTGCGGAAGTAAGCCGCGGGTCGGCCGCCGGCGCGCAAGCTCGGCAAGTCACCGAATATGCAACCAGCTCTGATCCGTCAGGTAATGTTTTTGATGTCTACTATGGGCGCACGGGTTTAACAGATGACTTCGTCTCACCCATGGGTATCGAAAGTTTCGTTACCGGTGACCTGGGTATGGGTCACGCGGTTATACCGGCGCCCAATCAGGATGCCACACACCACTTTTATAAGGACGTACTCGGCTTTGGCGACAGCGATGATCTGCGCTTGCCACCACCTGCTGAAGGTGCGCCTGATATGCGGATTATTTTCATGCATGCTGCTAACCAGCGGCATCATAGTTTGGGCTTGTTTAATTTTCCTTCAGAAACCGGCATCGTGCATATGATTTTTGAAGTGCCGGATGTGGATACGGTTGGTCTATGTCTGGATCGTGTGCAAAAAGCAGAGATACCTTTAATGGCAACACTCGGTCGGCATGAAAATGACAACGCTTTGTCGTTTTATATGTTCGCGCCCGGTGGTATCGGCGTGGAGTATGGCTGTGAAGGTAAACTGATTGATTACAAAAATTACCAGGCGACTCAAAGTACCGTTGGTGATATTTGGGGTCACGCCTATGAGCCCGTGGTCTAAGATTTGATTCCCAAAGAATTATAAAGAATAAAAATGAATAAACTAAAAACATCAGGCGATGCGATCGCCAGCATAGAGAGTGGCATGACCATCGGCATCGGTGGCTGGGGGCCCAGACGCAAGCCAATGGCTTTGGTTAGAGAGTTGCTGCGTAGTGACATCACTGATTTGACCGTGGTCGCCTACGGTGGTGCCGATGTTGGCATGCTGTGTGCCGCCGGCAAGGTCAAGAAATTGATTTTCGCATTTGTCTCGCTGGACTTTATTCCGTTGGAGCCATGGTTTCGGCAAGCGCGCCAGAATGCTTCTATAGACGTAATGGAAATCGACGAGGGATTGATGTTGTTGGGTTTGCGCGCCGCGGCCATGCGAATTCCCTTTATTCCAACTGCTACGGGGATCGGCACTGACGTGCTAAAAACTAACCCAGAATTAAAAACGGTCATCTCTCCATACGATGACGGCAAAGAATGGCTGGCCATGCCGGCTTTGAATCTTGATGCAGCATTGATTCATGTTGATCGAGCCGACCAACGCGGCGTGTGCCAAATAAAAGGTCCAGATCACTATATGGATGATGTATTTGCACGTGCTGCTAAAAATACCATCGTATCCTGTGACGAATTGGTCGAGACGAGCTATTTCCATCAAAACCCGGAAGAATCTCGTTACGTTTTTTGGGAGCGAAGCAACACTAATGCCGTTGTGAGTATTCCGTTCGGCGCGCACCCAAGTTCTTGTACGCCGTTGTACGGCATCGACGTTGCGCATTTTAAGACCTATGCCGCAAGCGCCAAAAAGGAACAAGGCTGGGCGCAATATTTTGACGAGTACATTGCCTTGAATGATGAAGACTACGTCAATAAGGTTGGCGGTGCTGCTACGATTCGCGACTTGGCTTTACCGGTCTACTAGGGGGGGGTTAAAAATGACAGCTGACATAGAACAAAACCCACTCGCAGATTTGCTGATTTGTGCTTGCGCCCGTATTTGGGAAAATGATGGTGAAGTACTAGCGTCTGGCATTGGATTAATACCGCGAATGGCTGCTTCAGTAGCCATGGTCAAAAACCCGGATCTAATGATGACCGACTCGGAAGCTTATATAGTGTCTGAGCCGGTTCCGGTAGGTAAGCGCAATGGCTATGAGCCACAACGTGAAACTTGGATGGGATTCTCGCGGGTGTTTGATAATTTGTGGGGGGGTTATCGCCATGCTTTGGTTGGACCAACCCAGATCGACAAATATGGACAATCTAATATTTCAGCCATCGGGTCCTACGACCAGCCCAAGGTTCAAATGTTGGGCATGCGTGGTTTTCCCGGCAATTCTATCAACCACGCTAATTCATTTTTTGTGCCGTCGCATAATAAGCGAGTATTTCTGGAAGGAGAAGTCGATACGGTTTGTTCAGTTGGTTATAACCCTGAGCGGCTGCCGAAAGGGTATAGCTTTGATGATATCGATATTCGTCAGATAATAACCAACTTGTGTGTGATGGATTTTGAACCACAATCAAAACAAATGCGTTTATTAAGTGTGCACCCTGGCGTAAGCGTTGAGGATGTCATAGAGAACACCAGCTTCGAACTTATCATCGGCGAGGAGGTGCCTGAAACGTCTCATCCAGACGCTGATGATAAACGCATCCTTGATCAGATTGACCCCAATAACCTCAGACTAAAAGCGATTTAGCAGATGGCCAAGAAAAAAATGCAATCGGCACGAGAAGGCTGGTTCACCATGGATGTCGACAATCCCAAATTACTCGGCAGTCGTTGCGATAAGTGCGGCACCTACTATTTTCCCATTCATGAGCAGTTTTGTCGTAACCCAGCTTGTGACTCAGAATCTTTTACCACGGTGAAATTGAGTAGTACCGGAAAGATCTGGTCATATACCAATGCTGAATATGCGCCGCCAGAACCGTTTAAGGCCAACGATCCACATGAAGTGTTTGGTATCGCGGCAGTGGAGCTGGAAAAAGAAGGTTTGATTGTGATGGGGCAAATGCAGCAGGGCGTTTCGGTTGATGATGTTAAGATTGGTGATGAAGTGCAGCTGATTTTAGAAACGTTGTATGAAGATGATGACAATGATTATCTGGTTTGGAAGTGGCAACCTACCAAAGGAGCGGTCGCATGAGCAATCCAGTTGCGATAGCCGGTGTCGGTATGCACCCGTGGGGAAAATGGGGGCATAATTTTGTCCAGTATGGTGTTAAAGCAGCACGTGATGCATTAGCGGATGCTGGCGTAGAGTGGAAAGATATTCAGTTTATTGCCGGCGCTAACACCATCCGTTGTGGTTATCCCGGTTACGTTTCCGGGGCGACCTTTGCCAAAGCCCTCGGCTGGAGTGGCACGCAAATCTCAAGCAGCTACGCGGCCTGCGCCTCAGGTTCGCATGCACTTAATTCAGCCCGCGCGCAGATTCTCGCGGGTTTGGTAGACGTGGCGCTGGTGGTGGGTGCTGACACAACCCCCAAAGGATTTCTTAAGCCACAGTCAGGTGACCGGCCGGATGATCCAGACTGGTTGCGCTTTCGATTATTCGGCGCCTCTAACCCTGCCTATTTTGCTTTACAAGCGCGCCGACGTCTTGAGTTATATGGCACAACCGAAGAAGATATTGCGGCGGTACGGGTAAAGAACGGCGAGCATGGTTTGCACAATCCTAATGCGCGCTATCGTAAAGCATTTACTATGGAAGAGGTTCTAGCCTCGCCGATGGTTTCAGATCCACTGCGACTGTTCGAGATTTGTGCAACTAGTGACGGCGGTGCCGCGATGGTGCTATGTAGTATGGAATATGCAAAAAAGTTACAAGGAAAATCACAGGCGAAGGCCGTGACCATTGAAGCAATATCGACAGCAACGCCAACCTACCCAAGCGCACAAATTGAGATTCCCGAAATTGCCACCGATTCAGCGGCTGTAGTCGCTGCACCCGACATGATGTTCAAACCAGCTATGATCGATGCAGCGTATCAGGAAGCAGGCATCGGGCCGGATGATATCAGTCTGGCGGAAGTTTATGACCTGTCTACCTCTATGGAAATGGATTGGTATGAAGCGCTACGTTTATGCCCGCTGGGCGATGGTCAAAAGCTAGTGCGCGACCGAGACACTTATATTGGCGGCAGAATACCGGTTAACACTTCGGGCGGATTATCTTGCTTCGGCGAAGCCGTGCCAGCGCAAGCATTGATGCAAGTCTGTGAATTAACCTGGCAATTGCGTGGCCAGGCTGGTGAAAGACAGGTGGAAAATGCGCGTTATGGCATTACTGCTAACGAAGGTCTGTTTGGTCATGGCTCATCTGTAATCGTTAAAAGCGCAGCGTGATGATGAGTATAAAAACGTGAGCTTACAGACACCGCTTTGCGAATTACTTGGTTGTAAATATCCAATCATTCAGACCGCTATGGGTTGGGTGGCTGGACCTGAGTTGGTTGCGGCAACCGGTAATGCCGGTGGTTTCGGTTTTTTAGCGGGTGCGACCATACCAGCTGACGAGATTGAACAAGACATTCTTAAGATCAAACAATTGACCGACGCTAACTTTGGGGTCAATTTTCACATGTATCAACCCAACGCAGCCGAGATCATCGAGTTTGTCATCAAGCATAAGGTCAAGGCGGTGAGCTACTCACGCTCGCCCGGTGCGGAAATGGTGGAAAAACTAAAAAATCATGGCGTTGTTTGTATGCCCACTATCGGCTTACCCAAGCACGCTATAAAAGCCATACAGCTGGGCGCGGATGCGGTTACGGTGCAGGGTGGAGAAGGCGGTGGCCATACCGGATCTATTCCAACCTCGCTATTGATCCCGCAGGTTATAGATGCTGTAGATGGTAAAATTCCGGTGGCCGCAGCAGGCGGGTTCTCTGATGGTCGTGGTTTAGTCGCAGCACTGGCCTGGGGTGCCGCTGGTATTGCTATGGGCACACGGTTTTTTATGAGTGAAGAGTCATCGCCGCCGGAGGCAACCAAAGATCGTTATGTTGATTGTAAAAACCCGGCCGACATTATCGTTTCCAAAGCTATCGATGGCTTACCACAGCGTATGATTAATAATGAAACTTTGGCGGAATTGGAAAAAGCCGGTGCGCTGCGTAAATTGGTATTAGCATTTTCGAACGGCATGAAATATAAAAAGTTCACCGGGGCAAGTATGGCATCATTAGTCAAGAGTGCTTTGGCGATGTCTCGCAACAGCGACATCACCTTTGCTCAGGCGATCATGTCGGCTAACGCGCCGATGATCATTCAAAAATCAATGATTGATGGAAAACCGACCGAAGGTGTGTTGCCTTCAGGCCAAGTAGCTGGCGTCTTAGATAGCTTGATGAGCTGTGAGGATATCATTCAATCTATTGTTGCCGAGGCTAACGAACGTTTAGCAGCGCTATCATCAATACAGAAATCCGGAGCATAAGATGAGCAAGCCTTACAAGCTTAGTATCGAGAATGGCGTCGCTGAGCTAATTTTCGATAATCCGCCGGTCAATGCCTTTGACAGTGGTCAATGGCTCGATATATCAGAGCAGATTGAAGCTCTGGGTAACAACGCCGATGTACGTGTCATTATAATCTCGGCTGAAGGCAAAGGATTTTGTGCTGGTGTCGATATCAAAGAGCTCGCCGCAGACAAAACGAAAATTGTCGATGTTAACAAAGGCAATTACGATACCTTCAAAGCAATTCATTTAAATCCGAAGCCGGTAATTTGTGCCTTGCATGGTTATGTGCTCGGTGGCGGTATTGGTATCAGTGGTGCGGCCGATATTATTGTTGCATCAGAATGTGCCTTATTCGGTGTACCAGAGATTGATCGAGGTGCTATGGGTGGCGGTGCACATTTACAGCGTATGTTCCCGGTACAAAAAGTTCGCTATATGTATTTCACCGGCGAATTCATAGACGCGCAAGAAGCTTATCGTCTCGGTGCGGTAGAAAGAGTGGTGCCAAAGGCTGAACTCATGGATAACGCACGTGAGATCGCAGCCAGCATCGCTGAAAAATCACCCGCGATGGTCGCTTTGGCCAAAGAAGCGTTGACCGGCATTGAAGATGGTGATCTGGAACAAAAGTATCGCTCTGAACAAGGCTTTACGCTGGAAGCATACACTATGGAAGATTCACAAGAGTCGCGAGACGCTTTTATCGATAAGCGCGACGCTGACTTCAAAGATTAAAGCACAGGTTCTTCGAGCATGCAGCTGCAATATACGTCTGAACAAAACGCTTTTCGACAAGAGGTGCGTAACTGGTTAGCTGTGCATGTCCCCAAACAGCCATTAGCATCATTAGATACCGCAGAAGGTTTTGAGCTGCACCGCGAATGGGAGCGGGTCTTGAAGTCCGGTGAGTGGGGTATGGTGACTTGGCCGAAAGAGTACGGCGGTCGAGGCTGCGATTTGATCGAATGGCTAATTTTTGAAGAAGAGTACTACCGCGCTGATGCGCCGTTGCGGGTGAGTCAGAACGGGATCTTTCTACTCGGCCCGACCTTAATGGAATTCGGCACAGCTGAACAGAAAAAACGGTTCTTGCCACCGATGGCTGCTGGAGACGAAATCTGGGCGCAGTCCTGGTCAGAACCCAATGCCGGCAGTGACATGGCAGCGATCCGTTCTAAAGCGACCCGAATTACCGAAGATGGGAAAGACTACTATGTATTAAATGGGCAAAAGACCTGGTCTTCGCGTGCGGTATTTGCCGATTGGTCATTCGGAATTTTTCGCTCTGACGCGGAGTCAAGCCGACACCATGGGCTTTCATTTATTTTGTATCCATTGGATTTGCCGGGTATAACGATTCGTCCGATTAGGCAACTGGACGGTGATCCAGGCTTTGCTGAAATTTTTTACGATGATGTAAAAGTACCGGTTGAAAACCGCATAGGCGAAGAAGGGCAAGGCTGGAAAATTGCTATGGCAACGGCCGGCTTCGAGCGCGGTTTGATGTTGCGCAGTCCAGCACGCTTTCAGCGTACCGCCGAGCGTTTGCTTGATCTTTATCGGCGTTATGCTGAGCGGCTATCACCGGGGGTGCGCGAAACTGTCATGCGCGCTTATCTGGACGCCGAAGCTTATTGCTACAACACTTATTACACTGCCTCAAGACTGATGCAGGGAGGCAAGATTGGCGCCGAAGCGAGTTGCAATAAGATCTTCTGGTCCGAGCTAGATCAAGCCATGCACCGCGCGGCGATGTCGATAATGGGAGCGGAAGCGGAGTTATCCGAACATGATCCGCACGCTATTGATGCCGGAACGTGGCTGGATGGTTATATGTTTTCATTGGCCGGACCGATTTATGCGGGTAGTAATGAAATTCAGCGCAATATTATTGCCGAGCGTTGTCTGGGGCTGCCGCGATGATCTTCAGTCATTCTCAAGATCAATTGGATTTGCGCGATGGTGCCCGTGAATACTTGCGTGGTCGGTGTAGCCGGGAATCCTTGCGCGAGTTGCTAGAGTCCGAAAACAGCTCGCTCAACATCTGGTCAGAGTTGGTCGAGATGGGCCTGCCAGGTTTTTTGGCCAGCGAAGATCTTGGTGGTTTGGCAATGGATAAGAACGCTTTTACCTTGATCGCAGAGGAGGCGGGCTACGTGGCGTTACCCGAACCGCTGATTGAGGTCGCTGGTATTAGCATGCCAGTATTGACGGCTATCGATTCTGCTAGCAGTCGTGCCCTACTGCAGCGTGTCTGTGCCGGCGAGCAACGAGTATTGGTCTCGCATGCTTTGTCGGCTAGCGTGAATCAATTGCAGCCGAAAGATCAGGTTTTGTGGTTTGCTGATGATGAAGTACATTGTTTGGGGGCCGAAAATTTGACTGCTGAACTGGGCGATAGTATTGATCCTCTGCGGCGAGTGCATCGGCTGCAAGCAAAAGGTTCTGCAGACACGGTATTTGCCAGCGGCGACACCGCGCGAAAATTATTTGACCTTGCTGCGCGCCACGGCGCGGTGTTTATTGCCGCCGAACTTTTAGGTTTAGCCAACGCAATGATTGAAATGGCTACTGAATACGCTAAAGAGCGCAAACAATTTGGCAGCCCAATCGGCAGTTATCAGGCCGTCAAGCATCACTTAGCCAATGCTTTTACCGCGATGGAATTTGCGCGACCAGTGGTTTATCAAGCTGCGGCGGTGCTGCAAGATGACAGCAGACACGATAATAGTAAAGCGCTCGATCTAAAAATAGCGCATGCCAAAATCGTCGCCATTGATGCCGCTAGCAAAGCTGCTGAAACCGCCATTCAAGTACATGGAGGGATGGGCTATACCTTTGAGGTCGACCTGCATCTGTGGATGAAACGGGTTTGGGCGCTGTCGGGATTATGGGGTGATCGGAATCACCATATGAAAATCATCGAGGCGGCTCTGTTCGAACAGTCAGTTGCCACCGGCCCCGGAAACACATTTAGATAATTGGAGTAATGTAATAATGCCTGAAGCTTATATTGTAGACGCCGTGCGTTCGCCAACCGGGCGACGAAAAGGCGGATTAAGTAAAATTCATGCCGCCGATCTTGGTGCGCATGTGATCAAGGGTATTGTGGAGCGTAACGGCATCCCTGATGTTGATTACGAAGATGTGATTTTCGGTTGTGTCGATACGGTTGGCCCACTCGCTGGCGACATTGCGCGCACTTGCTGGTTAGCAGCGGGTTTGTCAGATGAGGTGCCGGGCGTCACGATCGACAGACAATGTGGCTCATCGCAACAGTCGGTGCACTTTGCGGCGCAAGCGATTATGGCCGGCAGCATGGACGTAGTGATAGCCGGCGGCGTGCAGACCATGACGCAAATTCCAATCAGTTCATCCATGACGTTGGCAGCGGATCTGGGTTTTAGCGACCCTTTTAGCGGCTCGCCTGGTTGGGTAGAAAGATATGGAGCAGAGCCGCCTACACAGTTTAAATCAGCGCAGATGATCGCAGATAAATGGGGTTTTTCCCGTGCGCAACTGGAGGCTTATTCTTACGAGTCTCACCAGCGCGCATTACAGGCAATTAAAGAAGGTCGATTTGACCGGGAGATTTTGCCGTTGAACGGAGTTGAGCAGGACGAAACGCCCCGCGATAGCACGCTTGAGAAAATGGCCGAACTCGATTTTTTGTTTGGCTGCGATAAAGTTACCGCTGCAGTGTCAAGTCAGACGTGCGATGGGGCTAGCGCCATGTTACTGGTCTCTGAAGCTGCACTTAAGCGCTATAATCTCACCCCGCGCGCGCGTATTCATCATATGAGTGTGCGCGCAGATGATCCTATCTGGATGTTAACAGCGCCTATTACAGCAACTGAATTTGCGATGAAAAAAGCCGGCATGTCTTTAGATGATATTGATCTGGTTGAGATCAATGAAGCCTTCGCTTCAGTGCCGATGGCTTGGCTAGAAGAAACCGGCTACCCGCATGAAAAAACTAACGTCAATGGTGGAGCGATTTCGTTGGGTCATCCACTTGGGGCTACCGGCACCAAACTGATGACCACTTTGCTGCATGAACTTGAGCGAACTGGCGGACGTTACGGTTTGCAAACCATGTGCGAAGGCGGCGGACAGGCCAACGTGACAATAATTGAAAGACTGGAGAGTTAGATGGGTAAGCTATGTAAAAACCGTACCGTTATTATCACCGGTGCTGGTGGTGGTCTAGGTAGAGCACACGCCTTGGCGTTTGCTTCTGAAGGTGCCAATGTAGTAGTGAATGATATCAACGTCGAAGCCGCCACCGAAGTTGTTGAGGCGATAAGTGCTAATGGTGGCGTTGGGTCGGTTGATAATTTTGATATTACCGATTACGCAGCGAGCGGCGCGGCTGTACAGCGCGCCATTGATACCTATGGTGACTTACATGTGGTGCTTAATAACGCCGGCAACAATCGTGATCGCATGTTTACCAGTTTGTCTGAAGAAGATTGGGATGCGGTAATTGCGGTGCACCTGAAAGGGCATTTTTGCTTAAGCCAGCATGCGGCTAAGTATTGGCGTATGCAGGCCAAGGAAGGGGTTAGCAATAGCGCCAGAATTATTAATACCAGTTCCGGTGCTGGCTTACAGGGCTCTGTTGGTCAAAGTAACTACGGCACAGCTAAGGCCGGTATCGCCGCGCTGACCTTAATGCAGGCGGCTGAAATGGGCCGCTATGGTGTGACTGCTAATGCTATAACGCCGGCGGCGAGAACCGGAATGACGCTTGGGGTTCCTGCAATGGCCGACTTTATGGCTAAGCCCGAGGATGGCAGCTTTGATTATTGGTCCGCCGGTAACGTATCACCGCTGTTAGTCTGGTTGGGATCGGAACATTCTTCGCACGTCACCGGGAAGGTGTTTGAAGCAGAGGGTGGCAAAATTTCTATTGCCGATGGTTGGCGCACCACTGAAGCTATTGATAAAGGCGCCAAATGGTCGCCAGCAGAAATTGGCGACGCGGTCGAGCGCTTGATTGAAAATTCAATTCCAGCACAGAAGGTTTACGGCAGTTAATGGATTTTTCGTTCTCCAGTGATCAGCAAATGATCGGTGAATCCGCCGAGAGTTTTCTTGCAGAGCAATCCAATAGCGCGGCTATCCGTGACTGCATGGAGACGGAGAAAGGATTTGATGGCAATGTGTGGGCAACTATTACTGACGATTTAGGGTGGCATTTAACGGCGATTCCAGAAGCTCAGGATGGGTTGGGTCTGGGATGTGTCGAACTTTGTATATTGCTGGAAGGTATGGGGCGGCATTTGCTCTGTGCGCCGTTTTACTCAAACGCTTATCTGGGTGTGAATGCTTTACGTCTGTTTTCTGATCATTCAATTAAAAACAATCTGTTAGCGAAAGTATCTACAGGTAAGTCTCGTGTAGCATTTGGTTATGCCGGGCCGGGCCGTCGCTGGGGATGCGATGCGGTTCGGGCGGGCTATCGACCGGATGGTGATGATTATATTCTGGATGGCGATTATGTTCACGTTATTGACGGACACACCGCAGATTATCTAGTGCTCGCCGCGCGTCAAGTAGACTCGGTTGGAAAAACGGGTATCGCCTTATTTATTGTCCCAGCCGATAGTGCTGGTTTGCAGCGACATTACACACCCAGTATGGATCAGACTCGCAAGCAGGCGAGTATTCAATGTCGTGGAATTAGAGTTCCGTCAGCTGCTACCTGCCAAGCGCAAGACGGCACAGCGGCTCCTAAACTAGCCGAGCTATTATCGTTGGCGGGAATTGGTATGGCTGCCGAACAGCTGGGTATCGCAGATCGCACCTTGAGTATGACCGTTGACTATATCTCCGAACGTAAACAGTTCGGTCGTGTGGTTGGTAGTTTTCAGGCCATGAAGCACAAAGCTGCCGATATGATGGTCAGAGTAGAAGCTGCTCGCTCTGCAGTATATTACGCCGCCTGTATTGCCGATGAATTCATGACGGGTTCACCGCTGGGTGATGAATTACATGAAGCCGCCAGCATCGCCAAAGCTTATTGTTCCGAGGCAGCATTCTATAATGCGGGTGTGGCGTTACAAATGCATGGCGGAGTTGGTTTTACTTGGGAATATGATGTGCACTTGTTTTTTAAGCGCGCCAAGGCATCGCAACACTTTTTTGGTGATAGCGCGTGGCATAAAGAACGCTTGGCCAAAAAATTATTGGGCTCAAGCACATGAAACTTGGATCCAATAAACAGGATGAGTATTTCCGAGACGAAATCGCATCATGGTTAAAAGAAAATTTAAGCGGTGAATTTGAGAAAGTTCGCTTTCGTGGCGGCCCCGGTGACGAGCATATGTTTTTTGCCGAGCGCTGTGCCTGGGAAAAACGTATGGCCGAAGGCGGTTGGACGTGTATCGGCTGGCCTGAAGAGCACGGTGGGCGTGGTGCAAGTTTAGAGCAGCAAGTTATTTTTCATGAAGAGTACGCACGCGCCGGTGGCCCGGGGCGAGTAGGGCATATTGGCGAGGGGCTAACCGGTCCGACCTTGATCGCTTTTGGTACCCCGGAACAGCAAGCACGTTTTCTGCCAAAAATACTAAGCGGAGAAGAATTGTGGTGTCAGGGATATTCGGAGCCTGGCGCTGGATCTGATTTAGCTAACATTAAAACCAAAGCTGAGTTTGATGGCGATACCGACAAGTGGCTTATTAATGGGCAAAAAGTCTGGACCTCACTGGCAATGGAGTCAGATTGGTGCTTCGTTCTGGCGCGCACTGACCCTAACAGCAAAGGCAATAAAGGTTTAGGGTTTTTTCTGGTAAACATGGATCAAAAAGAAATTGACGTCAGACCGATCAACCAGATGACCGGCACCTCCGAATTTAACGAGGTGTTTTTTGATGATGCGGTTTGTGATGTCGATTGTCTGGTGGGTGAGCCGGGAGCAGGTTGGAAAATTGCCATGGGCTTACTTGGATTCGAGCGTGGTGTATCAACGCTGGGGCAACAAATGTTATTTCAAAATGAACTGGATGAAGTGGTTAAGCTGGCCAAAGAAAATGGCGCGGCCGACGATCCAGCGATCAGGGCTCGAATTGCCGAAGCTCATATAGGTCTAAAAATCATGCGTTACAATGCCATGCGCACCTTATCCGCCGGCGGTGATGATGGCGCTTTGCAACGTTCAGCAATGATCTACAAACTCTACTGGTCTAGTTGGCATAGAAATTTAGGCAATCTGGCGATGGATGTGCTTGGACCAGAAGCTGAGCCAATTGAATCAGAACCTTATGAGTTAAGTCAGCTACAATCGCTGTTTCTATTTACACGTGCCGATACAATCTATGGCGGCACCAATCAAATCCAACGTAATATAATTGCCGAGCGAGCCTTAGGTTTGCCGCGAGAACCTAGAGGTACGACAGATGGCACTTAAACAACCACCACCGTATGTGGAAGGCCACAATCTATTAGCGGGAAAATCAGTTTTGATTACTGCTGCTGCCGGAGCCGGCATCGGTTTTGCGGCCGCATTAAAAGCAGCTGAAGAAGGGTGTCGTGGCATCGTAATCAGCGATGTACATGAAAAGCGCCTCGATCAAGCCGTGCAAACTTTAC
>CAZUMV010000028.1:0-18181 GCA_964621435.1 uncultured Thiotrichales bacterium | reverse complement strand
TGGTCAGTGTGATATGGCGCTAGCGGGTGGCGTAACAATTTCGTTTCCGCAACGCCGGGACTATATGTACATACCGGGCGCCATTACTTCGGTAGACGGGCGTTGCCGACCATTTTCAGATGAGGCAACCGGAACTGTCTTCGGAGAAGGTGCCGGCATGGTGGTATTACGCCGCCTTGATGATGCGATAGCAGACAACGACAATATTGTTGCAGTGATTTGTGGCTATGCGGTCAACAATGATGGTGCCGATAAGGCTGGTTTCACTGCTCCGGGGGTGCGCGGTCAAGTTGATGTGATTCGAGCAGCGCAGCGTAATGCGGGTATCACAGCTAGCGAAGTTGGCTATATTGAAGCGCATGGTACCGGCACGCCACTCGGTGACCCTATAGAAATTGCCGCATTAACCGAAGCATTTGCAGCTGACCAATCAAAGTCATCTGATTGCGTGCTGGGATCGGTCAAGGCAAACGTCGGACACTTGGAAACGGCGTCTGGTATTACCGGTTTAATAAAGACCGCATTCGCGGTGCAGCACAATAAAATTCCGCCGTTAATTAATTACCAACGCGCCAACGAAAAAATTGATTTTGGTGAGACTCCGTTTTCTCCCGCGACTGAAACGAGAGCGTGGTCTGAGGGTCGTAAAAAGCGCATCGCCGGTGTGAGTTCTTTTGGTTTTGGCGGCACCAATGTGCACGTTATTCTGGAACAACCCCCGGTGCGGGCAGAACCCGCGAGACACGATGAAGATCAGGTTCGAGTGCTTCCTCTTTCAGCGAGTAGTGCGGCTGCGTTAAGTGCCCAACAGGAATCGATTGCGGAGTTTTTAGAAAAAAATCCGGAGCGAAATGCCGGAGACGTTGCGTTAACCTTGCAGCAGGGTCGTCAGTATTATGAATACCGCACCGCAATGGCAGGTCGAACAGTAACGGAACTGGTGGAAAATCTCCGCAAGCCTGCGCCGCAGGATAAAGCAGAAGTTATCGATGAACTGGTCTTAATGTTTCCAGGGCAGGGTGCCCAACACGTAGGAATGGGTCAGGCGCTATACAAAAAAGAGCCGGTGTTTACCTCGGCGTTAGATCAATGTATCGGTATTCTTAGAGACCGCGCCGACATTGATTTGTTAGCGATTCTTTATCCGCATGCCGATCATGCAGAAGCTATGCGGGACAAACTACTCAATACGGCTTACGCGCAACCGGCAATCTTTAGCGTCAGCTTTGCCTTGGCGAAGCAGTGGCAAGCATGGGGTATTCAGGCGGACCATTACATCGGTCATAGTATTGGAGAATTTGTCGCCGCGACTTTGGCGGGCGTTTTTAGTTTGCAGGATGTACTCGAACTTATTGCCTTGCGCGGCAGTCTCATGGCAGATTTACCGACCGGTGCGATGTTATCAGTGCGTTGTAGTGAATCCGAAATCCGACCATTTTTGAGTGATGGTTTGGATCTAGCGGTAGTTAACGGACCCGAGCTGTGTGTGGTTGCCGGAGCGCACGAGAAAATAGATGCGTTGGTTAAAGTGTTGGAAGATCAAAGTTTAAGTAGCTCCAAACTACACACTTCACATGCTTTCCATTCAGCCATGATGGCACCAGCAATCGAGCCGTTCGCGAACAAGCTACACGATATGCGGCTCGAGGCACCGCAAATGAATATCGTTTCAACCGTCACGGGTCAGGTGATGGATGCTGCAACAGCGATGAGTGCCGAATATTGGGCTGAGCATATCCGGCGGCCGGTGCGTTTCGATGACGCTGTTGGTTTCCTCCAACAACAACCGAATAGACTGTATTTAGAAGTAGGTCCGGGTACTACCCTGACCACCTTAGCTAGGGCACGAGCACAATTGCACGGAGACGACAGCAGCCCTGCTTTGTCGTCTTTACCCCACGTGAGCCACAGCGCTGATGCACGCAATCATCTGCACCAAACCTTCGGGCGGCTATGGGCTGCGGGTTATGCTGTTGATTGGCGACAAAAAATTGATCCGCGTGATGCGCATTGTCGCCGTATTAACTTGCCGGGTTACCCCTTTCAGAGAAAACGACACTGGATAGAGCCGAGCACTAAACGGTCTGTACCGGTCGTTAGCGCTTTCGAAGCACAAAAAGACTTGCCAGCAAACGCACCTGAAGACCAGGCCGCCTTAGACGATGAAAGTGATATTGGTGAGTTATTTCCGGTTCAAAAAATCACCTTGCTGTTATCTGGTTTGTCTGGCTATAGCCCGGATCAGATTATTCCGGATGCCACCTTTTTAGAGCTTGGATTTGATTCGCTGTTATTGACTCAAGCGTGTAAGGAACTTAATCAAGAGTTTTCGTTGAACCTTACCTTACGTCAGTTAATCGATGAATATTCCTCGGTCGACAGTTTGGCAGCTTATCTTAGCACCGCAAAACCGGGCAAACCCAAAGCGCAAAAGCTTGACGAAGATATTGTGCTTAATGTCACGTCTAGCGAAAGTTCTGCACCCTTAACGCGCATTAATGTTGATCAGGATTCCAATCTTACCGAGGCTCAACAGCAATTTATAGATGAGCTGGTTGGGCGCTACACGCAAAAAACCAAAACTTCTAAGCTTAAAACTGCAGAGCATCGCCCCCACTATGCCGACCCGCGTACCGCATCAGGGTTTAACCGTCTTTGGAAGGAAATGGTTTACCAGATTATAACCGTTGAATCTCAAGGTTCACGATTGCTGGATATTGATGGTAATGAGTACATAGATTTATTGAATGGTTTTGGCCCTGGATTTCTTGGCCATTCGCCTGAATTCTTGATTGAGGCTTTAAGTGAACAACTTCATCAGGGTTTCGAAGTCGGCCCACAAAGTCTCATGGCGATGGAATCAGCAGAGCTGTTTTGTAAGTTAACCGGCGTTGAGCGTGCCAGTTTTGTTTGTACCGGGTCCGAAGCAGTGCAAGCGGTTATGCGAATTGCGCGTACCGTGACCGGGCGTGACAAAATCGTCGTTTTCAGTAAAGATTATCACGGTAATTTTGACGAGGTGCTGGTTCGATCGGTAAATGCCGACGGGAAATTGAAATCGTTACCATTAGCACCGGGAATTCCAAACCGTGCGGTCGATGACATCATTATGTTGCCCTACGGTACTGATGAGTCTCTGAAAATTATTCGGGAAAATGCCAGTCAACTCGCGGCAGTTATAGTCGAGCCGGTGCAAAGTCGTCGACCAGAATTCCAGCCACACGAATTTATTCAAGCGGTGCGCGAAATCACCGGATCATCCGGTAGTTTGTTTATTTTCGACGAAGTGATAACCGGGTTGCGACTGGGGCCTGGTGGCGCGCAGGACCTGTATGGTGTCGAAGCGGATCTGGCTACCTATGGAAAGGTCATAGCCGGCGGTATGCCGATTGGTGTGGTTGCCGGCAAAGCGGAATATATGGACACGTTTGATGGCGGACAGTGGGGTTATGGAGATGACTCCTTTCCTGACAAGCCCGTAACCTTCTTTGCCGGAACGTTCGTTCGGCATCCGTTAGCGATGGCGGGCACTAAAGCCATGCTGGAGCACTTGCTGCAGCAACCACGTATTTTCTGGAAGAAAATTGATGCTAAAGCGGAGCAAATTTGTCAGCCGGTTGACCAGCTTTTTCGGCGGCACAATATTCCGATGCAGATGGTGAATTGTGGCTCCATTATGTTTATCAGAGTGTTAGATAACCATCAGTACGCCAGTTTGCTGTTCTATTTATTGCGCGAAAAAGGGATCTTCATTCTGGAAGGTTTCCCGAGTTACGTGACCGAGGCGCTTAGTCAGGATGAGATCTTGTACGTTGTAAAAGCCTTTACCCAGTCCGTAAACGAACTTTTGGCGGTGGGATTTTTTGGTACGCAAGAAGGCCTGGATGAGGTGCGTCTGGCCGATACTCATATGACGCCGCCGGCGAAACTATCCCTGGCAAGAGAGCTGGAAAAGTCTGGTTTACCGTTGCCTGCACCTGTGGTCGCAGAACCAACTTTTTATGAAACCGATAGCAGTGAAGCACAAAAAGAAATTTGGCTAGAGATGTTGATCAACGCAGATGCTATTCGTGCCTATAATGAATCGATCTGTTTATCATTTAATGGCGAATTGCAGGGTGAATATTTGGTCTCGGCGCTAGTGCAGACTTTTGGTCAGCACGATAGCCTGCGTAGCACCTTTAACGAAGATGGCACAATTGTAAGAATACACGACGATATGGCATTCGATATTATCAGCCATGATTTATCGGAACTTGATAATACAGCGCTTGAGCTGCAGATAGCCGAATTAAAACGATTGGAAGTTGATACGTCTTTTGACCTTGTTAACGGTCCTTTGGCTCGCGGCCATGTGATCAAGAAGAGTGATGCTCAATGGGAAGTGATTATTACTACCCATCACGTTGTTTGTGACGGCTGGTCGATCGATATGTTGGTCCGGGATTTTGCTGACGTCTATAACACTTTGATCTCAGGTGAGCAAAAAGCGATCACCCACCCGGCTAGCATCATTGACTACATTGAAAAAGAACGGCGCTGGCAGGGTAGTCCGGCCTATGAACAGGCTGAAGCGTATTGGCTGGATCTATTCGCAGATGAAATTCCTGCCTTGGAGTTACCGCTTGATAAGTCTCGTCCGGCACAAAAAACATCCAATGGTGCTCGTTTAGATTTTTTGCTCGATCCGGATCTGATGGCAGCCTTGAAAAAAACCGGTGCGGCTAACGGTTCGACTCTGGTAAATACTTTGTTAGCAGCGTTGAAATTATATATTTACCGGCTTACCGGACAGCCCGATATGGCGATAGCCTTGCCCTCGGCGGGACAGGCGGCGCGTGGCATGAAGGACTTGATTGGGCATTGTGTGAACTTGTTACCTCTTAGAAGCCAGCTTGATCCAGAGAAAAGTTTTGTCGAGTTTTTGGGTGAGCTGCGCAGCAACATGCTGGATAGTTTTGAACACCAGTTTTATGGTTATGGCACGCTCGCTAAAAACCTCCGCAGCAAGCGCGATCCAGCCAGAGTATTCTTGGCGCCGGTATCTTTTAACCTTGATAACGGTATGGACCTTGGGGGCATCAATTTTTCCGGAGTGCAGCCGGAATTAGGCTCACTGCCAAGAACCTATGAGCACTTTGAATGGTTTCTAAATATTGTTGAGGACCAAGACCGGTATGTTATGGAATGGAGCTATAACACGGACTTGTTTGAAGAAGCTTCTATCGTTCGCCATCTTGAAAACTATAAACGCTTGTTGGCGGATATAGTTGCTGATCCCGAACGTCGATTAAGTGAATATTCACTCTATAGCAACGATATATTCACGCTCCAACAGCAGCGTTATGAGGAGACCATTGTAGATTATCCGGATTTGCCACTGCATCAGCTAATCGAACAACGCGCTGTCCAGATTGCTGATAAGACAGCCATGATCGTCCCGGCCACCGAGACTAAACTCGAGATGCGTTTTACGCATGGAGAAATTAATGCGCAAGCCAATCAAATCGCGCGTGGGCTACAAACCGTTGGGGTCAATAGTGGAGACTTAGTCGGCGTTTGTTTACCAAGAAATGAAAACCTGCTGCCGACCATCGTGGCGATTTTGAAGTTAGGTGCAGCGTACCTGCCGTTAGATCCGTCATTGCCACCGGAGCGAGTTGCGCTGATGGTGGCTGATTCCGGCGCAAAATTGGTTGTAGCGGAGCAATCTTTGTCTGATGTTATTGCTGACAGTGATGCATCTAGCTATTTTATTGATACCAATCGCGCTGATCTTGCGCAACTAAGTGATCAAAATCTGGGTATTGATGTACCCGTACAAGATACCGCGTACATAATTTATACCTCGGGTTCGACCGGTAAACCCAAGGGTGTTTGTATCAGCCACCGTGCTGTAGTAAATATGCTCAGCAGTATTATCAATCAACCTGGTTTTACCAGTTCCGACCGCATTTTGGCGTTGACCACGTTGTCTTTCGATATTGCAGTGCTCGAAATGTACTTGCCATTGCTGGTCGGGGGTCAGTTGCTGCTCGCCAGCCGTGAAGATGCTTATGAGCCGCAAAAATTAGTGACTTATATTGAGCAATATGATCTTACGATTATGCAAGCAACGCCATCAACGTATCGCATGATGATTGAGTACGGTTGGCGCGGTAACCAGAACCTTAATATCTTTTGCGGTGGAGAGGCGATGACTTCAGATCTGGTTAGCCAGTTATTACCAACGTGTAAGAGTCTATGGAATATGTACGGTCCCACCGAAGCAACCGTTTATACCATCATCAAAAAGATCGAATCCGGGCAGGAAAAAATTACGATCGGACAACCAATTGCGAACACTGAAGCGTTGATACTTGACCAAAATATGCGACCAGTTCCGGTCGGTGTTGAAGGCGAGTTATATCTGGGGGGTGATGGTCTTGCCATCGGATACCTGAATCGTCCGGAACTTGATCAAGAAAGATTTGTTGCGCATCCGTTTGCGTATAACGCGGGCAAACGTCTCTATCGAACTGGTGATCTAGCCAAACGGGTCGGTGACAATGAAATCGAGTGTTTAGGAAGAGTTGATGACCAGGTAAAAGTACGTGGCTATCGTATTGAAACAGGCGAAATAGAGGCGGCGCTTTTAAATCAACCAGCAGTGGCTACTGCCGCCGTTGTGTGTGACGAATCAGGAACGGCAAATGCGCGTTTGCTGGCATGGGTAGTGCCTGCCTCTGGAGCGGGCTATGATGAAAAAATCTTGCGTCATGCGTTATTACAAACCTTGCCAGAATACATGGTGCCATCGCGTATATTCGAGATAGATAAAATCCCGCTTAGCGGTAGCGGCAAACTGGATAAAAAATCCTTACCAAGAGTTAATAACGTTGTTGGCACCGAATTCTCCGAGTCCACGCCGGTAGAAAAAAAGTTACTCGAGATTTGGTCGAAAGTACTTAGAGTCAGTGATATTGACGTTAATGCAAACTTTTTTGAACTGGGTGGTCATTCCCTGTTAGCTGTGCGCATGTTTAACCGTGTTAAAAAGGAGTTCGGGACAGAGTTGCCAATAGCCACGCTATTTGAAAATCCCACGATCAGCTCTCTGGCCATAAAAATCGTAGCGGAAGGCCCTGTGGCGATGACTGACGTTGATGGGGATTGGGACACCACCACAACGATTCATAAAGGCGGTGATGGTAGAGCATTGTTTATTGTTGGTGGTATAGGCGGGAATGTGAATAACCTGTTCGAATTTGGTCAGGCGCTCGGAAAACACCGGCCACTGATTGGTTTGCAAACTCGAGGCGTCATGGGGCACCGCGCGCATTCTTCCATAGAAGCTATGGCCACCGAGCATATTCGTTACATGCGCTTACGCCAATCGCGAGGTCCCTACTTAATAGCGGGTTACAGTGGTGGCGGCCTCACCGCGTTTGAAATAGCGCGCCAACTTGAGGTTATGGGAGAAGAAGTTGGATTTCTTTCTGTCATCGATACCGACGCTCCAAACTTCAGGCCGCCAGTGCATAGGTACTCGCGTAACCCATTGGTTTTTTTGAAACAGGTTTTGCAAAGAATTAAGCGCGACGGGTTGAAAGTCAAAATCATAAGCTTGCCCCGGAAAATTTTACCAGAACGTTTTTTCGATTGGTTTGAGTCGCGCGGCAGCGAAGATTTGCAGCGTTACATGCGGCTTGCAGATGAATGGCGCGCCGTGGCAGAAAAATATGAAGGCGGAAGCTATCAAGGTGATATGACACTTTTCCGTAGTGCGCCAAAAAACAGCGATGAAGACGCTATTTCAGCTTACGATCCTTTATTAGGTTGGCAAAGTAACATTGATGGAGAAATTAGTGTAGTGCATTCCTCGGTCGGACATTTAGAGATGGTTGAAGACCAGCAGGCGATATGGTTGGCAGAAGAAATGCATAAGCGCATTTTAGATTGTGAATAAAACGCCGGATTGCCAAGTCCATATTTTTAATCTGGATCTCGATGACGACTCGAGCGATGCAGCAGTTACATTTGATGAGCTCTTGTCGCAGGCGGAGCGAAACCGCGCTGACAAATTTGTCTTTCCTGTGCACCGTCGACGTTTTGTCCGGGGCCGGACCTGGGTGCGCCAGTTACTATCAGGTTTTTTAGCCGTACCAGAGAACCGGATAGAGTTGCGGGAACTCGAATTTGGTAAACCGATAGTAAAAGATACAGTTTTACAATTTAATCTTTCGCATGCAGAAAATAATGCGATTTTGGCTATATCCGAGACTTGCCAGGTCGGGATCGATATCGAAAGTTATGCTCGTGATTTGGAGATCGATACGCTGCGAAGGACGCTTTATACAGAAATGGAAAACAGCTGGCTTGACGCTTTGCCCGCGGCGCGGCTAAAAAAAGGTTTTTTTAAACTTTGGACTGCAAAAGAAGCGCGAATGAAAGTAACCGGAGAGGGGTTCTCTTTGCCGCCAAGGGAAATTGAGGTTCACTGTGAGGGCGAGGAGATCAGCCACTATCTTAACCCGGTCCAACCCGATATTTCGCTGACCAGATTACCGGACCCGGGTCGGCAGCTATGTTGCACCCTCGCCACTTCTGCCCCTGTAACCGAGATTTCGTACCATTCTTAACCAATTACTGTCGCTCCAGTTTTGGACTACCTAAATATGTGACCTTGGTCAAATGTAGCCGACAGCGCTCCGGGATCTAGACCGTAGTCGATTTTTAAAACCATCCGCTTTGCGGGATTCCAGTCACACTCCGGTCGCCGATGTGTGGCTATCCGACGAATGATTAATCTACAATGGTCGTGAATTTGGCACCGCCGGTCGGGTCGGTGGTGGCACACGATCAAGTTCCGGGACTTGTCCTGGAATACTTGGGGACTTGGGTCGTCTATGGGAGCGCGTGGTTACGCGTAAAGCGGCTACGTATCGACGGCCCTGCGGAAACCGCTGCACTTCGGTGCGGCGGTTCCATCCACTCCTATTTTGGAGAGGTATAATTTCCTTGTACGTATACCAGTGGATCTGATTCGGAATCAATTGTCGTCGCCAAAACTTTTCCAATCATAATAACGTGATCGCCGGAATCATATCGATCATGCATGCTACATTCCAAAGACCCGAGGCAATCAGCCAAAATTGGACATCCGGTTGCACCGCTTAGAGATTCACTGTCACTTAACGTATGTTTATCAGGGGTCGCAAACCGGTTTGAATGCTCAGCCTGGTCTGCGCGCAAAAAATTAACTGCAAACATCTCGGTGGTTTGCCACGCTGCATAGGTGTCTGAGGATTTTTGCAGGTTCCACATTATCAACGGTGGTTCCAATGATAATGAGGTAAATGAATTAATGGTAACGCCGATTGCTGGATACCCTTCGGGCTTGGTGGTAACAACAGTGACGCCAGTGGGGTAAATTGCCATAGCGGCGCGAAGTTGTTTGCTTGTAATTGTCATGTTTATCGGGCTTATTAACAGCGGTGTCGTGCGATTTTATTCACTTGCCTTTTCTGCTAGTTCTTTTGCTTTGTTTAAAAATCGATTGGAAGAAGAAATCGTATAATTTCGTGCGGGCGCGTTGAAAGTGGCTTCTCCCAGAATCGCAAATGCTTCGCCCATTATTTGCCATGCCTGTGCATTGTTTGGATGTAAAACGGAATAGTGTTTTGCCAGAGTTGCTGCGCCGATGTAATCGCCTTCTTGAAATAAAATGCGCGCTTGCGTCAGTACTTTATATTCACTACCTAACAAATGTGCAACCCTCGCAGCCTGGGTTTTTGGTGGTTCCCGGAACAGACTGATCGGGTCGCCATCAAACCAACCCATATCTTGTGCGTAAATATCGCGCACCGTTCCCCAGACGCTACCGTAATAGTCTTGTAGATAATCGAGTTTAGCTAAATGCTGAGGTAGCGCGGCATAACTTACTAGCTCGTCCGGTGTTAAATATTGACTGATACCACTAATAGTTTTGTCGTAAACCCACTTAAGTCCGTCTCTGTAGTTGGTCAAGACCTCCGTTGCATTATCCATGGGCCTGGTGTGTCCGCCCACCACGATCAGGGGCTGTTCATCAATCATCTTGCCAAGGCTATCGATCCAGTCACGCACCGAACGTCTGGCAGTACCGCGTAAGGGATAGGTGTTGGGCCATGATTGATAAAAATTATCACCGGCAAAAATAATACGTTGTTCGGGTAACCAGACATAAAGCTGGTCTTCGGTTTCTCCTGGTGCGGCAACCAGCTCAATTCTCACGTCGCTAATATTGAGCAAACGCCGTTCTTGTCCGAAGGTATGGGTCGGCTCTGGAGGTGGCGTAGGTGCAGCAGTAGGCTTACCGTCAATCCCGTCGATCATCATGCCACCGGCTGGTCGGCGTGCTGGAGGTATCGCGATGCCCACGCCCATTTTTTGCTCCGGTCTTAAATCGAATCCTTGCGTGTTTGAAGGTCTGGCTCCATTGGTCAAGCCAGTGATTTCATTTTGTCGTTTTTCCGAATTAAAGTTTGTACGTTGCCAAATCTGGATGCCTTTGTATTCTTCATAAAAGGCTGGCGCACCATTAATATGATCACCGTGACCATGCGTATAAATAATCGCTTTAACTGGCTTGTCGGTGATTTTTTCAAACTCGGCTTTAACTTTTTCAGAAGCAGATACCGAATTGCCAGGATCGATAATAATAATCCCGTCATTGCCGATAATCATAATGTTCGAGGAGACCGTGTAGCCGTTAGCAACGTAGACAGTGTCGCTGACCTGTATGATCTCCGGTTTAAACATTTTGTTTCGTTGCGCTAGTTTTTTGGTAGCTTCAGATGGTTCGCTTATCAACGGTGTGTCAGTCCCGCCAAATGTACTTCGGGCTGCCAGCTGTGCCTCGGTTTTTATTTCTTCCAGCGTGTTGGTGGTTGCAAGTACTGCGGCTTCCTCGGTTTCCTCGGTTGCGGCGTCAGGGGCTACTTCAGCTTTGCAGCCGCAAAATAATATAATGATAAATGCGAGCAAGACCCGGCAAGCAAATGAAGGCGTCACAACGTTCTCTCAAGTGATCTTTGTGGCGCATATTTTACCATAGCCGCCTCACGTTGATCAGTGAAATTTTAGCTGCGTCCTTTGCGTCATTCCTGCCTGAGTTTAATCGTCTCGATAATTGCGGTTGCGACGCTCTCGCCCCATAGTGTGTAGGCAGACGCGCCTGGATGGAATCCATCAGAAGCGGTTTTAACATTGTTGCCAATACCCGTATCGATCTCAAGTGAGGCGACCATGGGTTCGCCTTTTATCGAGTTATTGAGTTCGATATTGAATTGCTTTGCAACTCGACCCAGATACCAGCGTAATGGTTGCGGCAGCGCCGGGAACTTATGCATGGGCGGTATACTGGTAATAATCAGGTATGGGTCGCCGAAACGATGTTTGAGTTCACCGCGTAGTTTTTGCTGTTGCTTGATCCACGTTCTGGATGCAACGCCGGAAGTGACATCATTGACTCCGAGCGAGGTGACCACCACATCAATCTTGGTCGGCTTTATTTTTGCGAGATGTTTGAACGTACTACGGGTGGTAACAGATGAGCGTGCAATTAGCTTAAAGTGCACTGAATAGTGCGCTTGTAGTTGCCGTAATAGTTGGCCTAGTAAGGCCTGATTCTGGTGTTTCACGCCTACGCCGGCAGCCGCGGAATCACCCAGAATTAATAATCTTAAGGTCGGTCCTTGACCAACAACACCTTCGCGCTCTCCTGGTGGCTCCGGTAAAACAGGCGTAACTTTTCTAACCCACATCCCTTGTAAGAGCAGGATAGGCCCGAGTAGATATTTGATGGCATTGTTATTCATAGGTGCTATTTTAAATAGAAGCTTTGCTTGTCAAATCATCGGGCGCACCAGATAATGTTGTACGCGCAAGCCGTGACTAATGATAAAAATTCAAAACAAGAGGCTAACATGACTGCCAACAGAGAGAAATTTAATTCCAGAATAGGTTTTGTACTCGCTGCCGCCGGTTCCGCGGTGGGCATTGGTAATCTGGTCGGGTTTCCGGTTAACGCGACCAAAAGCGGTGGTGGGGCATTTCTGTTCCTATATATTTTATTCGTCGTATTTATTTGCTTACCGGTGATGATTGCTGAAATGAGTCTCGGTAGACATACAGAACGCAATCCGCTGGGTGCCTATAAAAAAATGACCAACAAAAGCCCGCTCTGGTCAATCGGCGGCTGGTTTTCAATTGTTACGCCATTCATGATCGCAGTTTTCTATCAAGTTATAACGGTTTGGATTTTGGGATACTTTTTGCTGGCTGTGACTGGCAACTTGCGCGAATTAGCGGGCGATGGTTTCTTTGGCGTCTTTATTAACGGCAATGCGGTGTTCATATACTGCGCGCTGTTGTTTGTTATTGTCGGTGCGGTACTCAACGGCGGTGTACAACGCGGCATAGAAAGAATGGCGACACTGCTTATGCCTGCTCTATTTGTTATGTTGATCGCGTTGGTGATTTTCGTGCTGACTCTCGAAAATGCTTTTCTAGGTGTTAAGTATTATTTAATTCCGGACTTTAGCAAGGTTACACCAGAGGTTATTAGTAATGCGCTCAATCAGGCCTTTTTCTCTTTGTCATTAGGTATGGGGATCATGATCACTTATGGTTCCTACGTCAGCCGTCGAGAAAGTATCGCCAATAGCGCCAAGCTGGTTGCATTAACTGATACCGCAGTCGCATTTTTTGCCGGTTTGTTAATATTACCGGCGATCTTCGCATTCAACCCTGCTACGAATACGGCTGAGCTATCGACGTCATCAGTCTCGTTGGTATTTAGTTTTCTACCGAAAATATTTTTATCATTAGAGAGTACCATTGGCTACATTGGTGCCAGTATTTTTGCTTCTTTGTTTTTCCTGGCGGTATTTGTTGCGGCTCTGACGTCCCAAGTATCAATCACTCAAGTACCCTTGGCGGCATTACAAGACGAGTACCGTTTGAGTCGCGCCAAAAGCGTTGTGGTATTGGGTTTGCTTTTGGTGCTCCTGGTACTGGCTTGTACCGTGTCTTTCGGTAGAGTGCCATTTTTTAGTGAATTTGCGTCTTATGGCGGTGGCGTTAAGTCATTTTTTGATGTCGTGTATGATATTTTTTATGACACTATTTTGCCGCTCAACGGGCTTATTATTTGTTTATTTGTTGCCTGGCGCTGGAAGATCAGCGGCCTGAATCAGGAATTGGTCGACGGTGATATGGTTTATCAAGGTTCTTTTTATCAGCGCTATGTAAATTTTGCCTTACGCTTTATTATTCCCGTAGTTTTATTGGTGGTATTTATTAATACTGTGGCGATAAAATTAACCGGCGAAAGTTTTTTATACTAGTCAGGCCAGCATTTTTTCGCTGAGCAAAGCTTCGAGCTTTTCCTGGTCAGCAACAAAAGACCGAATTCCCTGGGCCAGTTTTTCTGTAGCCATAGCGTCAGCATTTAACTGTAAGCGAAAATCGGCCTCGTCAGTAAAGTCGCAATCTTTATAGGCTACTTTTTGGTCTGCGAATAGTTGTTGTTCAAGTTTGCCATTGTCGTTTGCCAGTTCTTCTAAATAATTTGGTCCTATTGTTAATCTGTCGCAACCTGCCAGTGCTTCAATTTCGCCAACATTGCGGAAGCTCGCACCCATGACCACGGTAGGGTAGCCACGATCCTTGAACAAGGCGTAGATATTTCTAACTGATATGACGCCAGGGTCTTCATCCGGCGCATAACCGTCTTTGCCTTCATGGTTTTTGTACCAATCCATAATTCGGCCAACAAATGGCGAGATAAGAAAGGCGTCGGCTTTGGCTGCCGCCACCGCTTGCACCACACTAAACATCAGGGTCAGATTACAGTCGATGCCTTCTTTTTGCAGAATTCTGGCGGCTTCTACACCTTCCCAGGTTGCGGCAAGTTTAATTAGCACGCGGTTCTTATCGATACCGCTATCGGCATACAATTTTATGATGCGGCGGGCGCGCGCGACGGATGCATCGCGATCAAAAGACAGGCGTGCATCAACTTCTGTCGAAATTCTTCCGGGGACAATCTTTAGAATTTCCTGACCAATATCAACCGCAAATTTGTCCGCTAACAGATTCACTCTGTCGTCAGCTTCAACCTCCTGGTTTTTTAGCCACGCGATCGAGCCCTGGATCAGTGCTTCATATTGCGGCATTTCGCAGGCTTTCAGTAAAAGTGATGGATTAGTAGTCGCATCTAGTGGCTGATATTTTTCGATGGCTACGATATCGCCGGTGTCCGCAACAACTTCGGTCATGCTGCGTAATTGGTCTAGTTTATTCATGTTTTTGTCTTCACTACGAGTTTCGATGGTAGCCTATCTATGTTTAACCAATGATGGAAGCGGTAGCCGTAAAAAAAGTGAATTACGATCCATTCTTTGTCGCTTGCCATTCACACTTTTGTATGTTGTAGCAAACCAGTTGTTCACCAAAATACTCGTCCGTAATGCCTGCAAAGCGCATGCCGATTTTTTGCATGACCCGGGCAGATGCATAGTTACTTTTACTGGTCATGGCAATAATTTCAGTAAGTTTGTAATCATTAAAACCACGCTTCAACATTGCTTGAGCAAATTCTGTAGCGAAGCCTTGATTCCAGTATTCGGGGCGCAGGCTATACCCCAATTGAGTCGGGCCGCCGCGCTCGCCGGTATTCGATAACACAGGTTGGTTGAGTACAGCGTGACCAATATGTTCACCGTTTTTAAGGGTCGCTTTCCAAACACCAAAGCCTTCTTGTATACGATAATATAGAAGTTGTTTTTCGAAGTTGTCACGACAGCGCTCTAGATCATCCAGAAGTTCTTTATGGGGGAAGTGTTGCATGACTACCGGGTTGCCCAATAGTGCGTAATATAAATCGAGCTCGTCGTGTTGGTACTCGGAAATGAGGCAGCGATTGGTTTCGATTAATATTTCGTCACTCATATTTTAATAGTTAGGCCGGTAAAAACAGTCGAATCGCCATTATTACCATGGCGATAATCAATACGATACGAACTGCTTTTTCGCCTTTACTGAGGGTCATATGTGCGCCTATCCAGCCGCCAACTACGGCGCCCAACGATAGTAGAATGGCTGCCATCCAGTTGACGTTATCTGTAAGTATAAATATCAATAGCGCCGGCAAGGTAAAAATAAGGACCATGTAAACTTTATGGATATTGGTGCGCACCAGATTTTCACCCGCGATATGTACTAGCGCAGCCATTATCAAGAACCCGACGCCAGCTTGAATGAAACCGCCAAACAGACCGATACCGAACATCGCCGGCCATAATAGCCATTTCCGGTTTTCTAATCGGGAGAGATTGGTTTCTTTGATTTTTGGCAACAACATTGAAACAACGATTAGAATCATAACCACACCGAGAATGATCCGGAATTCGCGGGCGCCAATATTGACCGAATACCAGGCACCGAGTATGGCGCCGGGCAGGGTCATCAAGCCGTAATAAAGACTCTGACGCGAATCGTGTTTTTTGTCGTCTTTTTCGAATTTCGCTATCGCACTAATATTTTGCATGACAATCGCTACACGATTGGTGCCATTGGCTACGCTCGGATCGAGCCCCAGAAAAATCATCAATGGCAGAGTAATGGCCGAACCGCCACCGGCCATTACGTTGATAACACCAACGGCTACACCGGCTGCGATCAGGCTAAAAATGAAGGTGATCGTCATTATTAGTGTTAAATTCTGCTACGCGAGAAAAGAGTATAACTTCTCGAAGATTTTGATGTGTTTATGTCGTGTATTTATTTATCATGTCGTCTCGGAATACTGGAGAATAGAACATGCAAGGTCTTAAAGATGCTTATATCGTTGGTGCCGCGAGAACCGCTATCGGAGGTTTTGGTGGCACCTTGAAAGGCGAATCGCCGGCTACATTGGGTGCATTCGCGACCGCCGAGGCGGTCAAGCGCAGCGGGGTCAACGCAGAAAAGATTCAATCAAACGTGGTTGGCCATGTGATTCGGACCGAGGCACGTGATGCTTATATTTCGAGGCGTTGTGCGCTCGATGGTGGCTTACCTATTTCTGTTCAGTCTTTAACCCTGAATCGGCTTTGCGGTAGTGGTCTTGAGGCCATCGTGATGGCAACACGACAGGTCTGGCTAGGAGAAGCTGGTGTCGTGGTTGCCGGTGGTACTGAATCCATGAGTCGGGCGGGTCACCTCGCGACCACCAGCCGATGGGGTCAACCAATGGGCGAGGTGGTCATGCAGGATGAATTGACGACGACCTTAAGTGATCCCTTTAAAGGTAGTCACATGGGTGTTACTGCTGAAAATCTGGCAGAAAAATACAATATTTCCCGAGAAGCGCAAGATATTCTAGCGGCAGAAAGTCAGCGTCGAGCAGCCCACGCAATTGAGCAAGGCTACTTTAAAGAACAAATCGCGCCTTACACCATTAAAAACCGCAAGGGTGATATCGTGTTTGATACTGACGAGCATCCCAGGGCAACCTCTACTGAAAAATTAGCCGGCTTGAGGCCGGTGTTCAAGAAAGATGGCGGCACCGTAACAGCGGGTAATGCATCAGGTATTAATGATGGTGCCGGTATGGTTGTCGTCGCTGATGGTGATCAGGTTAAAAGTCAAAAGCTCGACCCCATGGCAAAAATCATTGCCTACGGTCATTGTGGAGTGGATCCTGACTATATGGGCATCGGACCTGTTGGCGCGACTGAGAACGCGTTGCAAAAAGCGGGTCTTTCTTTGTCTGATCTGGATGTGATTGAATCGAACGAAGCCTTCGCTGCTCAAGCTCTATCGGTCGCACAAGAATTAGGTTTGCCGGACGAAAAAACCAACCCGAACGGCGGCGCGATTGCTTTGGGTCATCCAGTCGGAGCTAGTGGTGCCATCATCCTTATTAAAGCAATCTACGAGCTACATCGAACGGGTGGCCGCTATGGTTTAGCGACTATGTGCATAGGCGGTGGGCAAGGAATCGCATTAGTGGTTGAGAAAACCTGATCACTGATATAACAGGTTAATCACGGTTTCGGCATAGGGGTCGGTTGTGCCGCCGTGCCCTGCAAACGGGAAAAACTCATAATTAACGTTTAGTTGACGAAAGTTTTGTGCTAGTAAAGCGTCGCGGAAGTTTCGTACAACAGCATCATTGCCTTGATTACCCGCACCGCTTAGGAATATTGATGCTGGTAGCGTATTAGTCATTGCGGCCAATTGCGAGATTAAATCATTAGTCGCGGAAGGGTTGCTCCAAAAACTGCCATCGAAGGCTACATAGTTTTGAAATTTGCGGTCATTAGGGTCTTCAAGCAGCATGACTAGTCCGGCAAATAATCCACCCAATGACCAACCGGCGAGGCTACGTTGGGATCCGTCAATAAGGTATTGCGACTCCACTACAGGTAGAACCTCGTTTACCAGAACGTTGAATGAGGTTGCAGCACCAGGGGTGGTAAAGTCTGAATTTCTGTCCCAGCCGTTAACCATAACCAGTATGACTTGTTTTCTGCCCGCATTCACAGGCGCTGCGATTCTCGGTGCGATATCATCTAGAACATACATCACAGGATAGGTTTGAGTCGGATTGTAATTTTCTGGTAGATAAATTTGTAGTACGAGCGGTTGATCAGTAATGTTTGACCTAAACTGATCTAGCCTAATCACTTGTGGTGGCGTGCTGGCCGAGATCCCGTCGCAGACATCGCCAATATCATCGTTGTCATTGTCAGCTTGATCACTGTTGGCTGTGACCGGGCAGTTGTCGCTAAGGTCTTCAACACCGTCGTTGTCGTCATCATCATCACAAATGTCGCCAGAGTTATCACCATCAGTATTTGTTTGATTTGTATTCGCTTGCAGCGGGCAGTTGTCGATAGTGTCTACAATCGAGTCATTGTCATCATCGCTATCGCAGGCATCGCCTTCACGATCATTGTCTTGGTTGTTTTGATCAGTGTTCGCGATATCTGGACAGTTATCGGCCCCATTCGCGATATTGTCGCTGTCATTATCGTCAGTACTCGCGGGAGGGGAACTGGTCGGTGGAGAAGTCGTGGTATCCGGCGGGGAAGTCTCGGTAGCCGGAGGTGATGTAGCAGTATCCGGCGGGGAAGTCTCGGTAGCCGGAGGTGCGGTTTCGGTTTCTACC
>CAZUMV010000027.1:0-18275 GCA_964621435.1 uncultured Thiotrichales bacterium | reverse complement strand
CCGGGAAACGAATATTTCGAATGGCTCCTATTCATCACCATTTTGAGTTGAAGGGCTGGCCTGAGCCGCGCGTGATTGTGAGGTTCTGGATTATTACTGTGATATTGGTGTTGCTGGGTTTGGCAACTTTGAAGGTACGTTGAGCATGGCCTTGTCGCATTACCAATGGGCCGTGGAGGAAATTGAAATGGCAAAAGTACTGATCGCTGGTTTGGGTGTTTCCGGTCAGGCCACAGCCCGATACTTCGGGCGCAATAATATTGCTTTTGGCTTGGCGGATGAACACATCAGTGGCACGGACGAACTTGAATTTAAAGACCGCTATCCTGAAACGCGTCAGCACTTTGGTGAATTTGATATAGACACCCTGAAAAGTTATGAAACGATTGTATTGAGTCCGGGAATTTCAAGAAAACAAGTCGCGATCGCAGCAGCCATTGATGCCGGTGTTGAAGTGATTTCGGATATTGAAGTGTTCGCGCGCGCGGTTGAGGCTCCGGTAGTAGCCGTTACCGGCTCAAATGGTAAAAGTACCGTGGTACATCTACTCAACGAAATGGCATTGGCGGCTAATGTAGAGGCTCGTCTTGGTGGTAATTACGGTGTTGCCGCTTTAGATCTGCTCGAGCAGCAGAACGCGGACCTATTCATACTGGAACTCTCGAGTTTTCAACTCGAGTCTACCTTTTCTTTAAAGCCCGCAGCCGCGGTGGTATTGAATATCAGTGAAGACCATATGGATCGATACGACTCGATACCAGAGTATATTGCGGCCAAAGAAAAAATATACAAACAGGCAGCACAACAAGTTGTCAATAGAGACGATATCCAGGCACGTGAGTTGGCCGGCTCTGTTTCGGCCATGAGTTTTGGTCTGGATGCTCCGGCTAATGATGATTTCGGGGTTCTGAAAATTGATGATCAGGAGTGGCTGGCGCACGGAGCGACGGCGCTGCTCCCGGTCAACGAATTGAAGATTTTTGGTCGGCATAATATTTCTAATGCCCTGGCGGCGTTGTGTCTCGGTTCCAGCGTTAATATTCCCATGGCCAGTATGTTAAACGTATTGCGAGACTATCGTGGTTTACCGCATCGTACCCAATGGGTTGCGGATCTGGATGGTGTGATTTGGATAAATGATTCAAAGGCAACCAACGTTGGTGCAACCCAGGCGGCACTTAACGGTATTGATGGTGAAGTGGTATTGATTGCCGGTGGCCAGGCCAAAGGCGCAGATTTAACGCCGCTGGCAGCCGCTACCAAGGGGGTTGTAAAAACCGCAATTCTATTCGGTGAAGACGCCGCTGAATTGGAGTTAGTGCTACGAGATAGTTGTAAAGTGCTGAGAGTTGACGACTTGCCGGCAGCTGTTTTTGAGGCGCATAGCGAGGCCGAGTTTGGCGACATAGTAATGCTGTCTCCGGCTTGTGCCAGTCTCGACATGTTTTCAAGCTATGCAGAACGCGGCGATGTATTTGCGCGTCTGGTACACGGTCTGCGTGAGGTTCAAGCGTGAATCAGTCTAGAAACAACGTCGGTTATTACCAGTCTGCTGTGGACCCGGTTTTGTTTATTGCGCTTAGCTTACTGCTGGCGTTCGGTTTGGTTATGGTTGCATCCGCTTCAATCGCTGTGGCTGATTTGAAAGTAGCCGATCCGTTTGCGCATTTCAAGCGTCAGGCTATGTACGTTGGTGGTGGAATTTTTGCCGCATTTTTAGTCTACCGTATACCGTTAGTATTTTGGAAAAAAGCCGATAAATTACTGGTTATTGCGGTACTGGTTTTGTTGTCGATTTTATTTGTCCCGGGTCTTGGCGTTAAAGCTAATGGCGCGACGCGTTGGCTGGATCTTGGTCCTTTTACCTTGCAGGTATCAGAAGTTGCCAAACTGTTAATTGCCGTCTATCTGGCTGGCTATCTGGTTCGACACAGACAAGAACTCAGAGAAAACACATGGGCGTTTTTTCGACCACTGTTTCCCGTAAGTCTGGTGGTTGCATTGTTACTGTTCGAACCCGACATGGGTGCGGCGATTGTGCTCCTTAGCATCGTTCTGGGAATGTTGTATATGGCTGGTGCCAAGTTAATCCCGTTTTTCCTGGTCATCATTGTGGCCGGGATCTCAATGTTTGTTGCAACTATTGCAGCACCATATCGCGTGCGTCGGCTTATGAGTTTTATTGATCCCTGGGAAACAGCGGCTACCGATGGTTATCAATTAACCCAATCGCTTATTGCTATCGGAAGCGGATCGTGGGCTGGCGTGGGTTTGGGTGCCAGTGTGCAAAAAATGCACTATCTGCCAGAGCAAACCAATGACTTTATATTCGCAGTGGTAGCTGAGGAACTAGGTCTAGTCGGGGTCGCTTTGTTATTAACGCTATACGCCGTAGTGGTGGTGCGTGGATTTAGAATTGGCGCGGCAGCGGACATGGTCGAACTTAAATTTGGCGCTTATCTTGCTTATGGCATTAGTCTTTGGATTGGTATTCAGGCGGTTGTGAATATTGGTGTCAATATGGGGATGTTACCGACCAAAGGATTGATATTGCCTTTTATGAGTCAGGGCGGCAGTGCCATGGTGGTTATGTGTGTGGCAGCAGCGTTGTTGTTTAGAGTCAATCTTGAAACTATTAATTCACCCGCTGCAATAATGTTCCGGAAAAAAAGAGGGGGGCGTGCGAATGCATAACGCTCCGGTTCTCATTATGGCTGGCGGCACTGGCGGCCATATATTCCCGGCGCTTGCAGTCGCGGAAGTTTTGGCTGATCGCAATGTCTCTGTAGTGTGGTTAGGATCTGTCGGCGGCATGGAAGAAAGTATTGTCCGGAATCGAAATATCGAGTTCGTTGGGCTGACTATAAAAGGTGTTAGAGGCAAAAGTATGCTGAGTAAACTCGGCTTGCCATTCAAGCTTGCTGTCGCCGTTTTTCAGGCGTCAAAATTGATTTTAAGTATCAAACCTCAGTGTGTGTTAGGCCTTGGTGGTTTCGCGTCCGGGCCGGGTGGTTTGGCTGCAATATTATTGCGCCGGCCGTTAGTTATCCAAGAGCAGAATGCTGTTCCGGGTATGACCAACAGATTTTTGGCAAAACACAGTGATCATGTTCTCGAGGGTTTTGCCGGTAGTCAGTTTGGAAATAAAATTAAAGCTATTCATGTTGGTAACCCGGTGCGTGCTTCAATTACCGCCTTGGCACCGGTTGGCCAGCGTCTTAAGCACCGTCAAGGTCGGATTCGAATACTGGTGTTCGGTGGAAGTCTGGGCGCGCAAACTTTAAACCAGATTGTGCCGCAAGCGCTTGCGCTTATCGAGGCGCACAAACGACCGAAGATTCGTCATCAAACGGGTAAGCGACATCTGACCACAACCGAAACCTATTACGAAACTGTAAAAATCAGCGCTGAAGTGATTGACTTTATCGATGATATGGCAGAAGTCTATGCGTGGGCGGATCTGGTCATCGCGCGAGCCGGCGCACTGACAGTAACCGAGCTCATGCATGCGGGACTCGCTTCAATTCTGGTTCCTTACCCCTATGCAGTTGATGATCATCAAGCGGCCAATGCAAAGATTTTGGTTGATTGTAAAGCTGCCATGATGATTCGTGATAGTGAGCTCACCGCGGAGTCTTTGGCGCGGATCTTGAATGAGATAATCGAGTCGAGAGATATTCTTATCGAGATGGGCGAGGCTGCCCACGCTCAAAGCCGTGACCAGTCCGCCGAGACGGTTGCTGATATCTGCCTCTCACCAGAACAAGCGGTGGCGGCATGAACTCAAAACATGATTCTTTTGCCCAGGCGCGTATTGGCCGGATTCACTTTGTCGGTATCGGTGGTGTTGGTATGGGCGGTATTGCGGAAGTGCTGGTGAATATGGGGTACGAAGTTAGCGGCTCCGATATCGCCAAGGGTGTCGTTACCGAGCGCTTGCAGGAGTTGGGTGCGAAGGTCTTTATTGGCCACGATGCGAGCCATGTTATGGATGTCAAAGTGCTGGTGGTGTCGAGCGCTATTGATGAACAGAACGTCGAGATTATTGCGGCTCGCGAGGCGCGTATTCCTATTATCCCGCGGGCGGAAATGCTTGCAGAGTTAATGCGTTTTAGAGATGGTATCGCGGTTGCCGGCACGCATGGTAAAACGACCACCACCAGCTTGATCGCCAACGTTTTGGCAGCCGGCAATCTGGATCCTACTTTTGTGATTGGCGGCCGTGTAAATCGTACCGGCACCCATGCCTATCTGGGTGAAGGTCGATACCTGGTGGCAGAAGCCGATGAAAGCGATGCGTCATTCCTGCATTTGCAGCCAGTACTCGCAGTAGTTACCAATATTGATGCCGATCACCTGGAAACTTACGCTGGTGATTTTAACAAGTTGCAATCAACCTTCATCGAGTTTTTGCATCATATGCCGTTTTACGGTTTAGCTGTTTTGTGCGCGGATGATGAAGTATTGATGTCATTGTTAGACGATATATCCAGACCGGTGCTGACATATGGTTTCAGTGAACAAGCAGATGTCCAGATTACCAGTTGCGATCTGGACGGCTTGACCAGTAATTTTACAGTGCGTTTCCCAGGCGAAACGACGGCCTTGCCTTTCTGCCTCAATATGCCCGGCAAACATAACGTACAAAACGCTGTAGCCGCGTTGACTGTCGCGCGGGAGTTGGATGTGAGCGTTGCAGATATGCAAGCGGCGCTAAAAGAATTTACCGGTGTCGGTCGACGTTTCGAGGTTTATGGTGACTTATCTACACCGGTTGGAACGATAACGCTGGTCGATGACTATGGTCATCATCCGAAAGAAATCGAGGTTACGATCAAAGCTGCCCGAGCTGCCTTTCCGGAGCGTCGTCTAGTGCTTGCATTTCAGCCACATCGGTATACCCGAACCCGAGATTTATTTGAGGATTTTACCAGCGTCTTGTCTGAAGTCGATGTGCTGGTACTCATGGAGGTGTACGCCGCCAATGAAGATCCTATTACTGGCGCCGATGGACGTAGTCTTTGCCGTGCTGTGCGTGCCCGCGGCCGGCTTGATCCGGTGTTCGTCGAAAAGCCGGAACTATTGTCGCAAACATTGAATTCGATAGTGCTAGACGGTGATGTGGTCCTGACCCAGGGTGCCGGGAACGTCGGTGCTCTTTCGCAGCACCTGCCGCAACAACTTTCAGCGGTGGTCACGTGAAGCCCGAAACGTTTGGAAAAGTTGGTGTGCTATTAGGCGGCTGGTCAGTCGAACGGGAAGTCTCATTATTGAGTGGTGAGATGGTATGCCAGGGGCTAAAAGAAAGCGGTGTTGATGTCCACGCTGTTGATGTTATTGATGGTGCGGGTGTGATCAAGCAATTGCTGGAAGAGAAGTATGACCGCGTGTTCAATGTTTTACACGGCAGAGGTGGCGAAGACGGTGTCTTGCAGGGCTTGTTGGAAACCCTCGCGATACCGTATACGGGGAGTGGCGTTACGGCTTCTGCGATCGCTATGAACAAGTTGCTCAGCAAAAATATCTGGCAAGCACATAATTTGCCGATGGCTAAACATTTTGTACTCGAAGATATGGATTCTTTGGGATCAGTCGGCGAGCAACTGGGTTATCCCCTGATGCTGAAACCGGTCGCAGAGGGATCAAGTGTCGGGGTTTGTAAGATCGACGATCTGTCCGCCTTTGGGGAAGCATTCACCGAACACCAGACGCTTGGTCAATTAATGGCGGAGCAATATATTGATGGTGATGAATATACCATCAGTATTCTGGATGGTGATGCACTGCCGGTGATTCGCCTCGAGACCAATAATACATTCTATGACTATGAAGCAAAATATCTTACTGACGATACCCGCTACCACATACCGTGTGGTTTAAGTTTGGAACAAGAATCAGAGTTGCAGCAGTTGGCCTTAAGTGCTTTCAATTTTCTGGGAGCTAGTGGTTGGGGTAGGGTCGATGTTATGCGTGATCAGCAGGGTAACAATTATTTGATTGAGCTCAATACCCAGCCAGGCATGACCGATCATAGTTTGGTGCCCAAGGCCGCCGCGGCAGCTGGGATAAGTTATCAGGAGTTGGTTACTCGTATTTTGCACACCAGCTTCGTACAGGAGAGTTGCGATGTCTCCTAGTCAAAAGAATAAATCGGGTGCGCGTCGCCAGCAGCAAAGACAACGCGGCGGAGAAAATTACTCTGTAGCCACTTTGTTGCTGGCGTTTTTTAAGTCTGTGTTCGTTACCAGTGTATTAGTCGCGATGTTGGTTGTCGCAGTGCAGTGGTATCAAAAGTTACAGCACCCTGACGCCCAGCCATTTGCCAAGGTCGAAATTGACGGCGATTTCGTGAATCTCAATAAATCGTTGTTCCTGAAAAATGTTATCGCGGCAGTGGATCGTGGTTACTTCGCGCTCGACTTGCGTACACTCAAGGAAAAATTGGAAAAAGAGCCGTGGGTATATCGTGTGCATCTGCGTCGCGCATGGCCGGATACTCTCATTGTTCGGGTTGAAGAGCAGGTGCCGATCGCTTTTTGGGGCGAAGGTGGTTACCTCAATAAATATGGTCAGCAATTTGAACTGCGCGGTGAGCGAATTGCAAAGCGATTGCCACACTTATCCGGAACAGCAGGCCGGGAAAAAACATTGATAAACGACTTTCTGGCGTATGACGAAGTGCTTTCCAGTGTCGATTTGCATCTGGTCCAGCTTTCCGAGGACGCGCGACTGGATCAAAGGCTTTTGCTTGCCGACGGTACCGTGATAGCGCTGGGGCGAGATCGCAGGCAAGAACGAGTTAAAAGATTTACGGCTATCTACGGTAATCAATTGGGCGATGTCGCGCCAAGTATCGCGTCACTGGATCTTCGCTACAACCATGGATTCAGTGTACGTTGGAAAAAGTCGGAAGTTGGTGTCGGTGCTGCTGGGCCACTCGGGGATCAAAGCTGATGGCTAGAAATAAGCAAGACGAAATGATTGTGGCGCTGGATATTGGTACTTCCAAGGTAGTGGCGATTGTTGGTGAAATAAATGCTGATAATGAGATCGAGGTTATCGGCATTGGTACGCATCGATCAAGTGGTCTCAAAAAAGGTGTAGTAATCAACATCGAGAGCACGGTGGAATCGATTAAGCGCGCGGTACAAGAGGCCGAGTTAATGGCTGATTGTGAAGTATTCGGTGTTTATGCAGGTATCGCGGGGAATCACATCAAGAGTTTTAACTCACATGGTATGGCGGCAATCCGGGATAAGCATGAAGTCACCAAGGCTGACGTAGATGATGCTTTGCAAGCGGCCAAAGCGATGCAAATCCCTGAAAATCAGAAACTTCTGCATATGTTGCCGCAAGAATTCATTATCGATCAGCAGGAAGGGATTCGTGAGCCGATTGGTATGGCTGGTGTACGCCTGGAAACCAAAGTCCATTTAGTAACGGCGGCCGAGAGCGCAATGCACAATATTGAAAAATGTATTCGGCAAAGTGGCCTTGAAATTGACGGCATTATATTAGAGCAGCTGGCTTCCTCGTATGCCGTCTTGACCGAAGATGAAAAAGAACTTGGCGTTTGTATGGTAGACATCGGTGGGGGTACGGCAGATATATCTGTGTATACCGAAGGCGCAATTCAACATACCGCGGTGATACCAATAGCGGGTGACCAGGTAACCAACGATATTGCCAAGCTGATGCACACGCCAACCAAACATGCTGAAGAAATCAAAATCAAATATGGCTGCGCCAAATTGAACATGACCAACGACGACGAGTCATTGGAAGTGGTCAAGTTGGATGAAAGTGGCACGCAGACAATGTCGCGTCAAAGTTTGGTAGCGATCATTGAGCCGCGCTATGAAGAGATTTTTGAGTTCGTGCGTGATGAGTTAGAGGGTAAGAAGTACATCGATACCTTAGGCGCAGGTGTGGTGTTAACCGGTGGTTCATCCAAGCTTGAAGGCGTGGTGGAACTGGCCGAGGAGGTATTTGCGATGCCCGCTAGAGTCGGGCGTCCGCACAAGGTCAAGGGATTAAGTGAAGTAGTAAGTAACCCGATGCACGCCACTGGCGTCGGTTTATTGATGTTCGGTCACGAGCAGCGACAAAAAGGAGATTTGGCTGGTCGTGATCGAGGTAAAACTGGCGGTGGTCTATTTGCAGGGTTGAAAAACCTTATTAACAAATTTTAGTTAGAAACCTTCAAGGAGGTAATGGAAATGACGTTTGAATTAATGGACACATATGAAGAGGGCGCGGTGCTGAAAGTTATTGGTGTTGGCGGCGGCGGCGGTAACGCAGTCGGGCACATGGTTGATGCCGATGTTGACGGTGTGGAATTCATCTGTGCCAACACAGATGCGCAAGCGTTGAAGTCGATAGCAGCAAAATCGATTATTCAACTTGGTACCAATATGACAAAAGGATTGGGTGCTGGTGCTAATCCGGATGTTGGACGACAAGCAGCAATGGAAGATCATGATCGCCTTGAAGAAGTCATAAAGGGTGCGGACATGTTATTTATTACCGCCGGTATGGGTGGTGGTACCGGTACTGGTGCAGCACCTGTTATTGCCAATATCGCGCGCGACCTGGGTGTGCTAACAGTAGCTGTGGTAACTCGTCCTTTTAGTTTTGAAGGCAAAAAGCGCATGCAAATTGCGGAAAAAGGTATCGACGAGCTTGCTCGCAGTGTTGATTCTTTGATTACGATACCCAATGAAAAATTGCTTTCTACCTTGGGTACCGGAGTCGGATTACTTGAAGCATTCCAGGCTGCCAACGATGTTCTGCTAGGTGCAGTGCAAGGAATCGCTGACTTAATTACACGCCCTGGTTTGATCAACGTCGATTTTGCCGATGTTCGCACGGTTATGTCAGAAATGGGTATGGCGATGATGGGCAGCGGCTCAGCAACCGGACCGGACCGCGCTCGCGAAGCTGCTGAAGCAGCGGTCTTGAGTGAGCTTCTCGAGGACGTTAATATTTCGGGCGCTAAAGGCATTCTGGTTAACGTTACCGCGGGTGAAGATATGGGCTTGACAGAGTACAGTGAAGTGGGTGCCACGATCGGTAACTATGCGCATGATGATGCAACGGTTGTCGTTGGTACGGTAATTGACCCAAGTCTCGGGAATGAATTGCGGGTAACCTTGGTGGCGACCGGTTTGAGTGCGCCAAGCCAATCCGTGGGCACAAGACCAGCGCAAGAACAGATTGTCGATCTGGGAGACTTCAAGAAAGACGTGCAGCGGGTGCCGGTTAAAAATATGGGTATGATCGTTGATGAAGGTGTTGCTGGCGAGCCTGAACAAGCCTCGGAAAAAGTTTCTGGGAATGGTGTGCGTCGCGAGGTTGCCACTGGTATCAGCCCGGAAGAACTTATTGAGATTCCAGCATTTTTACGAAAGCAGGCGGATTAATATAAGGTTAATGAATTACCGGGTTTGAACCCTTGAGCCAAGGTGCTGTCGTATTTGCATGTAGCAGTTTGTTACGGCTAGTCGATTATTTACAACATTCGCCTAAAATCATTTGGTTTAAAGTCAGCGAAACGTTAAGATCTGCGCCAGTCTGCAATGGAACTGTGGCACTCGGCGGATATGACCGTAATATTGATAACACAGTACAATGCGAAGAAGAATGCTTATGATCAGACAGCGAACGTTAAAAAATTCCATCAATGCCACCGGTGTGGGCTTACATAACGGCGAAAAGGTGTATTTGACCTTAACGCCCGCGCCAGTTGATACCGGTGTTGTTTTTCGGCGAACCGACCTTGACGGAAAGCCGGAAATTGCTGCGCTCGCTGAGTTTGTAGGTACCACTAACTTCTCAACCTCTTTGGTAAAAGATGATATCCGGGTTAATACAGTTGAACACTTGATGTCGGCGGTAGCCGGGCTGGGAATCGATAATTTGTATATTGATCTTAGTGCTGCCGAGGTGCCGATAATGGATGGCAGTGCTGCGCCATTCGTGTTTTTGATCCAGTCGGCCGGTATTAGAGAACAAGCCAAGGCAAAGCGTTTTATTCGTATCGTAAAGTCTTTGCAAGTGGAAGAGGATGATAAATGGGCTCGTTTTGACCCTTATGAAGGTTTCAAAATTGGTTGTGAGATCGAGTTCGAACATCCGGCAATTGGGTCCGAACATATGACCGCACAGCTGGATTTCTCCAGTACTTCTTTTGTAAAGGAAGTAAGTCGGGCCCGAACCTTTGGTTTTATGAAAGATCTGGAGATGCTGCGTAATGCCAATATGGCGCTCGGCGCAAGTTTAGATAACGCGATCGGCCTGGATGAGTATCGCATCGTTAACGAGGATGGACTACGTTACGAAGACGAGTTTGTTAAGCATAAAATGTTAGACGCAATAGGTGATTTGTATCTTCTCGGACATAGTCTGTTGGGTGCATTTCAAGGCTTTAAGTCTGGCCATTCGTTAAATAATTTATTGCTGCAAAAACTGATTGATACACCATCAGCATGGGAAGAGGTAACCTTCGAAGCAACTGACGCCGCGCCTATCATTTATGCGGATGCGGTACCGGTAGCGTAACAAACGTTAGCTTTTTGCATTCGGCTTACTCGCGGCCTTATTGGCGAGACTCTCGAAGGCCGCTTTAAGCTCTTCATCGCTACATCCCTCCGCGATTTTCATGACACTATCAGCTGAACCGGATTTAAGGCCCAAGCTGTGCGTTTTTGATTCATCCTTGGCCGAGTGATCCGTAGCGACAAAAACCTGAATTTTTTGCACATTTAACGCTGGATCTGCCTGGATTGATTTCAATATCTCGTGTTGCTGATAGCGCAGCTTGCTGGCCCAGGCGCTGTTAATGGCATAAATCTTGAGAAATCCGCCATTAATATGGCAATGAACGCGATCTTGATACCCGTCGGGCAAGTGATAATTAAGTTGTTGTAGCGTAGCGCGCTGTTTCTTAAGCACTTTCTTCAAACTTGGATTAATATGTGACCAGACTGATTTCATTATCTTATTGGAATAACGTCGGATTTAACCGCAGAGTTAAAATATATTTATTCTAGGTTTATGACGGAGTTAGGGTCTTTTTGTAGGAATTCCCTCTGTTACGCTATAAACTTTTGCTGTTTTGCGATAGTATTCACAAACTTTCGGCGCAAACAAGTGTTAAGGCGACGACAAAACAATAAATATAAAAAATGAAAAGCAAATATATCACGAAGCGCAAAAATCTCGAGTTGTTGGGAGCTCAGTCGGTAAGGGAGATATCTCTAATATTGGCTGCTTTTACGCTCTTTTCCCTGGTTAGTATCTATGTCGGCTATCTTTTGGGTAATAAACCCGGTCCGAGTGTTGATGAGCAAGTGAAATCTGTTCTTGACGAACAATTTCAATCGTTGGAGCAAACCCGCGATCATGTTGAGGCAAATCTCGATGCGCTTACGCAGAGAATTGGTTTGTTACAAGCCCACGTCAATCGTCTCAACGCGCTCGGTGACAAATTGGTCTCGATGTCGAGCATCAGGGCTGAAGAGTTCAGTTTTATGGATGTGCCTGCGATCGGTGGTCCAATTGATGAACAAAGCGAGCAAGGTTACGCGAGTTCGGAGATAAATCGGGTTCTCGCGTTGCTAGAGACGCAATTATTGGAAAGTGAGCAAAAGCTAACGGTTTTGGATACCATCCTCATGGACAATAAGTTGCAAGACGCAAAACGTCCACAAGGGAGTCCAATTTTGGATGGCTGGATGTCATCGGCTTATGGCTATCGTAACGACCCGTTTACCGGCCGGAGACAGTTTCATCGTGGTATTGATTTCGCCGGTGCGAAAAACAGTCCGGTCTTTGCTGTTGCCGGCGGTATTGTAACTTCGGCTACTTCCAAATCAGGTTACGGTAATGCGGTCGAAATTGATCATGGTAACGGCTATAAAACTTTGTATGCACACGCTGCGAAGCTACTGGTTGAAGTTGGTGACGTAGTCAAAAAGGGTCAGCAGATTGCCGAAATGGGTAGTACCGGTCGTTCCACCGGGCCGCACGTTCATTTTGAAGTAGTGCTCGACGGCAAGCATATCAATCCATACAACATGGTGCATTGAGCGTCGTTAGGCATCGGCTAATCTCTTGCTAGCCAACTCAAATCGAGCCTTGTTCACAGAATCGCTTGATATTGAGCCATAATTCACTTTAAAGCTCCCAACCCGATTGCGCTTGCGCTAAAATAGGCGCCTAAATTAAACTGGCCTTTCGGTACCCCTGACATGCTTGGCAAAATCACCAAAAAAGTATTTGGTAGTCGTAATGATCGACTCATTAAAAATTATCAAAAAACTGTAGAGCGGGTAAACCAGCTCGAAGAAAAATTTCAGGCTCTTTCTGACCAGCAACTGCAAGAAATGACGCCCTCTTTGCGGCAGCGTTTTAGCGATGGTGAAGAGCTCGATCAATTACTCCCCGAATGTTTTGCGACCGTACGTGAAGCGAGTCAGCGAGTGCTTGGTATGCGTCCCTATGACGTGCAGCTGATCGGCGCAATGGTTCTGAATGACGGCAATATCGCTGAAATGAGAACGGGTGAAGGTAAAACTCTCATGGCAACCCTGGCCGTTTATCTCAATGCGGTTAGCGGTAAAAGTGTCCACGTCATTACCGTTAACGATTACCTGGCGACGCGTGATTCGGAATGGATGGGGCGGTTATATACCTGGTTGGGTTTGACGGTTGGTGTTATCACCAACGGGATGGGATTCGAGGATAAGAAAACTGCCTATGCTGCGGATGTCACTTACGGAACCAATAACGAATTTGGTTTTGATTATTTGCGTGACAATATGGCACACGACCCGGAGCAACGTTTTCAACGTGGTTTGGATTTTGCGATTGTCGACGAGGTCGACTCGATCCTTATTGATGAGGCACGTACTCCGCTTATCATTTCTGGTGCGACCAATGAAACCTCTGATTTGTACTTGTCACTAAATCAAATTGCACCAAATTTTGAGGCGCAAGCGGAAGAGGATTCTCCCGGCGACTATTTCGTCGATGAAAAAGCCAAGTCGATTTATATTAGCGAGCAGGGTTATGACCGTGCTGAGGAATTGTTAATCAATGCCGGCTTAATGGAGCAAGGCGATAGTCTTTATGCAACCAACAATATTAGTTTGCAGCATCATCTAAATTGCGCATTGCGCGCCCATGCACTATATCAAAAAGACATCGATTACATTGTGCGCAACAATGAAGTCGTTATTGTTGATGAGTTTACCGGCCGTACCATGCCTGGTCGACGTTGGGCCGAGGGATTGCATCAAGCAGTTGAGGCCAAAGAAGGCGTAGAAATCCAGAAAGAAAATCAAACTTTGGCCTCTATTACCTTTCAAAATTACTTTCGCTTGTATAGCAAATTATCCGGTATGACCGGTACTGCTGATACCGAGGCTTTTGAATTCCAGCAAATCTATGCGCTTGAGGTTGTCGTCGTTCCAACCCATAGAGAGATGATACGCAAAGACGAGAACGACTTGATCTATCTAACCGAAGATGACAAATACAATGCGATAGTACGTGATGTGCGGCTTTGTCAGGAGCAAAATCGTCCAGTGCTGGTTGGCACGGCGTCGATCGAAAGTAGTGAAAAGTTAGCGGCATTATTGAAAAAGGAAAAAATCAAACACGAAGTTTTGAATGCCAAGCAGCATGAGCGCGAAGCAAATATTATTGAAGCGGCTGGGATGCCGGGCGCAGTGACCATCGCGACTAATATGGCCGGCCGCGGTACTGACATCGTGTTGGGTGGAAACCTCGAGGCCGAGATAGATGCCGAAGACACTTCGGAATCGAAAAAGGCTGCAGCTACCGCTGAGTGGCAACGGCGTCATGACACGGTTCTCGATTCAGGTGGTTTGCATATTATTGGAACAGAGCGGCACGAATCGCGGCGTATCGATAATCAATTGCGAGGCCGTGCTGGTCGACAAGGCGATCCGGGTTCAAGTCGTTTCTATATTTCTCTTGAAGATAATCTAATGAGAATTTTTGCGTCAGATCGCATGCGCGGCATGATGCAGAAGTTGGGGCTGGATGGTGAAGATGCAATCGAAAACGCCTGGGTAACAAGATCTATAGAGAACGCACAGCGGAAAGTAGAGGGCCACAATTTCGATATACGCAAGAATTTGCTCGAATATGATGACGTTGCCAACGAGCAACGCAAGGTTATTTATCAACAACGCGATGAATTTCTGGAAGCGGAAAATATTCATGATGTGGTAGCAGATATGCGTGATGGCGTTATGGAAGACCTTGCTTATGAGCATATGCCCGCCGGAACGATTGAAGATCAATGGGATATTTCCGGCTTGGAGAAAAAACTCGAAACCGATTTTCAGCTGAATTTACCGATACAAGAATGGTTGGATAAGGATCACTCCTTGAGCGTGGAAGATGTCGCGCAGAAACTTTGCGAGGCGGCCAAAGCTAAATACCTCGAAAAAGAAGAAAAGTATGGGGCGGAAAATATCCAGCGCCTCGAGCAAGATTTGATGTTGCAGATTTTGGATAGTTTGTGGAAGGATCATTTGGCGGCGATGGATTACCTGCGACAGAGTGTCAACTTGCGGGGCTATGCACAAAAAAATCCGAAGCAAGAGTATAAGCGCGAATCGTTCGAAATGTTTCAAGTGTTGATCGAACGCGTCCACTATGACTCCATTTCGCTGTTTATGCGTATGGAATTACAAGGCTTGGAAAATATGGCACAACAGGCTGAAGCACAACAGGCTAGTGAAGATATGTCATTTAATCATCCTGAAGCGCAAAGTGCGGTGCAAGGTGGGCAGTCAGCGCAGGGTGAGTCACAAGCGGCCAAGCCGTTTCAGCGCAATCAGCCTAAAGTTGGCAGAAACCAGCCATGTCCTTGCGGTTCTGGTAAAAAGTTCAAGCAGTGTCATGGTAAGCTAGCTTAAATTCATTAAAAAGTTTAAGTGTTATGCCGGTTGGCCTAAATCCGCCAGAAAATCTATTGCCCATTGCGGGCGTTAGACTGGCAACAGCAGAGTCGGGCATGCGTTACGCTGACCGACCTGATTTGCTATTAATATCTCTCACTGAACAGGCCGTGACCACGGCTGTATTTACTAGAAATGCCTTTTGTGCTGCACCGGTATTGGTAGCCAGGCGGCATCTTGAAGAGGCCTCGCCGCGTTTTTTATTGATTAACGCCGGTAACGCAAACGCGGGTACCGGGAAACAGGGCGAAAAGGCGGCGCTCGCCAGTTGTGCGGCACTAGCCGAAACGGCAGGTGCCAACATTAATGAAATTTTGCCTTTTTCTACCGGGGTCATCGGTGTTGCGTTGGACGCCAGTAAAATTGAACAGCATTCAGAGCCCCTGTTTCGAACGCTCGAGCCAGACTATTGGCACGAAGCGGCCGCGGCCATTATGACCACAGATACTATTGCCAAAGGCTATAGCGACCAGTTTGAGCTACAGGGACAGCTGATTACTATTACCGGTATTTGTAAGGGCTCAGGAATGATATGTCCGGATATGGCAACCTTGTTAACTTTTATAGCGACCGACGCCGAGATTGATCAATCTGATTTACAAGCCTGTTTGGACCGGGGGGTTCGTGATAGTTTCAATTCCATTACTGTTGATGGCGATACTTCGACTAATGATGCGTGTACATTAAGCGCTACGGGTGCCGCCGGAGCGCGTTTACAAGGTGCCGACTTGCAAGTTTTTACTGAGCGCTTGAGTGCGCTTATGCAGCGCCTTGCGCAAGCTGTAATTCGGGATGCAGAAGGCGCTACAAAATTTATTGAAATACAGGTGGCCGGTGCTGCGAGTCGCGATGATGCCCGCGACGTCGCCTATACTATTGCTCACTCACCTTTGGTTAAAACTGCATTTTTTGCCAGCGATGCAAATTGGGGTCGTATTTTGGCGGCTATTGGCCGGACTAAACATGCTGTTTTTGATTTTACCAAGGTGGCAATCAAGCTGAATGCACTGCCTCTGGTCGATAATGGCGAGCTGGTCTCATCATACACCGAAGCAGCGGGTGCCAAAGAAATGGCCAAAGCAGAAATAAAGATCATGGTTAATTTAAATCATGGTAATGCGTCGGCTACTATTTGGACATCCGATTTATCGCATGAGTACGTTAGCATAAATGCCGATTATCGAAGTTAAGCAATGACGCGTATCAGGGTTGGAGTCGCTGTAATTATTCAAGATGAAAAAGTCTTGATATCAAAACGACACGCTGATTTACACCAGGGCGGAAAGTGGGAGTTTCCCGGTGGAAAAATCGAATCTGGTGAATCTGATTCGAGCGCCATAACCAGGGAGTTGCTTGAGGAATTATCGATAACAGCGAAAGTGCTAGCACCATTTTTAGAAGTTAATTATGACTATCCTGACAAGCATGTAAGTCTGCAAGTATGGACAGTAACAGAATTTTCGGGTGTCCCACACGGTGCGGAAGGTCAACCGATAAAGTGGGTGCCAGTGAATCAGTTAGATCAATACCGGTTCCCTGCGGCGAACTATCCTATTTTGAAAAAGATCGTTGCGGATTTTTGCACGGCATAAACGCGATACGCTGAAAGACCCCAATTATAAAACGCAAACCATCAATTCAAAATCCTGGTCTTCCGAGATTTGTTTCGGACGGTCCGCCATGTTATCCAAGTGCATAAACCGGATACTTATACGGTGTTTTCCAGAACTAATGTCCGGGTAATTATGACTAATGCTTGGCAGCCAAACCCTTAGCAGCTGATGCGATGCACCGCGATCCAGAACTTGTTCATAAAAACCTTGGGAAGCGGTTGTAACGAGGCTTTTGCCGCTTTCTCTGGTGAGATTTAGGAGTAGATTAATAGCTCTATAAATTTCATCGTAAGGCCCGATCCAGCTTCGTAATAGTGCCATGCGAGTGTCTGATGGCTGGCTCAACCAATGATTTAGTTGTGGCAAGTCAAAAAGATTGATACCACCGCGTTTCGGGCGTCGTTGCTTTAACGCATTGAATAATTCATGGCTTTTTAAATGACTATCTAGCGGGCCGCGGCCATCTAGCAATCTAACCGTTTCGCTTTGTAGTTTATGTACCACGGTAGATAACCGGTCCTGGTTGACTTTTTGAACGGTTTCCAGTTTTTCGAGATTACTGGATATTCTTTCAATCTCACGCACAATGTCGGCGCGCATATCCATTCTGGAAGTTAGTTCGTGCAAATCAATTAAGGCATTAACAGCGCTATAGCTGTGCCAACGGCTGGAATCTTTGCACGCCTCATGAAAATTATAGATTAGCTGTTCAAAACGTAAAAATAGCCTGACTTTCTCGGTCAACGGGTGTTCGAATAAAACGGAGTCTTTCATAATAAATGTGGCTTATTCATCCTTGTCAGCAAGGCCGAGGTATACGTGATGAAGCGCTTCGATTTGACTTTCGAGTTCTACAAGACTGCCGTCATTATTAATAACATCATCGGCTAGTTCAAGGCGCTCTTTACGAGAAAGCTGCTGCGCAATTATTTTTTTGATTTCCTCGGCATTACTATCATCGCGTGCGCTGCTGCGACGAATCTGGGTCTCCTCTGAGCAATCTACCACGAGTACTCGATCAACCAGGTTTATTTTGTGTTTTTTTGTGAGTAGCGGGATTTCAAGTATTGCGTACGGTGCGCTTTTCGGGATTTTCTTTAGTCGTGCAGAAAACTCCAAGCCAACTAACGGGTGAACGATGGTTTCGAGTTTTCTTAATCGATCAGGATCATCAAACACTAATTGACGGAGTTTCTTACGGTCCAGATCGCCGTCAGTTTCGAAGTAATCTTTTCCCAGCCAAAAGGTCAGGGCAGGGTAGGCCAAACCACCCGGGCTCATTAAATCTCTAGTTACCTGGTCGGCGTTAATCGAGGTGATATCGAACTGCGAAAAGATCGAGGCCGCACTTGTTTTACCTGAACCGATACCACCTGTGAGGCCAATGGTTAGCAAGTTAACTATTGCAGCCCGGTGGTTGAGAGGTATAGGGCATTAATTTGCTCCCCCCAAATTAGCGCAGCGAAGCCTGCGGCGGCTAAAAAAGGTCCAAATGGAATTGGTGTGTCACCACTATGTTTGTTCCCGAGCTTTAGCGCAATACCAACTAGTGCACCAAAAAAAGAAGACAATAAGATGATGGTCGGTAAGTATTGCCAACCTAGCCAGGCACCGAGTGCAGCCAGGAGTTTAAAATCGCCATACCCCATACCATCTTTTCCCGTGA
>CAZUMV010000026.1:0-18562 GCA_964621435.1 uncultured Thiotrichales bacterium | reverse complement strand
TTGCACTCGGGAAACCTTCAGCTGGCGGAGAGAACAACTCGCCAATATTAGGCGCTCTTATCGCAGTATTGAACCCGGCACGAATACGTAATGCATCAAATGGCGAAAAAGAACCCGCTATTTTATAAGAGGAAACCGACCCAGCTGTAGAATAGTCTTCAGTCCGTGCCGCCAACTCCAGCTCCAAATTATCTAGAACAGGCAATATCACTTCACCGTAGAAAGCAGATACGTCGAACTCGCCAGAAGTCGCTGGCGCTCCGTTAAATCCAGCAATTGTGCCAGCCGCCAAATCCTGAGAGGGCGTGAAATCAAACTGGTTGTCGCGGTACTCATAACCAACCGCAAAACCAAGGGGCCCACCTGGCAACGTAACGCCGGCAATATTACCAAATAGCGTCAGACCTACATTAGTGGTTTCAAACTCTGCTGTTGAAGCTACTGCCGTTCGTAAAAACGCTGCACCTGCTTCAGAGATGTTACCTTCACCAAATATGTTGATTGGCGCACAGCCAGAGGTTGAACCGTTAGCCGCAGGATCCGCACAAGTTCCACCGGTTGGATCACTCAGATCCAGTAGCAATGCTTGTTGAAAACGATCACGGTTAACATTACCTAACTGAACGTTGCTAGCGGTCACGCGTCCGGTTTGAATATAAGCGTCATAACCAAAATTTTCGTTGAAGTCGCCTTTGATACCGGTCGTTAGCTGAAACGCGTTGAACGTGTCATCAGAAACCCGAGGTCCAACCTCTAGCAAACGACGACGTACAAAAGCGGTCGCGGTATCAGCAATGCCATTAGCGTTAGCATCAATAATGTTACCCGCAGCATCAAGATCACCCAAAGTGCCAGATAAAACACCTTGCGCTTGGGCGCTTAAGAATGGATTTCCGTCTAAAGTGAACTGCGTGCCCGACTGAAAGATAGGCGTCGGCGCCAACTGTTGTGGTACTTCTGAGTAGGTAAAAGTAGCCTCACCATAGACTTCAGCACACTCATTAATTTCATAATCAGCCAACGCTGTTGCCTGATAACGAGTTTGAGGTAATTGAATATAGTTAACTGGCGCGTAATTGTAGAAATCATTGTCGCCTGTGGTTTCGAACGGACGAACATCACCATTTGGATCAAAAATAATGCCTGATGAAGGTGAGAATGCGCTTAAGGCGCCATTAAATACAGAAGTCCCTGGAACACCAGAAGAACCACCGTCGATAAGGCCACCGGCTCCATCATCAAACTGGGCGAAAGTTGAGAAATCCCGATCGCCCTGGAACAAATCATCACGATCGGTGTAGGCAATGCTAAATACCACGTTGCCACGGCCATCATCCAGGTTTGCACCTAAAGTCAACGCCAAACTGGTTAAACCTGCATCACCTTCTTCGGTGAGTTCGTGCGAAATTCTAGCGTCAACACCTTCGAAATCGTCTTTCAAAACGAAGTTGACAACGCCCGCTACCGCGTCTGTTCCATATACCGCAGATGCACCACCGGTCAGAACTTCGACCTGCTCAATCAGCGCATTGGGGATGGTGTTGATATCAACGGTACCGGCGCGGCTGGTTGGAACCGCACGTCGGCCATTGATCAGAACCAAAGTTCGGTTAGTGCCGAGACCACGAAGGTCTATCGAGGCCGTACCGTCGCCCGGGTTGTTTGAAGTACGGTCAAAACCCGGCACTGCCTGTGGCAGCGTATTGAGTAGTGATTCCGTGTTAACCGTGTTGGTCAGTTCGATTTCTAGTGAACCAACCGTTGCAACAGGCGCATTTGAGGTAAAGTCTTTTCGCGGAATACGCGAACCGGTTACTACAACTTCTTCCAGATTAGCGCCGTCTTCAGCTAAAACCGGGTTCGCGACGGCTAGAGCTGTTGCTCCAGTACCCACCGCAAGCGCCAGCTGTATAGCCTTGTCCAGCTTTCTGTTACGTTTTTGCATTTTGAATTCCCCTTGAGAGATTCGTGATGAGATAAATGTCCATATTTCGCTGTTTTGCGGTTATTATTCTTAGATTCACCTAAAAAAAATTGTGAATCGTGTCGCAATACAAACGAACTTGGTCGGGATTTAACAACATAGACGCCTATAAAGTCAACTAAGTGTTGTAGAGAAATCACTTTTGTTGTGTAAAACCATCAATTCATAATGCAACAATGCACTTTTTCTAACAAAATTAATCATTTGGCGCTGACCTCATGGGAAACAGACACAAAACAAAACAAACGGCAATAAAAACGTGTGAAAACGAATATTCTTTATAATTTTACTATGTTTGAGTAATAGTATTTGGCTTCCGGACACCAACAGACCTTCGATTCTGCCGTTGCTGCTTGGCAGCTTAAAGACTACGCCAAAGTATGCGAACTATTGGCTCACGCCTCTGATGGTCAATCACTGCATTTACGGGGATTAGCCTCGCGGCGTTTAGGCGATCTTGATACCGCCAAAGTGTGTCTGGAAAGCGCAGCACGACTGGATCCCGCTAACCCGGAAATTCGACATAACCTCGCATTGCTCGAGATTGACTTCGGAAGGCACGCACAAGCCTATGATCAAACCACTGCTGTGCTAGCGCTAAAACCCGATTGGCATACCGCCTTGCGAACCCGGGGACGAATATTAATAGCGCTGGGTAGATGGGCCGATGCATTACATGTTTACGAAAAAGTCTTGCTTGAAAACCCCGATGACCAGGCGGCTTGTTTTGGCCGCGCCAATGCCTGGTTAGAACAAGGTCAAGCTGAGCAAGCAGAGGCTGAGTTCTATCGCCTTATTGAATCGGGTATGAGTGATCCCGCGTGTCTTTTTATGCGCGCGCGCGCTCGACAAGTTCTGGGCCAGATGCAACGCGCGCGCGCGGATTTCGAACAAGCAATGCTATTGCAACCATCAGCTATATTTCTACGCGAGGCTGCCCGACACCTATGGACCATGGGTGAACACGATGCCTTTCACGCGCTGCTAAGCAAACCTTATTCTGATCCGGCGGTACAATTGTGCGCTGGCGAACTGTTGCGGCAAAGCGGCAACTTTAAACAGTTAACTCGCACATTGTTGGGTGCCGAGAACTCGCCCGATGCCCTTGCGATTTTGGCCTGGTCGGAACTGGATCAAAACCAACCGCGGGAAGCACTGAGGTATGCAGAACGGGCTGTGCAACTCCACGCAAACCATCCCAATGCCTGCGCAGCGCTTATAACGAGCCTATGCGGCCTGGGACACCCAGCCCGGGCACAACAGCACGTCGATCGCATGCGTGTCATTTACCCGAATGCACAACACTGGATCGCTTACCAGCTCACCATTTGGCGCTTACTAGGAGACGTTCGTTATCGGGAGTGGATGGATTACAATAAACTTGTGCAAACTTTCGAAGTCGCTGCACCCCCGGGTTACACCTCAATCGAAGCCTTTAATGAGGAATTCGAAACTGCGCTGCTTGAATTGCACAATCTTCGCTGCCATCCAATAGACCAATCTTTGCGGGGTGGCAGCCAGACTCGACAGGATTTGCAATTTGAACAACATCCGGTAATAAAGTCCTACCTCGCAGCGCTAGACCAGCCGATCCAAGAGTATCTGGAACATATTGGCCAGGGAAAAGATCACCCACTCAGCCAACGCAACACTGGAGAGTATAAATTCGCAGGCTGTTGGTCAGTCAAATTAAACGGTGGCGGACACCACATTAACCATGTTCATCCGGAAGGTTGGATTAGCTCCGCGTACTACATCAGCGTGCCGGCCCGTGACGCCGAGCGCAAATCAGGGTGGATTAAATTTGGCGAACCCGCATACCCAACGGAACCGGCGAGCAACGCCGAATATTGGGTCGAGCCTGTCGCGGGTAGACTGGTGTTATTCCCCTCATATCTTTGGCATGGCACTAACCCGACCCGCGGTGACGAGCTGCGCCTCACCGCGCCCTTTGATATTGTTCCTAATTAGGTTTTTCGATTGCTCCGAACCAATAATTCCATGACTGCCGATCAGAATCACGATAAAATTTACCGGCATCGCCGAGAGATAACTTAATGAAGCAATATCTGGATCTGATGAACGAAATCGTTGCCGACGGCATTGACCGTATGGACCGTACCGGGGTTGGTACGCGCAGCCTGTTCGGCAAACAATTGCGTTTTGATTTGGCCGAAGGATTCCCTTTACTAACCACTAAAAAAATTCATTTAAAGTCGATCATTCATGAATTGATCTGGTTCCTGTCCGGCGACACCAATATCAAATATCTAAACGATAACGGCGTCCGGATCTGGAACGAGTGGGCTGACGAAAACGGCGACCTCAATGAAGTATATGGTGAACAGTGGCGTGCCTGGGACGATACCCGGGTGCTCACACTGGCAGATTATGAGGTTAAAAAAGAAGATCTCCAAGAGCGGGGTTTCAAGCTTTTACACCAGCACGAGGATACTGCGGTCGTGCAAAGAAAAATTGATCAGGTTGAAGAGGTTCTGGATTCCATTAAAAATAATCCGAGCAACCGACGTATTATTTTATCGGCCTGGAATGCTGCAAAAATTGACGAGATGGCTTTGCCGCCATGCCATACGCTATACCAATTTTATGTCGCTAATGGAAAACTATCGTGCTCTTTGTATCAGCGCAGCGCAGACTATTTCCTGGGAGTGCCATTTAATATTGCCGAAGCATCGATGCTTACTTATATGCTGGCGCAGCAAGCTGATTTGAAAGTCGGCTCCTTTGTCCACTCATTTGGTGATGTTCATCTGTATCAAAATCACCTGACCGAAGATATTGTGTTTGAACAACTCGGACGAACCCCGAAGGCGCTACCGCAACTTACTTTCAGGCGCAAACCTGACAGTATTTTTGATTACCAGTTTGATGACTTTGTTTTTAGCGACTATGACCCGGACCCGGTCATTAAAGCGCAAGTCGCTGTTTGATCGGACGACCTTGAATGCTCAGCTCGGCGCCACGTGTCCCTTGCCCTTGGCCCACAACATTAACGCCAATCCGCCTACAATCATTGGCAGCGACAAAATTTGACCCATCGTTAGCCAATTAAACGCGATGTATCCAATATGCTCATCGGGCAAGCGATAATACTCAACCCAGAATCTGAATACCCCGTACAGCATCAGACCCAAGCCGCTTATAGCACCCATTGGCTTGGGTTTCGCGGAAAACAACCACAGCACGCAAAACAGCACGATGCCTTCCAGAAACGCTTCGTACAACATGGTTGGGTGCACCGGCAAAGAACCCGCTTTTGGAAATACCATTCCCCATGGCTGATCAGTTACTTTGCCCCAAAGCTCTTGATTGATGAAGTTGCCAATGCGACCGGTAAACAAACCAAAGGGAATACAAGGCGCAACGTAATCGAGTACCTTGAGGAAGGGTCGCCCGGTTTTGCGACCATACAAATACATGGCAAACATGACGCCCAAAACGCCACCGTGAAATGACATGCCACCTTGCCAGACTTTGACCAACATCAAGGGATTGGCTAAAAATTCTGAAAAATTATAGAACAACACATAACCAACCCGACCACCCAACACCACCCCGAGCGCCACAAAAAAAACGAAGTCGCTGACCTCTTCTGTAGTCCAGCCCGAATCAGGCTTGCGCGCTCGGTATGTTGCCAGCCACCAGCCGGCAATAAAGGCGATGGCATACATCATTCCATACCAATGCACCTTAAGCGGGCCTAAACTAAAAAAAACAGGGTCTATATCGGGATAAGTCAGCATTCGGGTAGCTTAACGTGACTGACTATTGATGAGAACAGGATTTTTGAGAAATGATCTACTTTTTCAGAACTCCTCACTACCTTCCGTGCCCGCGTCGAATACACTGCTTCGGCATCCTGCCTTTTATGCCCTTTGGGTGCCCGCGGCATACACTCCATCCATGGAGACAAAAAAAACCGCCAACAATGTTGGCGGCAATTTACAACATACACAATCAGGAGAGAATTTGATTGTGATGAACAACCAGAACGATGTAAGGGGAAGTCATTGTCCTGGCTCACACAGAGTAGACCGAAACCGCTATTCTTAGTTCAAAATTTATGTCATTAATTGCAAAATCCATACAAAATACAGGGCGAATCACCATTTGACTCGATCCCAGCCAGGTGCCGATTCCCGTGTTATATTCGCCACCTATCGCGATCTAATCCAAAGAGCCCTCAATGCCACAAAATTCCTCTGGAATTACATCCGTCAAGCTCACCAAGCAACAAGGACGGCCAGCAATATTGGGGCACCCATGGGTTTTTAGCAATGCCATTGACAGTAAGCACACTACTATCAAGCAATTGACTGCCGGCGCAGCGGTGTCCGTCTACGACTACCGGAATAAATTTATTGGCTACGGCTACGCGAACCCCAGCAGTCTTATCTGCATTCGGATCCTGAGTCGGGACGAGCAACAACCCATTGACACGGCGTTGATAAAACACCGTCTGATGCAAGCGCTCGCGCTACGAGAACAATTACGCGACACCCCACATTACCGACTCGTCTACAGCGAAAGCGATGGTTTGGCTGGCCTAGTGGTAGATAGATTCGCAGATACCCTGGTAGTACAAATTACGACCGCTGGCATGCAAGTCCGGCAAACAATAATCATTGACGCCCTGATAGAACTGCTTGCGCCAAAATGTATTATTTTGAGAAATGACAGCAGTATTCGGGAGCTGGAACAACTGGACCGTTTTACCGACGTTGCACACGGCGAAGCACCGTTACATCTTGAAATTACAGAGGGTCAGGCGACGTTTGCAGTACCGGCTTTAGACGGCCAAAAAACCGGCTGGTTTTATGACCAAACCGATAACCGCGCCGGCTTGTCACGATACGTAAAAAATCGCCGCGTGCTGGATGTCTGTTGCTATGCCGGGGGCTGGGCGATCCAGGCCGCCTTGCATGGCGCTAAAAGCGTGACCGCGGTCGACCAATCAGCTGAGGCAATCAAATTGTTGAGAGCCAACGCCGAACGAAATAATGTTGCATCGGTAATTAACGGTATTACGGGTGATGCCTTCGCGGCAATGCGCGAGCTGCGAAAAACGCAGCAGCAATTCGATACTGTAATAGTAGACCCGCCAGCTTTTATAAAACGCAAAAAGGATCAAAAGTCCGGCATCGAAGCCTATCGTCGGCTCAATGAATACGCTATGCATTTACTTGCGGATGACGGCATTCTAGTCAGCTGCTCCTGCTCCTACCATTTTCCGCGTAATCAACTCATACGCCAACTTCAGCGGGCCGCTAAAAAGACTGGCAAAACGCTGCAAATATTACAGCACGGATACCAATCAGCCGATCATCCGATTAACCCGGCAATTCCGGAGAGCGAGTATCTTAAAGTTGTTTTCGCGCGGGTATTTTCCGATAAACCTTAGCAGGGCATCAGGTTCCGGAATCTGTGCATTGGTGAAAAGCAAAAAAAAACCGGCTTAGCCGGTTTTTTAATGTATATCCAGATCTTGCTTTTACATTCCTTTCACAAGAGCGTTCAAACGACTTTTCTTTCTGGACGCCATATTTTTGTGGATGTGGCCTTTACTTACGGCTTTGTCCAATGCCCTGGCGGCGGCACGAAATGATTCAGTAGCGGCAGCTTTGTCACCACCTGCGATATTTGCTTCGAGGGTTTTAACCGCAGTACGCATAGCAGAACGTTGACCCATATTGCGGGCACGACGGGTAATTGCTTGTCTGACGCGCTTTTTAGCGGATTGAATATTTGGCACTGTGGCTCCCGGTCACTACATGTTTTCTATCAAGGTGCGCGAAAATAGCGCCGATCCAGCGAATTGTCAATAGCTACCAGGATGAAATTAAGGCTTTAAGCCAATAATGTGCGTATTTTAGCTGGACCGCGCGATGGCAGCGACTTCGATCTTTTCCACGCCAGCATTCTGTAAGGTTCGCGCTAGTTCGTTAACCGTAGCGCCAGTAGTGACCACATCGTCAAGGATCAAAACGTGTTTAGGCAACCTGGTCTTTTTGACCGTAAACGCTCCTTTAACATTGGTTTGCCGGGCCTTGGCGGACAAACCACTCTGCGCCCGCGTTGCCTTAGCGCGAGAAATCGCGTTGTTCAAAATCGGTACACCCCAAACCCTCGCCAAGGGTCTGGCAAGCTCAATACTCTGATTAAAGCCCCGTTCGGCCAGGCGGCGCCGATGCAATGGCACCGGCATAATTACCGTGGGGCGCGCACTGACCTGACGCGTCTGCAGTCTCTCCGCCAAAATTTGTCCAAATACCCGGGCCAAACCTAACTGCTGCTTGAATTTCAAGTCGCCAATGAGTCGGTCTACTGGCGGCAAATACTCGAAAAGCACAGTGGTCTTTTGCAAATACGGTAAGCTCGCCTGACAGGCACCGCATTTTTTCCCGGCACTAGCCGGTAACGACACTGCGCAAACTTCACAAGCGAACCTCAGCCACGGCAATTCCGTCATACAAGCGCGACAGATTGCCGGGTGCTCCGTTACCCTTTCCATGCACAACTGACATTGTAACGGGAACAACGCTCCGAGCAGGCGCTGCGATACAACCACTAGGACAACATACCTTGCTCGGACAACGACACGACATCATCACCAATCACAAAATGATCGAGCAAGCGGACGTCGACTAACTGCAAAGCATCGCGCAACTTCAAAGTGATCATTTTGTCCGATTGGCTTGGTTCGGCAATTCCGGACGGATGGTTGTGGGCGCAGATAAGCGCCGCCGCATTTAATTGTAACGCTTTGCGCACCACCTCGCGTGGATGCACGCTGGCGCTGTCAATGGTGCCAAAAAACATTTCCTGGTAACGGATAACGCGGTGCCGGTTGTCCAAAAAAAGACAGGCAAATACTTCATGCGGATAGTCGCGTAATTGCTGTTGTAAATATTCCCGTACCAGCGCAGAACTGGTCAGAGCGTCACCACGATCCAGACGTTCTCGCAGATGACGCCTGGCCATCTCGAGCACCGCTTGTAATTGCGCATACTTGGCATCGCCCAAACCTTTGTTGGCACAAAAGTCCCTGCGCTCCAATTCGAGCAAGGCCCGTAATCCACCGGTTTGATCGAGGAGCTCCCGGGCTAGGTCAACCGCCGTTAAGCCGGGCAAACCAGTGCGGAGGAAAATAGCGAGAAGTTCGGCGTCAGACAGTGCCGCTGCGCCGAACTCGAGTAATTTCTCTCTTGGGCGTTCGGTAGCGGGCCAGTCGGTAATTGCCATGAAACCTCCAGAAGCAGTTAAGAAAACTTACTCCGTCCGTGGAGGTTGCGGCTGCCCAATACTTGAGCAGACTAGCTCATCATACCGGAATCGATCGATTAAAACCGAATGCCAGCTGTAAAGCGATCAACACCAGAATCAGACCAATAATACCGTTGAGCACACGCCATACCTTCGGTTTGCTCAATAACGGCGCCAACTGTACCCCCGCAAAGGCCAGTGCACTGAACCACAGTGTGCTGGCGATAATTGCACCTAAGGCAAAAAACATCGGGTATGCGTATTGGGTCGACAATCCGCCAAGTAAAATTACCGTATCCAGGTAAACATGCGGATTCAACAGGGTGACCGCCAAGGTAGATGCCACTACCGGCCACAGACGTTCGCGCCCGGGTTTATCACTAGCGCCAAACGCCTGGTCAGCGAAGGCACTGCGGAAATTCTGCAACGCTAAAATGAGTAACCATAATGCCCCGAGATAACGAAACCAAACGATCACTTCTGGCCAGGCCATAAGCGCGGCGCCCAAGCCCATCACCCCCAACAGGATCAGGGTAACGTCACACACAATACAAATTAGTGCGGTGACGGCGGGCCAGGTTTTTGCAATACCGTGCTGCAACACCAAAAGATTCTGCGCGCCGATGGCGACAATAAGACCTAACCCTACGCCAAATCCACTCATGACACTTGGCCACACTTGCATTCGTAACCTGCCCGCTCACTTCTATTTGTTCGAGTTTCCCACCTTACCTGTGAAAGCCTTACTTTTCGATAGTCTTATCTGATAACTTGAATCTGCACCCATTGACCTCATCTTGTACAATACCGTCATCGCAAAGCGCTTAAGCCAATGCTAAATAAAAACCTAACCCCGAATTTGATCGCCGCGGCAATCGTTCTTGTCAGCTTCGTACTTCCGGAATCTATGGCAAGTATCGTACGGACAGTCGGCCTTTTCGCGCTTTCTGGAGCAATAACAAACTGGCTGGCAGTACACATGCTATTTGAACGGGTGCCAGGTTTATATGGATCCGGGATTATTCCCTTACATTTTGAAAAATTCAAAACGGGTATTCTTGAACTGGTCACAGAAGAATTATTCAATCCAGAAAATGTCAGTAAATCTTTTGCCAATAGCGAAGACAGCGCCGCTATAGACTTCGAACCAGCCATCGAGCGCATCAACTTCGATGGCGCCTGGGAAAACTTAATGAGTGTAATCAGAGAATCTGCTTTTGGCAGCATGATCGGCATGATCGGCGGCGAAGAAGCGCTGGAACCGATGCGCGAATCTTTCACAACGAAAATGCGAAACTTCCTTAGCGAATCTGCCAATTCCGAAAGCTTTCAAAAAAGTTTAAGTAGTGGACTATCCAGCGGCGCCGCTAGCGATGTATTTCGAAAAAAGATTCAATCCATTGTCGAAGCCCGTCTGGATGAATTAACCCCGCAAATGGTTAAAGAAATCATTCAAAAGATGATCCGCGAACATTTGGGCTGGTTAGTTGTTTGGGGCGCTGTGTTTGGCGGCATTATTGGCCTCATTACTGCGACGCTTTTCCGATGAGTTTTCAAGAACGTGAATTTACCTTGCCTGGCATTAAACTGGCCGGAAAACTCTGGGGGCCGGAAAACGGCCAGCCGGTATTGGCTATCCATGGCTGGATGGACAATGCCGCTAGTTTCGATATGCTCGCCCCCTTGCTTGACCAGCATCAAATTCTGGCAATCGATACTGCCGGGCATGGATTAAGCGAGCACTTTCCGGAAGGCCAGGTTTATAATATCTGGAGCGATATTGCGCATATGTTTGGCATAGCCGATCAACTCGGCTGGGATCAATTTTCTATTATCGGACATTCCAGAGGGGCCAATGTCGCCGCTATAATGGCCGGTACTTTCCCGGAACGAATCCACGCGGTGGTTTTGCTTGATGGCGGGCAACCCGAGACTGTCGGCTTTGACGAATTGCCCAAAATAATGGCGAAATCGGTTTTGGATAAACAAAAAACCGATCGCGAACCTACCTACGTTAGTAGCCGTGAAGACGCTATCACTTTACGCAGCAACGGCGCCTGGAAAATGACTCGAGCAGCAATTAATATGTTAGCTGAACGTGGCTTGTCCGAAAAAAATGGCGACGTCTACTGGCATGCCGACCAAAAACTAAAAGCCACATCAGAACTTCGCCTGACGCCTGAAATTTTGACCGCATTTTATCGGCGTATAACCGCGCCGGTACATTTGATCATGGCTGAAAACGGTTTGGCCGAATATTACCAGGAGAGTATTATGTCGAACGAAATTTCCACACTTTCTGAGATAACCTTTGAGGGCACTCACCACAACCACCTGACCGCACAAGTGTCAGTAATTGCCGCAGAGATCGAAAAATTCTATAACAGTATTAAGTAGCTTCAAGCGTTGTGACTGGCCGAAAACCGCTAAGAGACCTGTGTTTGATTATTTTTAGCGACCGCACCAATGCGTTGGGCGACCGGAATTGGCTCGGCAAAATAAAAACCCTGCTGCCTTACTACACCAGAATTGTGCAAAATGCGGGAAACCTCACCGCTTTCGACATTCGGCGCTAAAGTAACAACCCCGAGCGCATCAGCAAGCGATTGGATCCCTTTTATCACCGCCTGCTGGAATGGATTTTTTAAACCACGTACCAACTTGCCACTTAGCTTTAACTGATCAATCTCGACACCTTCCAAATTCGCTAAACTGGACATACCACCGCCGAAATTATCTAATACGATTTGCACACCGAGTGGCTTTAATTTGCTAATAAAATGCGCAGCACGTTTGGGCCGTTGCTGCAAAATACCTTCTGCTATCTCTAAATTCAGTCTATGACCCTCAATCGGCGAATCTTCAATGAGTCGCACCAAATCGTCGACAAACTTTTCATCACAAACGGACCCTTTGGATAAATTAATCGCTATTGCTTCGCCGCTATTCTTGATTTGTTTATCCTGACTCAACCACTGCAAGGTATTAGCCACGACCCAACGATCTAATAAAACGCTAAGAGAATAGCTTTCGGCCAACGGCAATATCATTGCCGGCATTAAAACCACTGACTCATACTGCAATCGCAACATGATCTCGTAACCAATAATTATCTGACTGTCACCGGTTGCAACAATGGGCTGCTTGTAAAGCGTGAACTTGTCTCCCGATAAGGCGTCGCGGAATTTGTCAACGGTGAGCTGCGTTCTGGCCACCTCGACTTCCTGCGTTTTTGTCAACGAGCCCGAGTACACGCACACTTGATCACCACCAGAGCGCTTGGCTCGATAACAAGCCTGATCCGCTTCGTTGAGCAAATCATCCAAACTGGCATCAAGGCCGTGGGTGACAACGCAACCAATTGACATCGAAACTTTGAATGTTTGCCCTTTGAAACTAAATACAAAGTCCGACAGTTTTTGGTGCAACTCATTAACCAGCCGCCGGGAATCGTGGATATCGCAATTCGGCATAAACAATGCAAATTCATCGCCACCAACGCGTACGACTAAATCGCTGCGGCGCGCTGTGTCGCTCAGCAACTTGGCAAATTTGGTCAACAACTTGTCACCACCAGCGTGGCCGACAGTGTCATTAATGACTTTAAAGCCATCCAAATCCATATAGCACAAGACATGTTCAGTACGCGTATCAGATGAGGAAATGACTTCAGCATATCCCCGTTCTAGCCCGCGGCGGTTATAGAGGCCGGTCAACTCGTCATGGGTGGCTTGATGGAGCAATGTTTCCGACTGTCGATGCCGCTCGGTAATATCGGAAAATACGCCGCGGTAACCGGCATACTTGTCATGATCGTCATAATAGGGTTTGGCTATCACGTGTATGATTCTGACTTCATCACCAGAACTTCGAAGTACCAGGTGGCTTTCTATCTCCTGGCAGGTCTGCATATCCTCAACGAGTTGTTGCAAGGGTTTGGTTTTAAAAAAACGTCTAAAGTAGCTTTGAAACCCCGACCCCTGATAACCAAATTGTGATAGCTTGAGTGAAGACCTTTTACCGGTTGAAACGAAAACCAGTTTACCAGCAGCGTCTGTTTCCCAGAAGTAGTCAGACATGCAGGAGGCGAAGTCACTAAAGCGGTCAACCATATTACGTAAAGCATTTTTTTGATCTCGCACCCGATCTAACAATTCGGTGAGTTTTTCCGACATGCGTTCAATATGCAGCTCATTCAGATCATCACCTTCCACCGAATCGCCGATTTTCTTAATGTAGGCGTCAAATTGAAATTCGGTATACACTTCCCGCGTCAAAGCAATCAAGTCATGGATAGAAATATTCTTCTGCAAAACGCGGGCCGCCCCATAACCTAATGCCAAACGACGATCTTGTTCATCTATATAGGTCGAGGTATATAAAATGACAGGAATACGATAGGTTGCGTGCGAATGACGAAGGGCGTTACACAAGCCAAAACCATCCAGATTCGGCAGCATGATATCGGATACGATAATATCCGGTGTATACAAAGTGGCCATTTCCAAACCAACCGCACCATCAACTGCCGACAGCACTTCAGAAAACTCTTCCGCTAAAGCCGCTTCCCACAAAACCCGTAAATCATCATCATCCTCAACCAGCAAGACTTTAATATTATCTTTCTTGTTCTTCGAATTCCGCGTCCGGCTCTTTAATATTTTATCTTCTGAATCTTCCATGTCTCTACAAGATTTACACGGCCAGTTAAATTGGGCAAGAGATGTAACACCTGTACGTGTTAAATCTACGAATTCGATGAAAATTTGATCAAAAAGTTTTCAAATACCACACTAGCGCTAGGTAATACCTGAAATAACTAAGGCTTGATCTGTATAGTGTAACTGATACTTAACACTTCGGTACCCGGGTTTTTTCGATCTATGCCCGCATTCGACAAATGATAAATTTGTAAACCCAAACGCGAATTATTCGAAAATTGCCAAGCTAACTCAGCTGCAGATTTAAACTCGATCTCGTGGCCTAAATCTTTACCGCGTCCCTGTTCGTAATATCCTATTGCCGACTGCAAACTAAAAATGATCGATTCGGTGAGATAGAAATCACTGACCACACCACCATAGACATAGTGCGCATCATCTCTGCTTGTCATATACCCGGCCAAAGGTCTGAAATTGCGCCACACCTCACTGCCATGCCATTCCAGACGATATTCGACCGACTGATTGCTATCCAGAAAATTGTAATCGCCCAAACCAAGAACTATTCGCTGATCGGTTTTTTTCGGTACTGATGGTTTTTCAGCAGTCGTACTTTCGGAAAATACCGGCTGACAAAGAAAGGCTAACACTAAGCCTGCTGCGGATATTTTGAAGGTCATATTGATTCTATTTATAGTTTTTCTTATACCAATTTTACACAGATTAATTCGTAGCTGCATAAGCTTCTACGGATCGCCATACCCGCAATACATTTCCGGATAATATTTTAACAATATCCTCCGAACTATAGCCTCTTTTTTGTAAGCCCAGGACCAGATTGGGATAGCTACTTGCGTCTTTTAAGCCTACCGGTAACGTGTCGCCAACACCATCATAATCCGAGCCTAAGCCGACCGCATCAATACCACCCAACTTCACCGCGTGATCGATATGATCAAGCACGGTTTCCAGGGTAGCGAACGGATAAGGAACACGCTTACCATAGTCTTCCCTGAACGATAGCCATAATTGATCCGTCCCTTCGAGTCTTTCGGTGCTCAGATATTCCCGATACGCCTCCCTTCTTGCGACTCCATAAGCATTGCCGGATTCGGTTAAAAAGAATGTGCCGAAATTGATCATAATGACACCATTTTTTTGTCCCAGGGCGGCAATCATTTCATCACTCATGTTTCTTTCCGAGCCTGGCGTAAAGTGCCGTGCCGATGAATGACTAGCGATAACTGGCACCTTGCTCAGCTCTAGCACATCCCAGGCCGCGTCGTCGGATAAATGACTAATATCGACCATCATACCTAGCTCGTTCATGCGTTTGACCACTAGTTCGCCAAATTCAGACAAGCCTTGCCATTGCTTGTTATCGTCATAGGACGAGTCAGAAATCGCATTGGACTTGGAGTGCGTGAGAGTAACGTAACGTATACCTCGCTGGAAAAACTCCTCAAGCAGACCAAGGTCTTTTTGGATGGGCGAACCATTTTCCATACCCAGAGGCAATCCGATCATGCCGTCGGCGAAGGCTTGTTCAACTTCAGCAACACTCTTGACGATTCTGAACTTGTCTGGTGCGGATGCGACCAAGCGCTCAACAATATCGATCATCGCGTGCGCATGCGCAGTCGCTTGCGGGGTACCGTCGTACTTTGCAGGGGTATAAATCGACATAAACGGAGTGCTTAAGCCTCCCTGCATCGCTCTGGGGTAGTCAAAATCCCCTTTCGCAGAACTAACGCTAGCGTCATACCACTCTTTGTGTAATGCAAAAGGCAAGTCCACATGACCATCCACAATAATACTTTGTTGGGCTAATTGGGTTGCATCAACGGGTTCGGTTAACGGCGTACTCCGGGCACAGCCAACCAATCCGAGCAAACTAACAATAAGTACACTTAATATGCGCATTTTGTTCTCCACCAGGTTTATAGCGACACTTCATCCCATGCTCATAAAAATTGCAAGTATCAATTACCGGGATAACTTGACTGTTACGCAATTAAAGGTAAGTTATGACCTCATTATTAACCAGGATTGAAATGAGCGGCTTACTAGAAATTCGAGCCGGTGCGACTGCCTTTCGAAAGATTAAGGAAAACGGTCTTGCGCCAAATGACATTGCTTATGTTTTCGGTGCCTCCGGTGCTGCTAAATGGTTAGCTATATATGGTCTTGACCGCGCGATCTTTGGTGAATGGTTTAAGAAATTGGAGAAACCGGTGCACCTTTTTGGCACCTCTGTCGGCGCATTTAAATTAGCCGCGGCTTGTCATACCGACCCAGCTTCCGCCCTGGAAAATCTTGCCAATGCTTACGTTGAACAAAGTTATACGGACAAAGATTTTTCAGCTAACCGCATCGCCTCTGAAACTAAAAAAATCCTGGCAACGGTGGCTTCCCCAACCACCAGTCATGACGTTCTGGAAAACCCATTATTGCACTTTCATTGTGGCGCCATTAGAACCCGGGGGGCGCTCGCCAAAGACCAAAGTATCAAACAAAAACTATCCTTGGCGAAAATTTTCTTCCATGCCTTTGGCGACCGCACGCGGTATGGCAAGAGTTTGGAAAGGATGATTTTTCATCACCCGCAACATCCGGATACATTTTCGGGTGCCGATGGCGTAACCACTCTAAAAACCAGTCTTAGCAAAAGTAATTTGCGTGACGCTTTGCTCGCCTCCGGGTCGATACCGGGCTTGATGAACGGCGTTGCTAACATTAGCGGCGCGCCCGACGGACAATATTACGATGGCGGTGTGCTCGATTATCATCCCGTGCCAAAATATCTGGGTGCCAAGAACGGTTTAACCCTGTACCCGCACTTCTACCCACATCTAATACCCGGATGGTTCGACAAACACTTTAAGAATCGCTACGCTAATAGTCGGCAACTAGATAGCGTTATTATGCTTTCGCCATCGCCGCGAATGATCGGGCAATTGGCAGGTGGAAAAATACCGGATCGAAAAGATTTTGTAACGCTGCAAGACGATGACCCGCTAAGACAACGTCAATGGCGGCGCTGTATGGATTTAAGCTGTGCGCTTGGCGACGAATTTTTAGCAACCATGCAGCATGGAAATATTATGGAAAAACTTCAACCGTTTTAAGGCGGGGTACTTCACCCGGCATACTGCCAGTACAATTCAAATTCCGGGTCGAATACTTTAATTTTTTCGTCCTCTGCTTCAATAAATTCAGGCATATCGATTGGCTCAGATCGCTTTACGAGTTTAATAATCTCTTTGTTTTTTGGTAAACCATAAAATACCGGGCCATTGTTAGAACAAAAATTCTCGAGCTGATCAAGCGCGTCAACATCTTCAAATACCTGCGCCAGAATCGGCAGCGTGACCGGAACATTAAATATCCCGGCGCAGCCACAGGCACTCTCCTTAGCGCCAACCGGATGCGGTGCTGAATCGGTACCAAGGAAAAAACGATGGTCACCCGAAGTTGCTGCGAGTAACAAGGCCTGTCGATGCTGCTCTCGCTTCGCCACTGGCAAGCAATAATAATGCGGCCGGATACCGCCTGTGAACATAGCATTCCGATTAATCACTATATGGTGTGGCGTGATGGTGGCAGCAGTATTGCGAGCGCACGATTTTACATACTCCACACCATCGAAGGTTGTTAGGTGTTCAAATACGATTTTGAGTTCAGGAAAATCGTCTCTAAGCGGGATCAGTTTTTGCTCTATAAATACTGCTTCGCGATCAAAAATATCAACCTCTGGATCAACCACCTCACCATGAATCAATAAGGGCATACCTATAGCCTGCATCGTCTCGAGTACCGGATAGATGTTTTTTAAATCCCTGACTCCGGCATCCGAATTGGTAGTTGCCCCAGCAGGATAAAGCTTGGCAGCGGTTAGCAGACCGGACTCAAAGCCTCGTTTATAGTCTAGTGGATCAGCAGACTCAGTCAGGTAAACCGTCATCAGCGGTGTGAATGTATGTCCCGTCGGTACTGCTTTTAGAATTTGCTTTTGATACTGCGCTGCCAATGTTGATGTGGAAATCGGTGGAACCAAATTCGGCATGACAATCGCCCGACTGAACTCCTTGCTGGTAAATGGCAATACCGTCTCCAAAACTGCGCCGTCACGAAGGTGAATATGCCAGTCGTCCGGCCGACGCAAGTTTATTTGTATTTGATGCATGCCAATGTTCGGGAGTTAAGGCGACTCGCAGTATATCCGCTTGCATGCATTGGCGCGACTATAACGCATCCAGAAACCTTGATTAAACGTATACTAACCCAGCCGCTAACCGACGAACGGGAAGCGTAATAATTGACATAAAACAACGGCAAAAGTAAATTTAAACTTCCGTAAATTAAGAAGTGGATTCAGGTTTTAGCCGTTACAATCTGCTCCACTACGTAATCAGCCCGAACCCAGCAAATGAATGCCATGGAAAGCGCACTAAATCAACCAAATCCAACCTCGTTTTATCACAAATCGACGATGAATTTTTTCGTGGTCATCATGCTCTGTTCGGGATTAGCCGCTTGCGGCGGCGGTGGCGGCAGTACTATTTCAGATACACCGGCGCCGGTAGAAACCGAAACTTCCCCGCCAGATACCGGGACATCTACGCCAGACACC
>CAZUMV010000025.1:0-18732 GCA_964621435.1 uncultured Thiotrichales bacterium | reverse complement strand
TGGGTACGGTAGATGTTCCTGGCAAATCGTACAACCGGATATTTCCTTTAGTAAGCGCTTCATTCGATTTAAGTTTCCCTAGTGTTACTGACAAGTAATGATTGTAGAGCGAGTTAAATAAAGCGCCAACTGCTTGCTGTTTGAGCTAATTTGGTAACGGTGTTTTGCCGCTACAAATATCGTTGGCTTTTTGTCGTTTGCGTTTCAATATATCGTTTGGCGTCAGCGCGTCAGGTTTTTCTAACAGTTCAACAGCATGGCGAGCATTGGCGCAATGCTCCTGTCGCAGCCATTTTTTGCTGGCTTCATGTAGCGCTTTGTTATCGTTGGGGTTGGCACAGGAGTTTACTATTTTCACCTTTGCTTTTTCGGTTTCCGCAGTGCGTTGTGCCTCATCCAAGATCGTGTGTTCGCCGGAATAGTAATCAATAGCTGATTGCGCACGAAGTTGATTGTTATGATCGCGATATACAGGTGTGTCTTGCGCCAGAATAATATAGTCGATTCGCGCTTTTTCGCACTTGTCATTATTCAGTTTTTTAATAGTCTGCTTCGCTGGGTTTATCTCCTGTCCGGATTGCAGGTCGGCATAACCATTGCCCTGCGCAAATTTGTTTCCAGGTCGAGTTGCTAAGGTGCCTGATAATTTCAGGCCCCGCGCGGGGGTAATACCTTTGCCATTATTTGCGGCAAACTGAAAAGGCAGAGAAACAGTTTTCCCGTTGGCGTTTCTTTGCACAACGAAATGTAGATGTGGTCCGGTTACGAATCCGCTTGCTCCGGATTTACCGAGCCGGTCGCCGGCTTCAATTTTATCACCGGCTTGTACATAAGATGAACCACCTAGTAAGTGCAAATAGGTTGCATAGGTACCATCATCATGGACTACAGCGACGAAATTCGCTTTTGACATATACGACGGGTCACTGCCACCAACATAAGAATCATCTTTTACCCACATCACCGTACCGGCGCGCGCGGCACTGATGTCGGTGCCTATATCCATGCTTATATCAATGGCGAATTTGCTGTGCGCATTGAAATGTGAAAACTCCCCACCAAAGCCCTGGCTAATCGGAAACTTTTGGTTTGATTTGATCGGTACCTGATATAAATAGTTGATTGGTTTTGTATTAGGCTCACCCAAAATCCAGCTCACTTTGAGATTTTTAAGTTCCTGGGAGCCTTCATGTAGCGTCGCTAATTCTTTTGCGTCCAGCACGTAATTTATTTTCTTGCCAGCATTGCTCGGCGATCTAACTTCAATTTGTACTGGGGCGTGAATAAAATTTTCAGCAAACAGGTAAAAACGACCAGCGATAACTTCACCGTAAACCTTCGGCGCTGGCAATGAAACCTGCGTTTGAGCGACTTTGATGTTTTCAAGCTTTTTAGTACCGCTTGGTGCCTTGTCGGTAAATACCCAGTTGCCACTTTGGTCTTTATATTTGTACACGTCGTTGGCTGCGTAGAGTGCACCGCAACAAAAAATTATGAGTAGTAATAGCCTTGCTTTAAGGTGCATTTAAATATTTGGTTTAGCCGGATAATGATTCGATGAATCTACATATTAAACGATATTGTGATGATACTAAAATGAAACAATATTTTAGCGGCTAATCGTTAAAAATCTGGTTCAGTAGCCGCTGTTGCGCATTTTCAGAGATTGAAGAGATTGCACTAAAAATGTCTGTATTGGTATGTAGCTCTATATTTCTGTTCTTGCAAAAATCAATGGTGCCACTGGAGAACCGGCCCGCAGTAATTAACATTGTTTGTTTGGAGTCTGTATGAATAAGTAAATCGCGAGCATGCATAATGTCCACCGGTGCGGCATCGGTTTTGACATGTAAATTTCCCTCGAAGCCTGAGTGCTCCTTGTACCAGCGGCATAGCCGCAAAAACTTTTCGGGGTTCAGGTTCGATATTGTAACCAGTGTCCAACGGGTCGGCTTGCTATTTGTGGCGAAATTTTTTTGGCTGGTATTATTTCGAAAATTCAAACTTGTAAAAGCAGCGGTCTCGATTTGTTGGGTCGCACTGAACATAGTGTTTTGATTACTCTTGTTTAGGAAAATCTAACCGTACTCTGTGGGTTTGAGATCAGATAGTCACGGCCGACAAACGCGTGTTTATAACGCATCAGCGTATGCTTGTTGATCAATTTTATGACTTAAATCACGCTGACATTGCTGTATGCCCAAACACTTCTTAATTATGTAAATAAATAAACACGTAATTTAATTCACATTTTGTATCGTCTGTGGACTTGTTTCTAAATGTTAAGTAGTTAAAATCTAGCCCTAATTAGAGAGTTTGCATGCACCCCGCATATCAGCAGACCGTGATAAAAAAATTTTAGCGCGCTGAAAATAACCAATTGGAGATTAGGTGTATGGATACCCTTATGTATTTTTCGAGAAAGCGATATCTGCTGCAAAGTATCGTAGTAGCGTTTTGTTTAATGCTGCCCTTGCAAGCTTCGTTCGCTGCTGCAACTGTCGTTACCGATCCCGCCTCACAGACATGCTCACCAGGATCAGCTCCCGCTACCGCAGCGCCATTGGTAACTGGCGGAGATTTTGCTACTCCGCATGGTGGTTTCGCAGCAGCTGGCAATGTCATTGCGGGCACTTTTACCGCCAGCGTTCCGTATTCCGGGGATGATATATATGCCTTCGACACATCTATCTCAATTCAAGTCGGAATGGCAAATTATGCGAGTGGTGCGGTTATGCAAGATGTTTTTCCTGGCGACCCGGCCAATGGCGTTCCTGCACTAAATACGTATTTATATTCGAACGGTAACAATACCGGTGGTCCTTACACGCCATGGAGTCAGGTTATAACCGTTGCGCCTAACACCGAATACATTTTTGTTACCTATGTTTCAAACATGATCGTGCCGGGCCTGGCGCTTGTAGATGAGCCTATTATCACTTTCTTTCTGGATGGCGTTCAACTTGGCGCGAGTTACACCGTTATAAATGAAACAGCTGCAACGGGTGATGTTTGGACGCGCCTTACGCGTACTTTTACAACCGGTCCAGCGCAAACTTCTGCTACGTTATCTTTCACGGACTCGGCGGCAGGTATTCAAGGCGATGATCTTGGTTTTACCGCGGTTGGTGGCTTTGAGTGCGCGCCCGTCGCTGCTTCAAACAATCCACCAGTCGCAGATGACGATATGGTTAATACCGCAGAACAAACAGCGGTCACTATTAATGTTTTGAGTGGTGATACCGATGCTGACATGGATCCGCTGTCGATAACGAATCCGGTGTTATCTAACCCAGCCAACGGTACTGCGGTTGTCAATATTGTCGCTGGCGGGTCAGACACTATTACTTACACCCCGAACCCGGGGTTTGTTGGTACCGACACATTCACCTATGAAATTACCGATGGTAATGGCGGCAGTTCTACAGCGACGGTGACCGTGGTCGTAACGATGTTGCCTGATTTTGATATGGATGGTATCCCTGATAGTTTTGATATAGACGACGATAACGACGGTATCCTGGATATTGTAGAGGGATCCGGAGATCTTGATCTCGATGGCGTTATCAACTCATTTGATCTTGATGCGGATGGCGATGGCATTCTCGATTTGGAAGAGTCCGGTCTCAACGAAACCGAGCAGGCGTTATTAGATACCGATATGGATGGCCAAATCGATTTAAGCAATAACTTCGGCGCCAATGGTTTGAGTGATGATGTTGAAACTGCTGCTGAATCCGGTAGCCCCGATTATGACAATGACGGCAGCGCCGATAACCCAGCCAATAATGACGGTGACGTTAACGCAGATTTTCTTGATCTGGACAGTGATAATGACGCAATTCCGGATGTAATAGAGGCCGGCTTTGTCGATGCCGATCAAGATGGCCAAGCCGATCCTGGTCAAACCCCGACTTTGCAACCCGTAGACTCTGATAACGACGGTGTTAAAGACGTGCATGATCTTGATTCCGATAACGACGGCCTGACCGATGCACTCGAGGGTGGTTCGGTCGATGCAGATGGAAATGGCCGGGTAGATGGTTTCGCTGATGGTGACGGTGATGGTTATGATGATATGACTGCACTGAATCCGGCACCTGTTCCCAATACCGACGGCGATACGGTTCCAGACTATCTTGATTTGGATAGTGACAATGACGGCCTGACCGATGCGCTTGAGGGTGGTGTGGCAGATTCGAACGGTGATGGCATCATTGACAACTTTAGCGACGCTGATGGTGATGGGTATGACGATGCCACTTTGGTGACACCGGCTACTGTACCGAACACCGACGGTGACTCCGTGCCAAACTATCTTGATTTGGATAGCGATAACGATGGTTTGACTGACGCGCTTGAGGGTGGTGTGGCAGATTCGAACGGTGATGGCATCATTGACAACTTTACCGATGCCGATGGTGATGGTTATGATGATGCGACCTTGGCAACACCGGCTGCGGTACCCAATACCGATGGTGACACGGTTCCAAACTATCTTGATCTGGATAGTGACAACGACGGCTTGACCGACGCACTCGAAGGTGGGTTAGCGGATACCAATGGTGATGGACTCATCGATAACTTTACCGATGCCGATGGTGATGGTTATGACGATGCCACTACGACCGCGCCTGCCGCCGTGCCAAACACCGATGGCGATACCGTGCCAGACTTTCTTGACCTGGATAGCGACAACGACGGTCTCACAGACGCATTGGAAGGCGGGTTAGCGGATACCAATGGTGACGGAATAGTAGATAATTTTAGCGACGCCGATGGTGATGGCTATGATGATGGGACCTTGGCTACGCCGGCTACGATTCCCGATTCAGACGGTACAGGAAATCCTGATTATCTTGATCTGGATAGTGATGATGATGGCTTAACCGATCTCGAAGAGAGTGGCTTGGTAGACGCCGATGGTGATGGTCTGGTTGATAACTTTACAGATGCCGATGGAGACGGCTATGACGACGCGGTGTTAGCCAGCCCGGCGCCAGTGACAGATACCGACGGCAATGGTATTCCCGACTTTCAAGAGCCGTCCGAGCCGGTAACGCCACCGCCTGCTACAACACCGACAACGCCGGCACCTAAACCATGTTGTATCCTGCAAACCGGTCTGGAAGGACACGGTGGTAGCATGGGTACGATATTCCTTGGTTTGCTCGCGGCCTTGTTTGTAATCCGCCGCCGCCTTGGTTTCTCAAATTTTTTCATGCCAGTAGCGCTTGCTAGTTTGATGCTGTCGTCTCCTCTTGCGGCGGAAGATGATCAGGATTTTAATGGTCGGTTATATCTGGGTCTATCTGCCGGTATCAGTCAGCTGGAACCTTTATCACCTTGTGGTTGCCAATTTGTCGATGATAATGAGGACACTACTATTGGTTTGCATCTGGGCTATGACTTAACCAAGCGCATTACCCTCGAAGCGCATTATGCGGAATTGGGCGAAGCCGGGATTGGCCTGAGTTCAACGCGTGAGCATCAGGGAGAGGTCGACTACACACATTTTGGCGTCAGTGCATTGGTATATCTGCTAAATAATTGTGGCGAAGATGAGTATGATAATTTTGGTTATTACGCGCGTGAGGGCTTATCTCTGTATGGTCGAATCGGCGCCAGCAATATGGATAACGATTCCAGCAATATTATTTTTGAGCGACAGGAAGATATACATTTACATTTAGGTTTAGGTCTCGAGTACGGTTTCGCCAATGGTTTCGCGCTCCGCGGGGAATTTATTTCCTATGATGAAGACGCCAAGGTACTAACGCTAGCTATCATCAAACGATTTGGTACTGTACGCGATGATTTCCGGGCGAGAAGATAGAGAAATACAGGTATTAATATTAAAAAGCCGCTGATAGCGGCTTTTTTTTGGATGTGTTATTTAGTTACTTTTTTGTATTTTTTTATGTAGGTTTTCAGGTACGCAACATTTGCACCGCGTCGACTTTGTGATGAGTTTCATGCCGAAAACCTGCGGTAACTGACTCGGGATAAAGCAAAACTAATTATTTTTTAATCGTGTGATTAAATTCACAATTGTTTTAACTTCATGGGTTTATATTCATTCTCTAAATTATTTATAGCTCTCAATTAGTGATTAACTGAGTTGGAGCGCTCATTACAAATTTTGATATAACGTTTTAAAGGATTAGCAATGCGTTCGCGATTTACAGATTCAATTTTAAAAAAATCACAGCACAAATTAATAGCATTAGTATGTTGCTTAACAGTGTTGGGGGTAAATGAAAATCTGATCGCGGCCACCGTGCAATCCGATCCAGCGTCACAATCTTGTGCACCTGGATACTCCGCCGATACCGATACAAATTTAGTGCTTAATGGTGACTTTGATTCGTTGCATGGTGGTTATTCGAATGCCGGACAAGTCCTTGCAGGAAGTTTTACTGCCGGTGTTCCTTATGCCGGAGATAATTTCTACGCGTGGGATACGTCGATCTCCATCCAAGAGGGAAACAAAATCTATGGTGGCGGCGTTTTGCATCAGGAAACGTTCCCGGGAGACCCGGATAACAATATGCCGCCCATTGCCAACTTTGTTTACGCTCACGGCAATATGTTTGGTACCGAAAATATTGTTTGGAGTCAGTCAATAATTGTAGAGCCAGATACAAGTTATTTATTTACGGTGTATGTTTCAAATATGATTGCACCAGGCTCACCTTTGTTTTTACCGGATACACCGGTTCTGGCTGTTTATATTGATGGGGATATGCGCGGCGACTCCTATATTGTCCCGCCTGAAAGTCTTGCCGATGGCGACGTATGGACTAGAGTTAGCAGAACCTTTACCACCGGATCAGAGCAAACCTCGGTGGTGTTCCATCTAACCGATTTTGCGAGTGGCAGTATTGGCGACGATCTTGGTTTTACCGCGATCGGCGCGTTCAGATGTATTCCCGATAATAACAGCGAACCAAGAGCAGAAGACGATACAGCAACTACCGCGTACGAAACACAAGTAACAATAGTCGTTTTGGAAAACGACGCTGATCCGGATGGGGATAACCTGACAATTTCTACTGACGGATTAACGAATCCTCTTAATGGTAGCGTTGAGGTGAATAAAGCCGTAATCGGGTCCGATACAATTACCTATTCTCCCGATCCCGGTTTCTCTGGAATTGATGCGTTTAATTATGAAATTAGTGATGGCAATGGCGGTCGCGCGACCGCGACGGTAACGGTAAACGTTACGCCACAAGCAACTGATCCGGATCAGCAGCCGGACGATGATACAAACGGTACACCAGACGTTAACGACGATGATGATAACGGTACCGATGTTGCCGAGACGCCACAAGCAACTGACCCCGATCAGCAACCGGACGATGATACAAACGGTACACCAGACGTTAACGACGATGATGATAACGGTACCGATGTTGCCGAGACGCCACAAGCAACTGATCCGGATCAGCAACCAGACAATGATATGGACGGCATTCCGGATGTTATCGATATTGATGATGATAATGACGGTATTCTGGATACTGTCGAGGGTTCCGGTGATTTTGATCTGGATGGTGTGGCAAATTGGTTCGATTTAGATGCCGATGGCGATGGTATTCTGGATCTAGAGGAATCTGGCTTAAACGAATTGCAACAATCAGACCTGGATGAAAACGCCGATGGCCAAATTGATGTCAGCAACGCCTTTGGCTTAAATGGATTGGCAGACAAGCTGGAAACTACAGTTGAATCCGGCGTTACCGATTATAGTAATGACAGTTTTGGTGAAAACCCTGCTAATAGTGATGCTGATGTGCAACCGAATTTCCTAGATCTGGATAGTGACAATGATGCTATCCCGGACGTCATAGAGGCTGGCTTCATAGATGTCGATGAAGATGGCCTGATGGACGCAAATCAGGTAGCAACCATGAATCCACTGGACTTCGATTCCGATGGCATTGAAGACGTACTGGATCTCGATTCCGATAATGATGGACTAACCGATGCTTTAGAGGGCGGATCCGAGGATGAAGACGGGGACGGGCGTGTAGACGATTTTGCCGACGGTGATGGCGACGGTTACGATGACTACACATTTATTAACCCGGCCCCCTTATTGAATTCGGATAATTCGGATAATCCGGATTATCTTGATTTAAACAGCGATGGAGACTCCTTGTTTGATATCGCAGAAACAAGTTTAGTTGATGAAAACAATGATGGTTTGGTAGATGGTTTTACTGATGAAAATGGCGATGGTATGGATGATGCGACCCTCGTCAATCCGGCATCGGATCTTGATTCTGACGGCAATGCCGTATTTGATTTCCGCGAGGTGCAACGGGAGGTCGAAACGACATGTTGTGATACCACGAGTAATCCAGTCGGAACACGAGGCGGCGGTGGAACTACCACCATGCTGTTTTTAGGTCTGCTTGGGCTATTGTGTTTAGGGCGTACTGTAAAACGACGGCAGTTCCGGTGTCGAGTTCAGGACTTTTCTAAATTTGCGTAGGCGACCACCAACCATTTGCTGCCGGCGTGCTTGAAATTAATTTGAATACGGGCGTGACTACCTGCACCCTCGTAGTTGGTAACCATTCCTTCGCCAAATTTTTGGTGGAAGACCTGATCCCCGAGCTTAAAATCTGAACTCTCATCGTCCACCAGGGAGGAACTGCTCTTGCTACTTTGGTAGCTGGCTCTAGAGCCGCGCCCGGAAGGGACACTTGGGCGGATTTCATTTACCAGCTCATTCGGTATTTCGCCAATAAATGGTGAAGGCATGTTGTAACGTTCAGTGCCGTGCAGACGGCGGCGTTCGGTGAGGGTTAAGACCAGATTCTCGCGCGCGCGAGTGATCCCCACGTAAGCCAGACGTCTTTCCTCTTCGAGTCGGCCGGGTTCGTCACGACTCATTTGATGGGGAAATAACCCATCTTCCATGCCGGTAATAAACACCAGCGGGAACTCCAGACCTTTGGCAGAATGTAAAGTCATCATTTGTACACAGTCTTCCCAGCTTTCGCCTTGTCCTTCACCAGACTCAAGTGCCGCATGCGACAAAAAGGCATCCAATAGACTCATACCTTCAAATTCCTCTTCATCAAAAACAAAACCCTGCGCGGCGCTAACCAGTTCGTTCAAGTTGTCTATTCTGGACTGTGACTTTTCGTTGTTTTCCTTACCGTGAAAGTCCAGCAAGCCGGTAATCGCGTTGATATGGTCAACCAGTTCATACAAGGGTAGCTCTTCGGTTACCGCTGAAATATCATTCACCAAACCTAGGAAACCATTCACTGCGCCACTTGCGCGTGCCGGTAGTATTTTGTTTTTTGTTAATTGTTTGGCTGCAGCAAACATGGTGATGTTATGTTCATTAGACTCATTGCGTATAAGCGCTACAGTACGCGCACCAATACCGCGGGTTGGTCTATTGACGACTCGTTCAAAGCTCGAATCATCGTTGGGGTTGTTGCCAAGACGCAGATAGGCAAGGGCATCTTTAATCTCGGTCCGTTCGAAGAAGCGTAGACCGCCATAGACCTTATAAGGAATCCGCATGCCAATAAAAACTTCTTCAAATATCCGGGACTGTGCATTGGACCGATACAGCACGGCAACATCATTACGCAATCCGCCACCGTCGACGTGCTGACGAATTCGCTCTGCTACATAACGCGCTTCTTCTTGTTCGTTATAAGCGGTATATAGCTGGATTTGTTCACCGTCGTTACCGGCGGTCCATAAATTTTTACCCAGGCGTTCTGCATTATTTGCAATTACTGCATTGGCGGCGTTTAGAATGTTGCTGGTCGACCGATAATTTTGTTCGAGTCTGACTACTTGCGTGTTCTTGTGGTCTTTGTCAAAGGTTTGCAAGTGCTCTACCCGCGCGCCACGCCAGCCGTAGATAGACTGGTCATCATCGCCGACGGCAAAAATTGGATTGGTAGTACCCGCTAATAATTTTAGCCAACTATATTGCAAAGTATTGGTGTCTTGAAACTCGTCGACCAAAATGTGTTGAAAGCGCTCGCGATAATGTTTGAGCAGGTTTTCATTGTCACGCAAGGTTTCAAGGCAGCGCAGTAGCAGTTCCCCGAAATCAACCAGGCCGCCGCGCTCACAGGCGCTTTGATAAGCAGTATAAACACTGACTAACTGGCGTTGAACAGGGTCACCGGTGTCTTGCATATGCTGCGGTCGAATTCCTTCGTCCTTACGCGCATTGATATACCACATCGATTGTTTTGGTGGCCAGCGCGTGTCATCCAGCTCCAGCGATTTGTGAATTCTCTTGATAACGCCAAGCTGATCCTGGCTGTCTATAATTTGAAAGTTTTGTGGTAACCCGGCTTCTTGCCAGTGCATGCGCAATAAGCGATGGGCTAAGCCGTGGAAGGTGCCAACCCATAAACCGGTCGCGGGAATTTCTAATAGTGTTTCGATTCTGCCGCGCATTTCCGCAGCAGCTTTGTTGGTGAAGGTAACCGCTAAAATCGAATAAGGTGAAATACGTTCAACCTTAATAAGCCAGGCGATGCGATGCACCAGCACCCGAGTTTTACCGCTACCAGCGCCCGCCAAGACTAAAACCGGATCAGGCGGCGATGAAACGGCTTGACGTTGAGCATCATTGAGCTCGTTTAAAATGTCACTAATATCGTCATCGCTAGCGGCACTAAAATCCATTAGTGATCCGCCGCTGCTAAAATCGGTTGCAGTTCCTGGCTTATTATCTCTGGAACATGTGGTGCAGAGATTATTCCGGCATGTTGGCCAGCAGGGTTAATCAAAACCATGAAGTTGGAATGATCTACGACATAGTCCTCGGTCTGTGCGGCATCCGCACCAATTGTATACACAACATGCAGTCCGGCCGTGAGCAGGTCTAATTGTTCTTTGTTACCGGTCGCGGCGTAAAAATCTTCATTAAAGTGGGTAACATATTCTCGTAGTTTTTCCGGTGTGTCTCGTTGCGGGTCTACCGAAATCAAGGCGAATCGAATATTGCTATCTTCGGGCATTAGTGATTTTATCCGTTGCATATTGGCCAGCGCCATCGGGCAGGCGTCCGGGCAATGCGTGAAGCCAAAGTAAACCATCCACCAGCTATTTTGAAAGGCCTTTTCTGTGATCGCTTCGCCGTGCATATCAACAAGATTTACTGCTGTCAGAGGTCGTGGTTGCGGATACATAAACACCGAAGAGTCGGCCTGAATAATTGTGTTTGCCGACCGTGATGGCGTGCCCACATTCGCCATAAAATAACCTGCCGCGAGCGCGACCAGACCAATTAAAACAACCACGCCCTTGTGCATTATTTAACCGTAAACATAACGGGCATTGGTGGCTGATGATCGAAGGACAGTAGCATGGTTACCTGTTCACCGGTATTTAGCGCTTGTTTTAATCCGAAAATCATAACGTGGTTGCCGCCAGGTTTGAGTTCCGAGGATTCCGAAGGTGGTATCGCAATTTGATCAAGCTTAAACATCTTCATGGTTCCGGCATCATCAGTTTCCACACCGTGTATTTCAACGCGGTCCGCAAGTTGGGATTTGATTCCGGTGAGATTAACAACATTTTGGGTGCTATTACGTATCTCTACATAGGCAGCTGAGTTAGGTGACACACTTGGCACTGCTCTTATCCATGGGTCAATAAATTCGATCGCGCTGGTGGTTTTCTGCTCGCCGGCATTGCTAGCATCGGTGTTAGCGGTGTTAGCGGTGTTAGCGGTGTTAGCGGTGTTAGCGGGTTGATTTTGTGCCTCGCAAGCCAGCAAAACCGATGAAGTGATCAAAATTAGTAGCAGGCTGCGCATGATATTCCTTAAGTGTGATGGGTCAGGGTATTGTTAATTATAACCGGAGATATAATGAGTGTCTTTAAAGACCTGCGCTGATTTCATCGCTTTCGAGAATAGCAATGTGGTACCTTAGTCAAGCAATGATTCGCTGTTATGTACTAAAGGCGCAAGAAATGGGGGCTCAGCCAACGGCGTAAGATACGCAAGGATTGGCACGGGCAGGTGTTCCGGAAATCACGGTAGGACCGTATTCTGGTCCACCGTAAGGTGAAGCGGTGGTTAAGATCCAAAGCACTGCGATTTACTGATTGAAAACGGATTTTTAGTCAGTAATAGATCCTTAAAGTGTGATTTCCGGAGTCATTGATCCTACTGTTTGGCAATGCTTTATGTGGGTAGCCGAATCCGGCTAGCGCCAGATCATTTTTTATCCGATACAAGTTGCAAAATCGAGAAAAAACGGTGGTAATTTAGCCGTGTCGGTTTAAACTAGCAGCATCCGTAATAAGTGCCATGAAGGGATTCTGGCAGTATTGAATCCCCGTGAAAATATTGGCGCGAATAGGTAACAAACCCCTACTTTCAGTTACACGGCGTTATTAAGTGAAAAACTCAAAAACTCGTCAAACCCCATTACCGTTCAAAGAGCAACTCGCTGAAACCCTACTGGGTGGAAATAACCAGCAGTATTTAGAATCCATGTTTGAAGAATGGCAATCTGATCCTGCCTCGGTTGAGCCCTATTGGCAGCAATATTTCGCCGCCATGCCGACGGTTAATGGCCACGCTAATGGCAGCGTTAATCACTCGGAAATACGCGACTATTTTCGTGGCCGTAGTGGAAGCAGTCGTAGGGTCGTTGAAAATGCCAGCGGTGCTGCGTCCGCCAAACAAGTTAGCGTATTCCAGGTAATTCAAGCCTGGCGACTCAACGGTCATCTTAAAGCTGACATCAATCCTTTGCATGAGGATCATGATGAATATGTCGAAGATCTAACGATCGAGTTTTATGGTTTAAGTAGCGCAGATCTGGATTCCACATTTAATACCGGAACATTGCACACTGCGCGTGAACAAATGACCTTGCGTGACATATTAAAGCAGGTTAAAGAAACCTATTCGGGATCCGTGGGTTCCGAGTATATGCACATTCGCAATACCGAGGAGCGCAATTGGATTCAGCAGCGTATTGAAACTACTCGCGCCAAGCCAACATTCACTGATCAGCAACGACGTTACATTCTGGATCGGTTGGTATCCGCAGAAGCTCTGGAGCGATTCCTGCATACCAAGTATGTCGGGCAAAAAAGATTCTCTTTGGAAGGCGGTGAGAGTTTGATTCCTTTGTTGGACGAGTTGGTTCAGCAGGCCGGTAGCGCCGGCGCAAAAGAAGTCGTCATTGGTATGGCGCACCGCGGGCGTCTTAATGTACTTGTGAATATTCTGGGTAAGTCACCCAGTGATCTGTTTGATGAATTCGAAGGCAAAAAAGAACTGAAGGGTTCGGGTGATGTGAAATATCACATGGGTTTTTCTTCGGATATGAATACCCCGGGCGGACCGGTTCATCTGGCACTGGCGTTTAATCCTTCGCATCTGGAAATTGTCGGACCAGTTGTTGAAGGCAGCGTGCGCGCCCGGCAAGATCGTCGTCAGGATCCTATCGGTACTGAAGTAATGCCGGTGGTCATTCACGGTGATGCCGCCTTGGCTGGTCAGGGTTGCAATATGGAGTCGCTCAATATGTCACGTACCCGTGGTTTCAACACCAAAGGTACCATCCATATTGTGGTTAACAACCAGATTGGTTTCACCACGAGTCAAGAGATGGATGCCAGATCCACGGAATATTGTACCGACGTCGCCAAGATGGTTGACGCTCCGGTATTTCATGTTAATGGTGACGATCCCGAAGCAGTTGTATTTGTAACGCAGTTAGCTCTGGATTACCGTAATAAATTCAAGAAAGATGTGTTGATCGATATCGTTTGTTATCGAAGGCATGGGCATAATGAAGCAGATGAACCATCCATGACGCAGCCGATGATGTATCGGAAAATCAAATCTATGCAAACTACTTGTTCGGTATATACACAGCGCCTGGTCGATGATGGTGTTATTACTGCGGCAAAAGCCGATCAGCTTCTGAGTAATTCGCGCAAACTGCTAGAAAAAGGTAATCCTGTGGTACCGCACCTATTGCCGGTTGACGAGACCAAGCACAACCCGATTAACTGGACTCAATATATGGGTGTAGATTGGGATGCCAAAGTTGACACCGGAATATCAAAAGAACGCATTTTCGAATACAGCAATGCGTTAGCTATGGTGCCTGAAAACTTCAAGCGACATCGTCGCGTAGAAAAAATTTACAAGAAGCGACTCGAGATGGCTAGTGGAGAGCAACCATTTGATTGGGGTGCGGCAGAAACTTTAGCCTATGCCTCATTATTAGATGAAGGTACCGATATAAGGCTGTGTGGACAGGATAGTGGACGAGGTACGTTCTCGCACCGGCATGCCGTATTGCACGATCAAGATACCCGTAAAGGTTATATACCGCTGCGTCATATTTCCGACGACCAAGGCTATATGGAAGTTATCGACTCATTGCTCTCTGAAGAAGCAGTGTTGGCATTTGAATACGGTTATTCGACCACATCGCCCGGTACTCTGGATATATGGGAGGCACAGTTTGGTGACTTCGCCAACGGTGCCCAGGTAGTTATGGATCAGTTTATTTCTTCCGGTGAACAAAAATGGGAGCGTATGTCCGGTTTGGTGATGTATTTACCACATGGGTTTGAAGGTCAGGGGCCAGAGCACTCATCCGCCCGATTGGAACGCTATCTGCAGTTGTGTGCCGAGCTAAATATGCAAGTTGTGGTGCCATCTACGCCGGCACAAATGTTTCACTTGATCCGTCGGCAAATGTTAAGGAAGTATTTAAAGCCTTTAATTGTTATGACGCCGAAAAGTTTGCTGCGTCACCCTCTGGCAGTCAATGAAATAGAAGATTTAACTGACGGCGAGTTTATGAATGTTATCCCGGAAGCGGATAAGCAAGTGAAAAAGAATATCGAGCGAGTGGTGGTATGCGCTGGCAAGGTTTACTATGACCTCTTGAAGGCGCGCCGCGAAAGTTCGCAGCAAGAAAAAGTTGCATTGATTCGTCTGGAACAAATATATCCATTTCCGGAAAAAGAGCTTGGTGCGGTATTGGATAGTTATAAAAATGCTTCCGAGTTTATTTGGTGCCAGGAAGAGCCATTAAATCAAGGTAGCTGGGATACTACGCGCCATCGCTTGCGTCGTTTGAAGAAATTTCATTGTGTGTCGCGTCCGGCTTCAGCATCCCCGGCGGTTGGCATGCTAAAAGTACATAATCAGCAACAACAAGCACTCATAGCAGATGCTTTGCAACTAGAATCGTGAAACGGAAACGTAATACCAAGGAAACTACGTTATGACCACTGAATTAAAAACGCCACTATTACCAGAGTCTGTCGCTGATGCCACTATCGTGGTTTGGCATAAGAAAGCCGGCGAATATGTTATGCAGGACGAAAATCTCGTTGATCTGGAAACTGATAAAGTGGTATTAGAAGTTCCGGCCCCGGTAAGTGGCGTGCTTGAGACTATCACTGAAGAGCTTGGCGCTGTCGTTACTTCTGGTCAGCTATTAGGAACGATAGTTCCGGGCGAGGCATCTACCCAGCAAATCAAACAACCAACTGCAGAAGATTTAGCAGCGGCAGCTCCGGCGGCAGGGGCTGCTTCGTCTGGTGATACCCCTAAGGTTGCCAGCCCATCTGTGCGTCAATCTATGCACGAGAAGGGTGTTGATGCAGCACAGGTCACGGCCACTGGCGACAAGGGTCGTATCACCCATGACGATGTTGACCAGCTTTCTAAAACTTCGGCTGGTATTCCGGCCTTGCCGATAAGTCAGGGTGACCGTGAAGAGCGTCGTGTACCAATGACACGTTTGCGCGCCCGGATTGCTGAACGGTTGTTAGAGTCACAACAACAAGCCGCAATTCTTACTACGTTTAATGAAGTGGATATGTCAGAAGTCATGGCGCTTCGCACTAAGTACAAACAAAAGTTTTTAGATACGCATGGTGTGAAACTCGGCTTTATGTCATTTTTTGCGCGCGCGGCAGCTGAAGCGCTTAAACAATATCCAGAAGTGAACGCTTCTATTGAAGGTAGCGATATTATCTATCATGGTTATTATGATATTGGTGTAGCGGTTTCATCGAGCCGCGGATTGGTCGTGCCAATTTTGCGTGATGTTGATGGCATGAGTATGGCGGATATTGAAAAGCAAATATCTGATTATGGCGCCCGGGCACAAAGTTCTGCATTAACGATGGACGAATTAACCGGTGGTACGTTTACACTTTCAAATGGTGGCGTGTTCGGTTCGTTGCTCTCGACGCCGATTATCAATCCACCACAAAGCGGTATTTTAGGCATGCACAAAATTGAAAAACGTGCCGTAGTCATTGATGATGAAATTCAGATTCGTCCAATGATGTATTTGGCTTTGTCCTACGATCATCGGATTATCGATGGCGCACAAGCAGTAGGGTTTCTGGTGGCAATCAAAAATGCCATCGAAGATCCGGCCAGAATTTTGCTGGATATGTAGATATCAGTTGGGCGGATGTCGCTTATCTGAACGTTCACATTAACGCTGTTCTTTGCACCTGGCATTCTAATCAACGGCCTGATCCTACAAATTCACATTATTTGTAGGCCGATTATGGTTCGAAATTGACTTTAATTCTTACAGGCTAAATTCATTTGTAGGCTGACAACGCTTTTGAATTGACTTGTCGTCGGGGCTTAACTACCATCTATCTATAGGATTTTTGATTTGCCAAATGGATTTGCGATGAGCATAAGCTCATGGGGCCATTTGGTGTCAGGTGGAATTCATAATTTTTTCTGAATCTGCCAATTTTAAATATTATTTAAATAACACCTCAACTTTAACTTTTGACCCCTTCCCTTATGCGTATCGCAGGCCATCTTGCGGTCTGGTAATTACTAATTTTCGATATTGATTGGGGTTGATCTAAATGTTCTTGTACACACTAAATAGTAATTTTATTCAAAGCCGTTTCTTTAAAGTGGTCGCTACTAGTGCTGCACTCTTTTTATTCAACACCAGTGCCGCAGTTGCGAACCCTGCTGGCGTAACGGTTGGTAATTTTTCGGTTAACGACTTTGGTGCGGCAACCTACAAAATTGATATTCCGGTGCCCAAGGGAACCGCCGGCGTTGAACCCAAAATTTCTCTGCGCTACAACCATAATAAAGGCAATGGTATTGCGGGCGTTGGTTGGGGTCTTTACGGGATTGCATCTATCCATCGTTGCGCAGCGACGCTAGCGACAAACAACCGAGCCGGCAGTGTTAATCACGATAACAGGGACAAGTATTGCTATAAGGGTCAGCAGCTCGTCAAGGTTAAAAATTCAGCGGCAGTGGAGGGTACCGATAATATTGAATATCGGACTGAAATTGATTCATTCGACAAGATTATCGGTGTCGGAAAAGTCGCTAACGCAAATGGTGGCAATGCGCACGCCTATTTCAAAGTAAAAACACGCCAAGGCTGGGTTCTGAATTTCGGTATAAATGCCAACTCGCGGGTCGAGTTACCCGGAACCAAGAGTACCCACACCTGGATGCTGAGAAAAGCTAAGGACCGCAGCGGTAACTACTACCTCGTAACTTACAATGATAATGCGGCCGCAGAACGAGAAGAGTTCACTCCCGTTCGGATCGATTACACAGGTAATGCTGCCGCGGGACAAGAGCCGTATGCTTCGGTGCGCTTTGAGTACGAAGCTCGTGATGATCGTGTTACTCGATGGACGGCAGGTGGTTACTATATGAACCGTAAACGACTCAGCAACATAAAAACTTATGTTGGTGAGGAACTGCAATCTGACTATAAGCTTGCCTACACCTACGCTGACTCCTCAACGCAATCACGGCTGGTAAAAGTAGAACAATGTGGTCGTGATGGCGGCTGTCATCCGTTTGCACATAAGTTTGCCTGGCGACAAGGTGCTAATGAATGGGGAGCTTTGCCTGATTTATCGAAGTTTGGACGAAACAGCGGGCTTAAAGACAGTGATAAATACCCCGTTTTTGCCGGTGATTTTGATGGTGACGGGCGTGCTGATATAGGTAGGGTTACCAAAACCGGTGTTGAATTTGCACGCTGGCACGGTAGTACCAAGGGTTGGCTGGCCTACAGTAAAATTGCGAATTTTTCGCCAGCTCAGGGATACACCTCCGAAAAGAAATTTCCGATCTTTGTGGGTGACTTCGACGGTGATGGTCTGATCGACTTAGGTCGAGTCGGAAAAAACCAGGTCCTTTTCATGCGCAATACCGGTAGTGGCTGGGAATCGTATCCAGCGATTAACAAGGAATTTACTTCTGTTACAGGGTACTTAGATAATAACAAGAACCCAGTCATAACAGGTGACTGGAATGGTGACGGTCGCATGGATATCGGGCGAGTTAAAGAGAACGGCATTGTATTCCGCGTCTCGACTGGCGCTGGTTGGAAAGCTTATCCGATGGTGAATCGATTTGGTCGAAAAACCAATCATGATCAATTGCATTTTCCGTTGGTCACCGGTGACTGGAATGGTGATGGTATGACCGACATCGGTCGAGTAGACAATAACGGCATGTCCTTTGAAGTATCGAATGGTTCGGGTTGGACTAGTTACCCAAGTATCAGCGACACTTTTGGTCGCACCAAGCATAAATATGTGAACAATTCTGCTTATCCATTGATAACCGGCGACTTTAACGGCGACGGCAAAACAGATCTGGCACGTGCTGGCCGTAAAGGTGTAGAAGTTCGAGTATCAACCGGATACGGTTTCTCGCTC
>CAZUMV010000024.1:0-19071 GCA_964621435.1 uncultured Thiotrichales bacterium | reverse complement strand
CAGACCGGTTAGTAAGCATTTGGTATTTGCCACCAAAGTCTGCGCCTTGAATAACATTGTTTAGGCGCAATTTCAGGAGTTCGTAATTAACGGCATTGTCAGCACTTAGGTTCTTTACATCAATATCTTGCAGCTGCTCTAGAAATTTTCGAGATTGCGCTACCTCCCGATCATATTGTTGCAATGAATAGTCGCCCAACTCATCATCGTAGTCACGAATACCCAAGCCAGTAGCCCAGGTCGGATTCTGGGCTACATTATATTGCCAGATTTGTTCCATTTTTGATTCGAAGGCCACATTCGCTTTTGCTTGATCAGGCAAAGCGTTTGACGACTGCTGAGTAACACACCCGCACAGAACAAAAATAGTCAATAAAATATAACGTCGCATCGTAAAAAGCCCGATTGGAAAAACATCTATTATACTGCTAAAAAAAAGCGAGCTGATCGGCAAAATCACCGAAATACCCATCAACCAGGTGTAAATTCGCGTGAGAACCAAGCAATATGATGAAACTCTCTGGCAAAATGCTAATCAGAGCTAAAGGCAGAAGCGATTCACGTTGCATACCAGGCGAGCTTTTATGCTAAAAACACAACGTGGAACGATACGACGGAATCAGGGTTCAAACTATGACCAAATATATACCGGGATCGATTTTTCTTATAGCACTCGCAAGCATTGCGGCACCATTAGTTGCTGACGTCTATAAATACGTTGATGAGAATGGCAATATTGTCTTCACCGACGCGCCACCGGCAAACGAAACAATTGAAGAAGTCATACTGCCGAAAATCCAAACCACTGAAAAATATAATGCGCCATTGCCACGCGGCAGCATTAACCGGACGGAAGCTAAACCGAAAGTGAGTGTGTTCGAAGTTTCGATGTCACCAGCCAGCGGTGAAGCCATCCGTGCTAATGGCGGCGTAGTATCGATCAGTGCAATAGTTGACCCTGAGCCCAATTTCTCTCTCCGCACCAATTTCTATCTCGACGGAGAATTAATAACCACGAACTCGGGAACTACGGCAAGCATTAGTAATGTTGACCGTGGCGCACACAATCTCATGATCGAAGTTATGAATGCTGATTCGGGCGCGATCATCGGTACTGCCAGTAGCCAGGTGACAATCCTACGGGCCTCGATTCTGCGACCCTAAAGACAGTGGTCAAACTCAATTTTATAGATTGAAACTTATTCTTATCAAATTGCGCTAAAGTTGCGTAACATTAGCGAATGCCAGATTCGCATCTTCATCGCCTGATTTTTGAAAATTCACATACTGCATGTATTGTACTTGATGGCCACGGCAAAATAACCGCTCTTAACCCGGCTGCAGAATTGCTTTTAGAGAAAAGCAGCCGTTTGGCACATGGACATAAAATTCAAGACATTAGTCCGTATCTCGATGTCAGCGCAATACAACCCGACAAGATTTCCGTAGAGCAACGAATCATCCGTCGCGGCATACTGTTCGAACCCCCCGACAAACCAACTGCGCTAATCGACATGATTGTGACCAGGCCAGAAGAAGAATCCTTGCTGATAGAACTATATCGACGTGACCCCAATATCCCAAGCGACCAAATCAAATCAGGTTCATTATCACTTTCAGAAAGCTTAATGCGTGGTTTGGCTCACGAAATAAAAAATCCACTGGGTGGCATCCGTGGCGCCGCCCAATTACTGGAAGATGAGTTCAAGCAACCTGATGTCCACGAATTCACCAAAATCATTATTGATGAGTCTGATCGACTCACCAAATTAATTGACCGAATGCTCGGGCCGAACCAGCAACCACAGAAAACATGGATCAATATCCATGAAATAACAGAACGGGTACGGGTGCTACTCGAAGCGCAAACGGTTCCCAAGTTATCGCTCATAAAAGACTATGACGTCAGTATTCCAGATATTTACGTAGATCACGACCAACTGTTGCAGGCCGTCCTGAACGTTGCCGGCAATGCCGTTGAAGCCCTCGGGGACAGCGGCGAAATCAAATTTCGGACCCGGATCCTAAGAAATAATGCTATTCGTGAAATCATACATCCGCTAATCGTTTCGTTAAAAATTTCGGACAACGGACCGGGTATCAGCGCTGAAGAATTGCCTGATATCTTTTTTCCCATGATTACCAACAAGCCTGAAGGCTCGGGTCTCGGTTTGTCAATTTCACATTCTCTGGTAAAGCTTAACGGCGGCGTATTACAATGCACCTCACGTAAAGACCCAACCAGTTTTGAATTTTTAATACCACTGGAACGCCACAACAATGATCGAACCGGAAAACATAACCGCCTGGATAGTTGATGATGACCAATCTATTCGCTGGGTTTTACAACGAGCATTAGATAAAGCTGGTATGCAAACGCAGGTATTTAGCGATGCCGGCGAAATGTTGAAAAAATTCAAACACCAAAAACCAAGTGTCATCATTACAGACATTCGCATGCCGGGCATGAGCGGCCTGGAACTACTAGAAAAAATTCATCAAGAACAACCTAACTTACCCGTCATCGTAATTACCGCGCACTCTGATTTGGATACGACTGTAGCCGCGTATCAGGGAGGTGCATTTGAATATTTGCCAAAACCTTTTGATGTACATGACGTGGTTGAAAAAACCATACGAGCAGGAGCGCAAAACGATGCTGCAGATAAACCCGAGAGCAATTCACTACCAGCGATCGGCATCATTGGTGATTCAATGGCCATGCAAGAGGTTTACCGGGTCATTGGTCGATTAAGCAATTCGTCTATAGATGCCCTGATTAACGGTGAGTCAGGAACGGGTAAGGAGCTCATCGCAAAAGCTTTACATGAACATAGCCCGCGCGCAGACCAACCCTTTATAGCTTTAAACGTGGCCGCAATCCCGGCCGAACTGATGGAATCGGAGCTGTTCGGCCATGAAAAAGGTGCTTTTACCGGTGCCGTAGACCGTCGTATCGGGCGCTTCGAGCAAGCAAATGGCGGCACCCTTTTTCTAGACGAAATCGGCGACATGCCGGCAGAGTTACAAACCAGACTGCTACGCGTATTGTCGGAAAATATTTTTTACCGAGTTGGCGGGCATGAACAAATTAAGGTCGACGTCCGCATCATTGCCGCTACGCATCAAAATCTCGAAGAGCGAGTGGCAAACGACGAATTTCGTGATGACCTATTTCATCGCTTGAATGTTATTCGAATTAAGTTACCGCCACTGCGAGAAAGAAGTGGCGATATTCCTGCCTTGAGCGAACATTTTCTAAAAAAATCAGCACAGGAACTCAACGTTAGTCCCAAGAAAATCAATAAAGATGCGCTGGACTTCATGTCTACGCTGTTGTGGCCAGGAAATGTCAGGCAATTGGAAAACGCCTGTCACTGGCTTACCGCTATGTCGGCTGGTCAAGAAATACGTTCTGAAGATCTCCCCAACGATCTGCGCGAAAGTACTGCTGACAGTAACCTGTCAATCAATTGGGAAGATCAGCTGGGCAATTGGGCGACCCGGCAAGTCAGTGCACAAAAAACCGGTATTCTTGAAGATGCACAAACCCGACTCGAAACAGTCTTGATTAAAACCGCGCTTGCCGCAACCGCCGGCAAACGTAATGAAGCAGCGAAAATACTGGGCTGGGGCAGAAACACGCTAACTCGAAAAATCCAGTCTTTGGGTCTGGATGAGTGAGATGTACAGCTGAATAATCTGGATAAAGGCTGATGTTGTTAACAGAGAAGCCTAGAGTTTGTTCTTAACGGCATTCTTGTCAACTACCACACTTGCCACGTTACTACTACCTGACTCGCTAATAGCGCTGCCGTCATTCGCATAAAACCCAAGCACGAAAACTGTACTGCATAACAAACCACACACAGCTCGTGGCAATGCAAAGAAGGTTTCGATAAGTAGGCGTTGATTTAGCATGTGCACATCATCACCCCTGCCAACAAATTCGGCAATAAGCACGGGCTCGAAATACAGCGGTAATCCGACAAACGGCGGCTAACTCTTTTTTTTCCATTGCACTACATCATCAGGCCAGTCGTCGAGTTCGACATTGGCAAATGATGACGCAAAAATCTCTTCGGAAACCTGCAATACTTGAGCCGAATGTCGTTGTACTTTTGCCTCTAGTTCTTTGATCGATTTCACCTTTACGCTGGAGAATAACCTGCGGCGATATTGTTTTGGGATCGACATCACGTTTCGCTCACCAAGCCCAAGTAATCTTTCCCAGACTTGTAGCGGCCGCCAAAATCTGATCGCTTCTCGCAGTCCCTGCAAGCGCTTTCCAACTAATACCTGGTCCGACATCTGTTCAAAACCCGAGACCGCCAAACGTTTTCTTGATAGCGCAGATAGAACGACAACATTGGCCAAATACTCTGCTTCAAGCAAACCACCCGGGCGCAACTTAATATTGAGCAATTCAGGATCGTCGATATTTCGTTGCTCCTGTATCATACGGTACATCTTTGCCGCATCATTCAACATTTGAACACGATCCCGAGAAGCTCCCAATGCTTTGGCCCGGATACCCATGGCACTCTTACCGGTCGCGGCTTCGCCGGCAACGAATCGCGCCGGCACCAAGGCAAGGTGTTCCCAGGTACGTGCATAGTTCCGGTGATAGCCACGAAAACTTTTTAAGCTAACCGTAGGGGGACCGGAAGCACCTGACGGTCGCAGACGCATGTCCATTTCATAAACCACACCCTCACGCATTTGAGCTGCCATCAAAGTATGCATTCGATTAGAGAATTCGTTCGCTAAATCAATCGAACAATTTTTGTCCGCAATATAGATTAAGTCGAGATCAGACCCAGGCGACATGCAGGACATACCGAGCTTCCCTAAGGCCAATACAGCCAGCGGAGGTTTCTTAAGCCCCATTTTAGCAACCGTGATATCTAAACCTGTGTGCAACGCTTGTTCGGCTAATACGGTGAGTTTTTGAGTTAACCTGGAGTAGTCAGAAGAGCCCGCCAGAAACTCCTGATATATCGTATACAACTGCTCATTGATAAAACGTCGTAAACCATTAAGTTGTACCTCGTAGGAGGTTTCTGATGCAATGTGCTGTAATCCTTTTTGCAACTGTTCTTGATCGAGCCCGGCCGGATGTTCTATGAGAACGTCTACTATATGCGGGGACTGACGCAGCAAATGAGTCATCAACGGTGACTGAATCAAGGGCGGCAGGGTTTGCTCGAGTAAATGTGGAAAAGCAGTCAGTAATCGAAAGTACTGCCCGCCAGGTGGTAAGGTCTGAAAAAATTCGTCGATATTGCGGATCGCAGCTATTTTGTCATCCGCATATTGCTCTATTAATTCAATCAAACGCTCATAAAGTTCGGCAAAAGAAGTGGCTAAAGTATTCGGTACACCATAAGCCAAAAAACCTGCGCGCCAATCATCAACTATACTAACAGCAAAGTCATCCAGATCTGATATCCATGTTGGCATTTTTTTGCTGGAAAAATCATCTCCGTCGGCGCGAAACATTTGATCAAATTGATGCTCTACTGTTTTTCGTAGCGCAAACAGTTGGCGTTTGATAGTACGCCAATCCTGTCTATGTAATGTCATCAATCTCGCTCGACCTGATCTGGATTCAGGCAAATGATGACGTTGCTCGTTGTCCAGCATCTGCAAACGATTTTCAAGTGTCCGCAGATAGATATAACTATCCCGCAAAGCCGTGGCGGTGTCCGGATCAATTAACTTCTCATTGGAAAGCTTTTCCAATGCCCGCAGAGTATTGCTCGTTTGCAATGAAGTTTTTCTTCCACCCCATACTAATTGCAACGCGTTAACGATAAATTCTATCTCACGAATGCCACCACGCCCCAGTTTTAGATTAAAGCCTGCGGCGTCAGCGGTGACCTTATGCGCCTGCTCGCGCTGTGCTTCCAACCCGGGATGCTCATCGTTGATTCTTTGCTTGAGATGGCGCAAATCGTCAAAGGATCGGTAATCCAGATTACGCACCCAGATATAATTATTAAGCTGCTGAAGAAAATCTGCACCCGCACCCAGATCACCCGCTACCACCCTTGCCTTACATAAAGCCAACCGATGCCACGGCAAGGCCCGGTAACGATAAAATTCTTCAGCCATCGCGGTAGAGATCGCAATCGGATTCGCGGAAGCCTCCGGACGCAAGCGCCAATCTACGCGCCATACAAAACCGTCTTCGGAAATATCATTTAGAATTCCAGAAACGCGCTGCAAAATTTTCACACAAACATAGCCAATTCCATGCTCTTGTTTGACCGGCACTAACTCCTGATCAAAATAGGCGATCAAATCAATGTCGCTTGAGAAATTTAGATCTTCACCGCCCAATTTACCCAAACCAAGAATAAACAAACCCGGTAAGGTATAGAAATCTGCACGCTCGTCATCGCTCACATAATAGTGTTGAAATGCTTCAGCATGAGTTGCCGCAGCCAAGGCAAAGTTAATGGTCGCCTCGGCAAACCTGGTACGTAACAAGCCAATGCTGGAAAAATCCAGCCATTGTTTATAATCCAAATATGCCTGAATAAAATCGAACTCACGTTTTTGTCGTCGAAGATAAGCTGACGCATCGAAATCTGGTTTACCTATAGTTTGTGGCCAGCGTGCTGGTCGTAGTCGTTTGACAATATTTTCTAGGCGCTTTCGGCCATCCTTTTTCAGCGGTAATTTATACTTTCCAAGCGCTTCACAATCAGCCAGGTAACTATCTATCGGTGGGAATGCTTTTGCCATACTGGCATAATCTATGCCTCGTCTATGCCTGTCAATTAATTCTATGAGTACCGAAAAAATCTGGCATCAAGGACACTGTCACTGCCAAGCGATCCGCTTCGAAGCACACATGCCCGCCCATCCAACCGCAACCGCATGTAACTGCTCGATATGCAAGAACGTGGCCTACGCGATTATCCCGAAAGAAGATTTTCGACTACTTAGCGGTAGTGAGAACATCAGTACGTACACATTTAACACCGGCGCAGCCAAACATACCTTTTGCAAAACTTGTGGTGTCAAAGCATTTTATTCCCCACGCTCTCATCCAAGTGGCGTGTCTATAAACATGCATTGTCTCGACCCGATTCCAGAATTTGAAACAGAATTTTTTGACGGGATAAACTGGGAAAAAAATATTGCTGAATTACATGCTAAAGACGAGCATCACTAGCTTGGCTTAAACGATGGAGTGTTATTTGTATTCAATAATTGTGCCTTGCTTACCTAGTAAACGCCGCCAAAGAAAACGCAACATTCCGAATACTTGTGGTATGTAGGCAAAACCACATGATTGCGCAAAAGCTCGTCTTTCAAATTGGGTATGATCAGAGTGATCAAACTTGAGATATATCCGAAGCGCTTGGAGGGGATAAAACAATAACAACAATAGAAACTTAAAATCGATTAAAACGCCAGCGGCGATTGAGAAAAAAAACAAACCGCCATATACCGCAATTTTCATGACCTCACGTCGGTATAATTTCTCCGGAGCGCCGCCATGAATAGCAAAGTCCTGTATATAGGCATAGCCTGCTCGTTCAGCGCGCTTCCACCATTGACTCAATTTATGCATATTCGCGTCATGGATGGTCATATCAGAATCAATCCGGAATATTTTGTGCCCAGCCTGACGAATGCGCACACATAACTCTGGTTCCTCTCCCGCTATTAAGCCCGGATTAAACCCCCCAACTGCAGACATAACAGCTGTACGAATTAAGAAATCACCACCGCACGCTTTAACTTCACCCACCGGGGTATTCCACTCGACCTCACAGTTGGCGTTATAAATACTTTTGTCAGGATAACGTTCGCGGCGGCGGCCGGCGACCACCGCAACATCAGCATGCTGCTCGAGATAGTCGGCGGCTCGCGTAACGAACTCCGGTAGCAGTTCGCAATCACCATCTATGAATTGGACAAATTCCAAAGTGGGATTTTCATGGAGTAGTTTTTCATAGCCTTCATTGCGAGCTCGTGCCGCTGTAAATGGCTTTGATAAATCTAATTGCAGCACGCTCACCTGATTTTTTTCTGCGATGGCAACGCTATCATCACTAGAGTTAGAATCGACAAACACAGTAGCTACAAAAAGACCGGCTAACTTGGGCAGGTTTTGGGTTAAATGCTCGCCCTCATTGCGACCGATTATTACTAATCCAATATTTCTTGTGCTCATGACAGGACTGTATATTACCAACACCGATATTGCATTAGCTTGGCAGTCACTTTCGGACTAGGATCACGAATCATTAGTATCCTGGAAATGAGCACCGCAAGCTAAGTAAGCAATTCATCGGCTACACTGTTAACCAAGCGTCCAATACCAGGAACCTCTATAATCAATTCATCCCCGGGCATGAGCCACTGTGGTGGCGTCATACACACACCACCGCCACGCGGGCTGCCGGTAAGAATCAGATCACCCGGTTTTAATAATAAAAAGGAGGACACATAGCTAATTAACTGGGCGAAAGAAAATTTTAAATTCCCGATACGGTCGCCCTGTCGAATAGCACCGTTGACGTAGGTTCTCAGCTGTAGCTCATCATAGTCACTAAATTTGTCTGCGGTGACTAACCAAGGGCCAATAGAGCCAGAGTTTTCCGCGTTTTTGGCCGGCGTGATACTAGCACCAGAAGCAGTTTGATAATCTCGCACCATACCTTCATTGGCCAAAGTGAGGCCCGCGATGTACTCCAGGGCATCCTCGGCTGGTATGCGTCTACCTTCTTTGCCGATTACGATAACAACCTCTCCTTCGTAATCCAGCTGTTTACATTCCGGCGGTCTAATCAGATCTTGCAAGTGTCCCGTAATACTTTGATGAGTACGCAAAAAAAGACCGGGCTGGACCGTACTTTCAACCGCCTCCCCAGCGTCTCCCGTCTTATAATTATCCTCAATACAAATTAATTTCTCCGCGTTTGGGATCACTGGCTCAAAGACTAGATCTTCCTGGTCATAGTCTGCGTCTGCCTGTGCCAATATCTCTTGTGCTTGTGGGATTTTGTCGGCAATAAGCAAGTCCTGCAGGCATGGTATGCCGGGCATACGGGTACCTAAATCTACCACCTTGCCATTTTTGATCGCACCGAAACCCGGTCTACCATTGTGCTTATAACTCAATAACTTCATACAACTCCTGACTAAACTCACGAAACCAATAAGACCGAACAGATTTACGGTATTCAAACCAGTCTATTGTAGATTACACTGGGGCATGCACATTGCCCTTTATCAACCGGAAATTCCAGCAAATACTGGTAACATTATCCGCCTCGCCGCCAACACCGGATGTCAGCTCCACCTAATTGAGCCGCTAGGATTCTCGATGGACGAGAAAAAGTTGCGCCGTGCCGGATTGGATTACCATGAACATGCACAAGTTATTGTGCATCAAGATTTCTCAGCGCTCTTAAACGCCGTTGCGGGCTGCAGAATTTTTGCCTGTACCACTAAAACCAAGAACGACTACAGCAAAATTCAATACCGGGAAGATGATGTATTTTTATTTGGCCCGGAAACACGCGGTCTGCCTGAAGCTATTCGCGAAGACACCGAAGTGGAAAAAACGATCAAAATACCAATGCTGGAAACTAGCCGCAGTCTGAACTTGGCTAACTCCGTTTCAATCGTGGTCTACGAAGCTTGGCGGCAATTAGGTTTTAAAGGCAGCGAACTTTAATGCTCGCGTTTAACATCTCGAGCTAATAACTCTACAACGGCGTCTTTGGTGGACTGGTGCTCATAGAGAATCCGGTAAACCATTTCACTTAAAGGCATCTCTACCTCCACAGACTTCGCCACCTGCATAATGACACCGGCTGTCTTAACCCCTTCCAGGGCTTGCCCAATTTTATTGCTTGCCTCGGTCATAGACTTGCCTTGCCCCAAATATAAACCCATACGCCGATTTCGCGACTGGTTGTCGGTACAGGTTAAAACCAGATCTCCAACACCACTAACGCCCATTAGAGTGTCTGGACGTGCGCCGAGCGCATTGCCGAAACGAACCATTTCTGCCAAGCCTCTGGTGATTAAAGCGGCTTGCGTGTTGGCACCATATCCGAGCCCATCCGCGATGCCCGTAGCGATCGCCAGGACATTTTTTACCGCCCCTCCGATCTCGACACCTAGGACGTCATCACTTGGATAGATTCTCAGATTCTCGCCATGAAACAGGCTCACAACCTGTTTTTGTAAATCTGCATCTGTCGAGGCAGCGGTCATCACGGTCGGCTGTCCGACGCTCATTTCAGTCGCAAACGAGGGGCCAGATATAATGGCAGCGGGAACATCAGGCACTTCTTCAGCTAGTACAGAGTGCAAAAACTTTCCGCTAGCCAACTCCAAACCCTTGGTCGCCCAGGTAATGCGACTGTTCAGGTGCAGTGCCGGCCGCATATCCTGCAATACTTCGCGAAACGAATGACTGGGAACAACCATGATGAGATGATCATGTTCTGCTACGACCTCGGCCAAGCCGGCATTTAACTTCAGTGCCTCCGGTAAACTTACGCCAGGCAAGTAACGCTCATTTTCTGATTTTTGTTGCATTTGCTCAAGCTGTTTCGCATTACGCGCCCACAAAGTGACCTCGCAACCATTTCGAAGCAATTGCAGCGCTAACGCCGTTCCCCATGCTCCAGCACCAATTACCGCAACTTTGTTGCTAGTGCTTGATTGCATCGTCTTTTTGTTGCTGAGCCTTGGTCTGCTCTTGTACGTGATGCGCATACAGAACATCAAAATTTATTGGTGCTAAATGAATTTGTGGAAACCCGCCCTTTACCGCAAGATCACAAATCGCTTCCCGACAAAACGGATAAATTATCTCAGGACACTTGCTGCCCAAAATTTGCATAGTCTCCGGGTCGGTATAGCCATCGATCGAGAAAATTCCCGCCTGCTTCACCTCGATCAAATAGGCGACCTCATCTTCAACCTTCACCGTGGTAGTGATATCCAACAAAACTTCATAGATGTTGTCGGCAATTTGGCGATTAGACGAGTTTAAATCAACGTTGGTACTAGGCTGGATTTGCTTGGTGAATATGTCTGGCGCCTGTGGTGACTCGAAAGACACATCGACTAAATAGATGCGCTGTATTTCAAAATTTTGACGACTTTCTTCAGTCGCTGCTGCTGTCTCGTTCTCGGCCATGATTTGGTCCTTATTTAGGAAGGTTGATTTGAATTATGCAGCAAGTCATCGAGATCATTGCTCCGTTCAAGCGCGAATAAATCATCGCACCCACCAACGTGCTGATCGGCGATGAAAATTTGTGGCACAGTACGGCGCTGGCTGCGCTCGATCATTTCCAAACGCATCTCCGGATTCTGATCGACACGAATTTCCTGGTACGCTACCGATTTACTATCAAGTAATTGTTTGGCGCGCGTACAGTATCCACACAGAGCGGAAGTATAAATAACCACGGTACTCACGATTTTTCTAACGGCAGGTTATCGCCTACCCAGGCACTCGCGCCACCGCGGAGTACGCTGATATTTTCAAAACCTGCTTTTTTCAAATGTTGGCAAGCCTGCCCACTACGCATGCCGACATCGCAATACACCAATACTTGTTTTTCCTTATGCTTGCTCAACTCGGTAATACGCTTTTCCAAGTCCTTTAGCGGAATGTTAATGGCGCCACTTAAAACGCCATTTTTAACGTCCTTGGTCTCCCGGACATCCAAAACCAACGCTTCTTCATCATTCATTAACCGCACCGCATCATTAGTCGAAATTTCCTGGTAATTTCTGGTTGCGCGCTTTATCTCTGTGACAATCAACATAGTCAAAAGCCCCAGGAAACCACCTACTAACAAAACGTTTTGCTGCGTAAATTCGATTAAATCCTGCATTTGATATTTCCGGTCGTCAATTCGTCAATGGCATCGGTCAAAAATGCCTGTTCGTCGTTGGCAAATATTATACTATATTCGTATGTCTGCCTCATCAGCTAATGCGCAAAAGCTCCTGGTAATTCTTATCCTTACATTATCGACACCGGCCACGCTCGGTGAAGACGATACCAATGTTGAGGCACAATTGGAGCAAATCGACCAACAGCTCAATTCCCTCAATTCCGAGCGCATCAGCAACCGTGATCAAGTGGCGGCCTACCAGCAACAAATTCAGGATTTTGATGAACAAATTGCGACCGCGTCGAAACGCAGTCATGACCTTAGCCGACAAGTCGAACAACTCCAATTGGCATTAGACCAGCTCTCAAGTCAGGATCAAGACATAATTAAACGCATAAGCCAGCAACAAAAAACTCTCGCAACCCATATTCAAATGGGTTGGCTTAACCGGTTAAATCACGGCCTCTTGGGTGACCTGGGAGACAATAATGAACGGCTTTTAAAACAGATCTGGCTTGAGTATTTAAGCAACCAGCAAAAACAAACGCTACGAATACTCGCTACTGAAAATAGTGAGCTCGAAAAACTACAGCAACAACAACAAAAAGCACTGAATAATTTCAACAAAGTGCGTGAAGCAGAATCCATTCAACGACAAACTTTGCAAAATAAAAAATCAGAACGCCAAGCCTCAATTCAAAACCTGAATCAGGAGTTCAAAGCGACCGGGATAAAAATCGATAGCCTGGAACAAGATCGCGCTGAACTTGCTGAAATCCTGATGCGCTTAAAAGCCGCACGGGACGACACAGCCTTCATCGAAAAAGGCACAGAATTTGAATCGCTCAAAGGCAGTTTGCCCTGGCCGCACCAAGGTAAAATTACCGGTAAACGCACCGATCCTGGACTTACAATTCAGGCCGACAATGGTGACCCTGTAGCAGCAATAGCCGCCGGTCGCGTCGCCTATGCCGAATGGCTGAAAGGGTTCGGATTACTATTGATTATCGACCACGGCAAGGGTTATATGACGCTTTATGGAAATAATGAAAGTCTCTATCGAAAAACCGGCGATTGGGTCGAACAAGGTGATGTTTTGTCGGCTGCCGGTCAAAGCGGCGGCCGCAGTAGCGCGGGCTTATATTTCGAGATTCGCGCCGACGGTAAGTCGGTTAACGCTCGGGACTGGTGCACCCAATAGTTCGCGATTGAACCAATCAATATTATTGCTTTCCAAGTAACATGGCTATAAGTACGCTATTTGTGTCACAAATTGTGAGCCATCACTGCGTCGACAAGCCATTTGGTGCTAATATTGGCGGTCAACGTTCAAATTTTAATCAGCGACGGAACTGTTAAACATGAAAAGAACTTCCCGTATCGGACTCGGAATTACGCTCGGATTACTGCTTGGCTTGCCATTGGGCACTGTCTATACGGTGGTTGCTAAAGCGCCGGTTGAGGCCGAGTCTCTACCCCTAAAAGAATTGCGTATTTTTACCGACGTCTATAAACGTATAAAAAGTGATTACGTCGAAGACGTCGATGATCAACAGTTAATTGAGCACGCTATTCGCGGCATGTTAACGGGTCTGGATCCGCACTCGAATTATATGGATGTCGAACAGTTTCGTGAGCTCACCGAAGACACAACGGGTGAATTTGGCGGACTCGGTATAGAAGTTGGTATGGAAGACGGCTTCGTTAAAGTTATCTCGCCAATCGACGATACCCCAGCTGATAGAGCGGGCGTCGAATCCGGAGATCTCATCATCCGGCTCGATGACACACCCGTCAAAGGTCTTTCTCTCAACGAAGCCGTGGATATCATGCGCGGTGAAGTTGGCAGCGATATCGAACTATTAATCGTCCGTGAAGGCGAAGACAAACCACTTAATGTTGTCATTACCCGCGCGGTCATAAAGGTGCGCAGCGTGCGTTCGCGCGAACTTGAACCCGGGTTTGGCTATTTACGTATTGCTGGTTTTCAGTCTCGCACCACGCAAAACCTGATCGAACAAATTGACGAGCTGAAAGAGAATGGACCGCTCAAAGGTGTGGTACTGGATCTACGCAATAACCCTGGCGGCGTACTCAATGGTGCGGTAGGTGTTTCTGATGCTTTTCTGGAAAAAGGTTTGATTGTCTACACTGAAGGACGGATCGCAGATTCCGAGCTTCGCTATGACGCCAGCCCCGGTGATGAAATTGGCGGCGTTCCGCTAATTGTTCTGGTTAACGGCGGCAGCGCTTCAGCCTCGGAAATCGTCGCCGGTGCACTACAAGATCACGGTCGCGCACTCATTCTTGGCAGCAAAACCTTTGGCAAAGGTTCGGTACAAACAATTTTGCCATTGCGAGAAGGTAATGCACTTAAAATGACAACCGCCCGTTACTTCACGCCGAAAGGCACATCTATTCAAGCAGACGGTATTACTCCGGACATCGAAATATCACCGTTACAGCTTAGTAAACGTGAAGACAACGGATTCTCTCGAATACGTGAATCAGACTTGAGCGGTCACTTGGAAAACAACGAAGGTGCCGAAGAGATCGAGGAAGAACAGGACGACGAAGTGCCTTTGGCGCAAAGTGATTACGAGCTATATGAAGCACTCAATTTACTCAAAGGCATGGTATTGCTGAGCAAAAGAAATTAGTGCCTGTTAAATTTCTAGCACTCCTTTTCATACTGATAACGCCGGCACATGCCGGCGTTATTAGTATTGTCATCGATGATCTTGGTTATAGCCAGTCGATGGGAAGCCAAGCCGTGCAGTTACCAGCGGAAGTCACCTTGTCAATTTTGCCTGCAACTCCTTACGCAGATGTCATTCTCAAGAATGCCAAGCAACATGGTCATGAAGTGATGTTGCATCTACCCATGCAAGCCAAGCAACCCGCGCCAGAGGAACCCGACACTTTGACTACAGCAATGACCGAGCAAGAACTCAAGAATAAACTCGGCGAACTGCTGCGTCGCTACCCACATATTTCCGGGGTCAATAATCACATGGGTAGCAGGGCAACGAGTTCACCCAATACCATGGCGTGGTTAATGCAGGCGTTGGCAGAACAAGATAATTTATTTTTTCTTGATAGTAGAACAACTGCAGATACAATTGCCGAATTAACAGCTTCTGAATACCTTATCCCGACAACCCGACGCGATATTTTTTTAGACCATTTTCCAAACAGCTATGCTGATATAACCCGGCAGCTGGAACGTCTTTCGCAACAAGCGAAAAATACCGGATTCGCTTTAGCGATTGGGCACCCAAATGCCCTCACTTTGGAGGTACTTCGCGTGGAACTACCAAAAATTTTAGACGACGGTGTAGAGCTACTACCGGTAAGCGAATATATCAAACGAAAAAACGCCACCCAGCGTTAACGTATTTCGAAAAAATCTCGCATGCATACGCTAAAGCGCGCGTGATTCATAACCAAGCCATGCGTGGAGTCGCCTATTTCAATTACACGTGGTTTTACCTGCTTGAAGTAATTCAGTAAATTGGCAGTCCGCTCGTTTGGCACAACTTCATCCCCGGCCGCAGTCACAACCAAACACTGAGCAGTGATTTCGCCAGCCTTTTTCCACGACTCAAACTTGTCTTTGATCAACCATTTAACTGGCATGTACCAGTACTTTTTTTGCCCGACCAGACTAATGCTGTCGTACGGGGTCACCAAGGCCAGTTTTTCAACTTCGCGATTTGCCGCAACATGACAGGCCACTCCCGAACCCAAACTACGTCCAATGATGCAGACGCGCTCGAAATTTTTACCGATCTGGTCGTACACCGCCAACGCATCCTCGAATATATTGCTCTCGCTCGGTGAACCGTCGCTTTTTCCATAACCTCGATAGTTAATCAGATAAACAGTGTATTGAGGAAACCACCGTTCAAAACGATTAATATTCATCTGGATGTTTTCATTGTTACCACCAAAATAGAACAACACTGAGCTCTGCCCTTCGTTTAAAACCCAACCGCGCAATGAAATATCGTCTACCTGAAACTCAAACGCATGATCCGTATATACAAATGCACCTGGCTGCGGATAGAAAATCAGTGAGCGCTGAAAAGCATAGAAACCTACTAACACCAGCAAATAAAGAACGATAATGGAAATTAAAAACGTCATCATAAGGCTATCTGCCCGCACATTCGGAATGTTGGTGATTTTAAGCGATGCTGATTTTATTACAATATATCAATGCATCGGAATGAAGGATTTATCGTTAAAGAACAAACCCTGAGCCTTGTTCTTGACTCAATAGCGGACGAGGAATGGTTGCGGCGATCAAATTGGCGGTTAAACTCGCTCCTAACATAACAAATATCATAGGCCCCACTGAGCCATCGAAGAATAGCTGCGACAACGCCGCCAGCGGTGCACCAACAACAAACATGGTCACTGACATTACAGAAGCGGCACTACCCGCCAAACGATCATAGAAAGACATAAATATGGCAGTAGCGGAGGGCGAAGTCATGCCAATACAACCCAACGCAAAACTTATAAGCGAAGCAAATAACCAAAGTGGCGGTGGACGAAAAAAGGCCATGATAGCGAGCGAAAAAATAGCGAGCAGCTGTAGCGCCAACCCGAAACGCAAAAGATCATAGGGTCGATACTTTTTCAACAGCTTTGTGGTTAATCTATTCATCGACATCATGGCCACAATATTGACACCAAATAATGCCGGGAAAAGAGTCGTGCCAACATCAAAATATTCGATATACACAAAAGACACGTTAGTTACAAAAACCAGCATACAGCCACTAGCCAAACCTACTGTCAGAACCACCCTGATCGGGATCAACTTATCTCCAACGCGTCGGTTTAGCACTGCCTTGTATTGAGGAAATATTTGTCGCGGTTGGATTTTCCCGACCACACCTACAGCGGTCTCGGGTAAACGAAAAAAGAACATCAGGATAAACGTGCCGTATAACGCCAAAAATATAAAATTAGACTGCCAACCGAAACGCAATAGCAACGTACCTATCCAGGGTGCTATTAATGGTGCAATCAACGTCACCATCATAGCCATCGGAAAGCGCCGCGCCGCTTCCTCAGGCTCATATGCATCTCTAATCATTGCCATACAAATTATGGTAGCAAAGCCGCCGCCAAAACCCTGTGCTATGCGCAAGGCTTGCATGTGAAACACATCCTGAGAAAGCATAATGAGCAAAGAGCAAGGAATATAGATACACAGGCCAGTAATGCCGATTTTCCTGCGCCCAATTTGATCAGACAACGGGCCGCCAATTAACTGTGCAAAGGTATAACCCACAATATAGGTAATGATAGTGAAGTTAACTTGCTCGATGCCAACCCCAAAATAGTCTGACATTTTGGGCAGCGCCGGCAAGTAGGTATCAATTGAAAATGGCCCGATAGCAACCATCGCGCCTAGAAACAAAACAAAATAACCAGGAAGATTATCTACGCGTACGCGTGAACTCGAACTCATACCGAAACATCACATTTCTAATTAACAATTATAACAGCGATGACTAATCGCAAGAAACAAATACGTTGGTACGGGTACTTATTCGTTAGCAAAAGTGATCGGCCATGGTCTTGGTGGATCCGATAATGGACCTACCTCCAAAAAATTGGCCTTGCCATGTACGATTGAAGGTCCGCGGCAAGCCCCAATCGGATGGGTACAAACAGAAGCGAGCTGAGCCAACAAATGCAAAGGCAAATAAAATGGACCTAGCACCTGCCCCTGAATCGTATGTTGGCGCTCATGTGCGCCATGCGAATGTGGCGCGCATCGGCATCCGTAACATATAACATTACCCACGGTTAACGCACCAAAGACCATTAGAACGTTATTGTGAAACTGGATGGCATTGTTACCCACCGAAATACCGGGAGGATGGGCATAAGCACCAAAGCGGTTTCCACACCACGATAAACCGTACCCGGCAAAACCAAGGAACAAACCCAGTACCGTATTCGGCAGGTTCCAAAGCTTGCCCAGAAAATCAAAGACTCCAAATTGCCCTAAACGCTGCATTTGCATTGTAATTCTCATGTTTCCTGATGGCGTAGATTATATTGTGTTCAAATCAGGTGATCGACCGCGCAAGAGGTCGCATACAAATTTGACATAAATCAGCCCAAAAAGAGCAATAAAAGGCCATTTTCGGGCGGGTATTTTGATGATGTGCCCGTTTTTACGACTTAGTTTAGGCTGGTCCCTCATATTGTTCCAATTCATCACCAAAATACTGTAGACTGCGCCGCCATAATTGACAATTTTGACATTCATTAGAGCCCACGAGTGACCCCATGACAGACTTATCCCTATATAGAAATATTGGTATTTTCGCGCACGTAGACGCCGGCAAAACCACTACTACCGAACGAATTCTAAAGCTTACCGGAAAGATCCACAAAACCGGTGAAGTGCACGATGGCGCCGCCACCACTGACTTCATGGATCAAGAACAGGAACGCGGTATTACTATTCAGTCCGCAGCCACAACCTGCTTCTGGAAAGATCATCGTATGAATATTATCGATACGCCAGGTCACGTAGATTTTACCGTCGAAGTGTATCGTTCACTGAAAGTTCTGGATGGCGGCGTTGGTGTGTTCTGTGGATCGGGCGGCGTTGAACCGCAGTCAGAAACAAACTGGCGTTATGCGAATGAATCAGAAGTTGCCCGTATTATTTTTGTTAACAAACTTGACCGCGTCGGCGCTGATTTCTTGCGCGTAGTTGAGCAAATAGAAAAAGTGCTCGGAGCCAACCCGCTAGTAATGACGCTACCAATTGGACGCGAAGACGACTTTGTTGGAGTTGTTGATATTCTAACCAAGCGCGCCTACGTCTGGGACGATTCAGGTCAGCCAGAGAACTTTGAAGAGAAAGATGTTCCGGAAGATATGGTTGAACTGGTTGACACCTACTATGACAAGTTGATTGAAACTGCAGTCGAGCAGGATGATGACCTGATGATGTCATTCCTTGATGGTGAACAGCCATCCATGGAAGACATCAAAAAATGTATACGTAAAGGCACCAACAAGATGGACTTCTTTCCTACTTACTGTGGTTCTGCTTTTAAGAACAAGGGTGTGCAGTTGGTACTAGATGCAGTGGTCGATTATTTACCTAGCCCGACCGAAGTGGATGCCCAACCATTGA
>CAZUMV010000023.1:0-19542 GCA_964621435.1 uncultured Thiotrichales bacterium | reverse complement strand
TATCACGGGTGGAAGTAGTTAAAGGACCACAAAGCGCCCGCTACGGTCGTAACGCGTTCATGGGAGCAGTTAATCTTATTCCCCTGCAACCTACCGAAGAACTCGAAGGCCAAGTCGAGCTCACTTATGGAATTGATGATCGAATCGATGCCAAAGGTAGCATTAGCGGTTCGCTGATCGAGGGCGTTTTGAGTGCCCGCGCGAGTGTGGCTACCTCCAGCTTTGACGGTAGCTGGGAAAATACCCACCCGTTCGCCAGTACCGACCTTGGCGACCTGGGTACCAATGACAATGCTGGCGGTTGGGATAACACCAGTTTCTCTCTCGCTGCCGACATAACCCCGTCTGACCGCGTCAATATCAGTCTGGCCTATCACAATTTTGATATTTCCGAAGAAAGCAGAGGCGGTGGGCAATTCGGTGAATCCCTTGGAACTACCAACTGTGGACCGGTAGGATTTTTCGGCCAGCAAAGGTTATTTTGTGGTGAAATACCGGGACCGGCCGACGAAATATCTGTAGACCCTCGCGCTTTCGGCCGACAGGCTGATGTTGAGATTCTTAAAGCCAGGATCGAATTCCAGATCAGCGATCTCATAACTATGAGTTACCTGTTCGGTAATGTGCAGGGTGATGTTGATATAGCTACAGCTTCAGAAGCCGACCAAAGTAATTGTGTGGTAAACCCCGCCGCATTCGACTTCGGTTGTACATTTCAAAATACTCCTATCGGCGGAATGGACTACGACTCGCACGAACTGCGGTTCGCGGGGGACGTTGGCAACATGAACTGGGCATTGGGCTTATATGTATCTGATGGACTGGATGACACAGACTTTACCGCGCCCGCGATCCCGGTACTCACATCCGCACCAACCGCTCCGATCGATAATACGACCTTTCCTACGCTTCGGGATATAACCACTGAAACTGATGTCACTGCGATCTTTGGCGAATTAGGAATGGCGCTCGGTGAAAACACTCGGCTTGCACTGGAACTGCGATATTCAGAAGAAGAGAAAGTACAACTCAATAACGCGAATGGTGCGACGTTCTCCGGAGATTTTGATAACTTTACTCCACGGCTATCCATCGAAAGAGATCTTTGCGAAAATCATCTGGTGTACGCATCAATTGCGAACGGGGTGAAATCCGGCGGATTTAATCCGACCGCGGCATTGGTGGAAGAGCAGGTCTATGACGAAGAAGAAAACTGGACTTTAGAATTCGGTTCCAAGAGCACCCTTTGGAACGAACGTCTGCAATTGAATGCTGCTATCTACGCAATCAAATGGAGCGATATTCAGCTAAACGCTGCTGATCAGCAGGGCCAGGGCTTACCATCTGTCAACATCGTCTTGAACCTCGGCGATGCCACAACTTACGGCGTAGAGCTGGACGCGATCGCGCAAGTGACCGATAACCTCTCTTTGAACGGCGCTATCTCGTACTCAGATGCAACCTATGATAGTGGAACGATCGACAATAGATTTGCACGTACCGGGCCAGTTTTCTTCCCGAATATCGCTTCTTGCGACGACGTTTTGTGCCCTTCCAACGGCGACATCAGCGGTAATCAAGTAGAGCGCCAAGCGCCATTCCAGCTTGCAGTTGGCGGACAATATGATACCTACCTTGAAGGCTTGGGATCAGACCTGACCATCCGCGCGGACATCGCTCATCAATCCGAACAAGAGGCTGATTCCATGAATCTCGCGCAGATTGAAGCCAGAACGATCGTTAACGCTTCGGCCGCAGTATCCTTCAACAACTGGAACGTCAGAGTCTGGGCGCGAAACTTGACCGATGAAGCCTACAACTCGAACGCTTTCGTAGTATTGATTCCTTTCGGAAACGGTTACGGCAACCTTTATGGTGAAAGACGCACCATGGGCATAACTGCGAGTTACAACTTCTAGATCTTACTCGCGCAGCATTGATAGGTAAAAAGTGGGGCTTATGCCCCACTTTTTTTTCGCCGGTAATAATGAAGGCATGAGGGTTACAAACAGGTCAGATCGGCGCTGGATAACGCTTTAACGATGCCGAAGTTAAGCTCGCTTGTACTGCCAGAAAGCACTACCACTTTATCTTCCAGAATTTTTTCTTTGAATGTCTTGCTCAACCACTGTTCCACATATGATTAAGCTACACCGCGGTTACTAGTATACTTTTGGAATGCGCAATGGTCGTTTGGCGAAATGCTGTATCAAACGCGCGAATCTTAACGACTGAATTGCATCGCAGTCTCGATACTTTTGTCAGCCTGCGGCAATACAACTAACGCCATAGGCTTGAGAAAAAAACAAAATACTATTTAGCAATCTAGATCAGGAGCCATGAATACACAACTTAAGAATCCTGCCTGGAAAACCTGGCAGCTCATAATGAAGGTTCGCTAATCATTAACCCGAGCCCAATCTTTTGGTAGATACTTCGAGGCGAACAAAAAAGCAACTATGGACAATAACAACGACGGACTTGCATAACTAAGCGCCAGACCAAGCCCCTTTGCAGCACCATGCTCCACCGTCAAAGACTCACTTAGAAACCCGACCGCCGTTGGACCACCACCAAGCGCAATAATATTCAGCACGAAGAAAAAGATCGCAGTAGATGTGGCGCGCATAGAAACCGGCACTAATGTTTGCGCCATTGAAAATGATGGCCCAAGATAAAACCCGGCGAAAAACCAATAACCTGCAAAATACAATAACGCGAGTTTGAATGAACTCATCTGGAATATGAGCAAGAACAAAGGCAGCATAAATACTAACGCCACAACAGGCGTTAACGCATATCCTGCCGGCGTCCGCTCGCCCCATTTATCTGCGATCATGCCACCAATAAATGTCCCAAGAGCGTATACAACCCCCGAAATCAAACCAACGTAAATTAACAACTTTGATACACCAACATCCGGAAACGTCCGCATCAAGTAAACAATCTGAAATGCACTGAACCCGTAAGCCACGAAGCTGGCAAATGATATTCCCAGGCACATGCCCCAGTAACTCGGAATTTTTAGCAAGGTGGCCAGTGCTTCGCCAAATGATGTTTGTTGTGCTTTCAGCAATGGCTTCGATGCTCCGGTGCGACCGCGCTCCGGCTCCCGCACCACTAATTTCAAGAGCACGGCAAACAAGATCCCGGGTATACCCAGAATCACAAAGACCGACCGCCAATTAAATGCCTCAACACCTAGTAGTAGCGCTGAAATAAAATAGGCGCTCATAATGCCAAAGGGGATCCCTAGAGAATAGATCGCTAATGCTCGAGCACGCTCGTTGGCATCAAAGTAATCGGAAATTATTGAGTGTGAAGGCGGACTGCCGCCAGCTTCGCCGATTCCCACACCCATACGTGCGAGCAACATATGCCAATAACTCCCCGCGAGGCCGGACAACGCCGTGAAAGCACTCCAGATAGCTAATGAAACCGAAACAATGTTAACTCTATTATAGCGATCAGCGAGCCACCCTAAGGGCAAGCCCACTAGAGTATAGAAAAAAGCAAAAGCGAATCCCGCAAGCAGACCTATTTGCCCGTCTGTAAAACCCAAATCTTTTTGAATATAAGGTGCAAGAATCCCCAGAATTTGTCGATCAATAAAATTGAAGCCGTACACCACTGTCAGCATTATCAATACAACGTAACGATTCCGAACTTTTTTCATTATCATGCCTCCACAGCGAAACAAATATAACCTTTCAGCGCAATTTCTGCAGTTTTAAAAACATCTATTCGGCCGAACAGGGGGGACAGAGCTGTAGCGGCAGTTTAAGGTCGTAGAGTTTGACCGCAGGTTACCGCCCTTTAAAGACTGCCTTGGTTGTTAGCAACGATGAAGGAAATTCAGGCGCTGTTAAATGAATTGGGCTTAGATTTCAATCGTGATCTTACCAAAGTGCGCACCACTAGCTTGGTGTTCAAATGCTTTGGCCAAATCACCCAGTTGAAAAGACTTATCGATCACCGGACGAATTTTATGTTGGTTAATAAACGCAACCATGCGCTCCTGCATGACGCGGCTGCCTACCGCGATACCATTTAAGGTAATTTGCTTGAAGAACAACTTGGGCAATACAAGCTCGCAATCCCGCCCTCCCAGCACACCCAAGACAGCAATATTGGCGCCGATTGCACTGGCTTCAATCGCCTGCGGCAAGGTCGTGGGACCACCTACATCCAGTATTTGATCAACGCCACCATCCGACATTTTGAAAATCGTTTTCCCCCACTTTTCATCATCGCGGTAATTGATCACGTGAGCGGCGCCCAAACTTTTCAGTTTTTCTGCTTTTTCATCTGATGACGTAGTGGCATATATTGTGGCGCCCATCGCTTCGGCTATTTGCAATCCAAAAATCGATACGCCGCCGCTGCCTTGAATCAGAACTTTATCGCTGGATTGTAGATTGCCCTCTTCGACCAACCCGCGCCACGCGGTTACGGCAGCACAAGGCAACGTTGCTGCCTCTTGAAAACTGTAACCATCCGGAATCGCTGTAATTGAATCGGCAGAAATGCAGGACCGCTCTACAGCAAAACCGTCAACCGTATCGCCATAGCAGGCTGCAGCATGTTTAGCAGCTGGAAAATCATCTATCCAGTGGCAAAAGAAAGTGGACATCACTTTATCACCAATCTTCCATTTAGAAACGCCCTCGCCGACCGCCGTAATTTCACCAGCGCCATCAGACATAGGTATCCGCCCGTCTTCCGTCGGTATCGCGCCCAGTGCCACCATATAGTCATGAAAGTTCAAAGAAGATGCTCGCCAACGTACCTGCACTTCCCCGTCAGCCGGCGAAACCGATTCAGTCTCAAGCAGTCGTAACTGATCCAGCCCCCCGGGCTTCATAACACGCATTACTTGCATAGGATTCTCAAAATTTTTGTAAGGACTTAGTGTACTGAGTATTAGTCCAGCCGACAATTTCCAGGGAACTGATATTGTCCTTATTTACATTTAAAATTCCCCGAACGCCGCATTCGGTGGCGTTAAGCAGTTTGGAACCATAATCTATCCGGATAATGAATATTCGATGCGAGCGAAGTAGAATCAATTAGCTGCTGGTATGTCGGGTTCGGCTTCTTCACCGGTAATAGCCTGAATATTCTACTGCCACAAATTGCTGGCGGCTTGATGTTCTGCATTCTCGGCGCATTGGGACTGCGTCAAATTTTATTCCTATCCGTGGGCTGGACATTGCATGCGTTGTGGGATCTTGTCAGCCCGCTATTTTCTGACGTCGGCCACATGCCGCACTGGACTGTGCCGCTGTGTTTGGGGTTTGATTTGCTGGTCGGGGCTTACCTTTTTTAGCTTAGCGTCCTAAATGGTCTATAATAAGCGCTCAAGAATACAACCAAGATTCTTCCAACAATACTATGACCAATCCACTAAATTACGCCGTAAATGATGGCATCGCCATCGTCACAATAGATTCGCCGCCGGTAAACGCACTCGGCATTGCTGTGCGTCAAGGCATCGTTGCAGGATTTAATAAAGCCAACCAGGACGACGCTGTTAAAGCCATCATCCTGATTTGTGCCGGTCGCACATTTTTCGCTGGCGCTGATATTCGGGAATTCGGCAAACCACCGCAAGACCCACAATTACGTTCGATGATTGAAACCATCGAAGCCAGCAAAAAACTAACCGTAGCCGCCATGCATGGTACCGCGCTGGGCGGCGGGCTGGAAACTGCACTCGGTTGTCACTACCGTATCGCACTCCCTTCGGCCAAGGTTGGGCTGCCTGAAGCCAATCTCGGATTACTGCCCGGTGCTGGCGGCACGCAAAAAATGCCGCGCTTGGTTGGTGTTGATGCCGCACTCGAGATCATTACTAGCGGTCGCCAAATTAAAGCTGAAGAAGCGCTTGAGCTGAACATCATTGATAAAATTTGTGATGGCGACGATTTATTGTCGGAAGCCACGGCGTTTACGCAAGAACTATTGAAAACTGATGCGCCGCTGATGCTGGCGCGCGACAAAGAAGAAAAAATAGCCGAAGCCAGAGACAACCCGGGCATATTTGACACGTTCCGCAAAAAGAATGCCCGAAAATTTCGCGGCTTTAAAGCTAAAGAAAATATTACCAAGTCTATTGAGAACGCCGTTAACCTTCCTTTCGAGGAAGGTATGGCGCGCGAGCGCGAGCTTTTTGTTGAACTCATCGAAGGACGCGATTCAGCCGCGCAAAGACATGTGTTTTTCGCGGAACGGGAGTGCAGCAAGGTTCCCGATCTTCCTAAAACAATGGCAACACGCCCGATTGAGAGTGTCGGTGTCATCGGCGCCGGCACCATGGGTGGCGGCATCGCCATGAACTTCCTTAGCGCCGGCATCCCGGTGACACTGCTCGAGTTAAAACAGGAAGCGCTCGATCACGGCATCAACGTGATCCGCAAGAACTACGAACGCGGCGTTAAAAGTGGACGTATGCCTGAATCGGCACTCGACGCCTGTATGAATTTGCTGACCCCCACCCTAACGTATGATGACTTTAGTTCTGTTGATCTCGTCATTGAAGCTGTTTACGAATCTATGGATGTGAAGAAAACCGTATTCAGCACACTCGACAAAGTTGCTAAAAAGGAATGTATTTTAGCGAGTAATACTTCCTATCTGGATATTGATGAAATCGCTGCAATAACGTCGCGCCCTCAAGATGTCATCGGCATGCATTTCTTTTCTCCAGCTAATATTATGCCGTTGCTGGAAGTGGTGCGTGGAGAGCAATCTGATCTGGAAGCTGTCAATACTGCCATGCGCCTCGCTAAAAAAATCAGAAAGACACCGGTTCACTCAAAGGTTTGCTGGGGCTTTATCGCCAACCGGGTGATGAAGCAAAGAGCCTTTCAGGCAGACAGCCTTATATTACAAGGTGTAAACCCTGAAACCATTGATCAGGTAATTTACGATTACGGTTTCGCCATGGGTCCATTCGCTATGAAAGATCTGGTTGGTCTGGATGTGATCGGCCGCGATTCTACCGAGAAAACAGTTGATAGTGAATTGGTTGGTATGGACCGTCTCGGGCAAAAGAAAAATGGCGGCTACTATGACTACGATGAAAAACGAAATCGTACGATATCACCTGTCGCTCTGGACGTAATTAAAGAAGTCGCGACCGAGAAAGGCATTGAACCGGTCGACGCCACAGAAGATGACATTTTGGCAAGACTGCTTTACCCGATCATCAATGAAGGTGCGAAGGTGCTGGACGAAGGTATTGCACTGCGTAGTTCCGACATTGATGTTGCCTGTATTAAGGGATACAACTGGCCCTTGTACCAAGGTGGTCCCATGTTTTGGGCCAATACCGTCGGTTTGGAAAAGGTCTTGGCAAAACTACAGGAACTTGAACAACAGTTTGGCGAAGCCTTCGCGCCCTCGCCCTACCTAGTCCAATTGGTAAAAGACGGCAAAGAGTTTTAACCAACCTGCGGCGCCCAATAAAAAAACTGCCCAACAAGCATGAACAAAAAAGCCCAGCTGAAACAGCTGGGCTTTTGGAAATATTGGCTCCTCGGCAACTGCTCCTGCGTTGCTTTTCAATGCCCTTTGGGTGCTACCTCCTGCATCCTTGCAGTCGTCGGGACGGGCTCGAACCGCCGACCTAGTGATTAACAGACAGTCCAGATGAGGATCTTAACTATATAAGTCAGTCGCTTAGTGACGCTGCCACCCTCGGACCGACAGTAATCGACAGTAATCGACAGTAAAGTGCAGTTGTTACGGCACGATTACGGCACAATTAAATATACTGTGAGATCGAGTTCAATGCCTGCGATTTCCACCCAAAAAGTCCTGACTATAAAATCGTCAGGCCTATGTTTTTTTATGTTGACAGAATTTTGTTAACTACCCTACATCGTTACAGACATGGACTAAGCCATAGGCATGTAAACGAGATCAAAAGGCTCCACCAGAACGGGCATGTCATCGGTGCAGCTCTTGCCATACTGGGTGAGCAGCCCATTCCAGTAGTCACGATGCAAGGGTCGCCACACGTCCGGGTCTTGCACGGGAGGCCCGTCCAGCTCCGTTTCTGCCTGACCTATGGCGCCAAACGTCGTTGCCCGGACATCGGTGATGCATACAACCGCTTTGGGCGAACCATCAAAGTCTGTCAAAATAACCGGTGTTCCAGGCGCCGTTTGCGGATGCCCTTCTTGTTCCATCACCCATGGCAAACTGAAGGTTCCTATTTTGGTTCTGTCTCGGATGAAATCAAGAATCAAACCGGTGCTTTCCTCATCAATGCCCAGGGATCTGACTTGATGATCATCCCCGAGCTCCGGCACCGCTGTGCGCGCGGCTGCCCAGAATACGTCCAGCGCTGCATCGTTCGGCAACGCTGGTCCTTCTCCTATAATGATTACTCGTGCCATCCAATGCCTCCTCGTTACTCGATCAATCTAACCCCATTTCTTTTAAGCGCAATGCCGCTTGAACTTTAAACAAGTGCTTTTCCGATACCCCGGCATCTTGAGCAAATTCCGACCATTTTCTGATTGCCTGAACCACGTCATCAATTAGCCACTTGGCTTTTTGAGCTTTTATGCCTGGCATTTTTACTTCTAGATTTTGAAATCCACGTGTAGGTTTTTCCAATGCACTGCTAGTCTTTTCTTGTGAGTTTCGTTCATCGGCATTTGCTTGATCGCAGTTGGCCACAACGTTCTTGCCTTATCCATCACATCATCAAGATGCGGCTTGATTGCACGCCATGGTATATCAGCTTTTGATACCCATTCTTCAAAATTCGTATAGTTAACCTTATACCAACCCTTGATTCCGCCCATGTTTAGAGCGAAGCTTTTTTCACCATCAATATAAACGCTAGTCGTGACTATATCGTAGGCCGGTGACAGAACAGGCGTCACTTTATTCGAATAGATTAAACTCCAGTTCTTTAAATGGGCATCACCGTTTGCTAACAGGATATTAACCAGCAGCCTTCGCGCAAATTGCTGTGCATCTGACAATCCTTCATCAGAATATTCATATAGCACCCTTCCTATTTGCTCATAGTTTGCGGTCTTATATTTCTCATGTGGGTACTTCACCAGAACCTGCGCGAAATCCTCCGTGTGTACACGTGTACTATTTTTTCTATCGAACCGTTTTATTGCGAACGCAAATTCCTCGTTCGGCAAATTTATCTGCGGCAAATTATCCAGTTTACCCAAATCTACAAGTTTGATTTCTGGTATTTCAATACCCACCATTGAAGCAAGTGTCATTGCGGAAAATTCATTGACCGGAACATCTTTATGCTTGGTAGATGGGGTTTTAATTATCCAGTCTCCCAACTCACTTTTATTCAAGTTGTAGCGACCGTCTTTTTCCTTCATTGAAAACTTCATCTGTATACCAGCTAGTGAAAATTTGTTCTTCTGCTGAAGTTTCTCAAATCTTATGATTTTTGCTTTGCTGTGAATAGCGAGGACTTTTGCCGGAACGTCATCGGGCTCTAACGGCTTTGCAATCAATGCCCCTGGCAAATCCTCACCCAAATATGAAAACAGTTGGAATTCGTTATCCACATGCACTTTTAGTCCTTGAGCTATCAATTCCCGCAGTACGCCCTCCGGTAACAAGTTAGACAACGATGGGTGCAAGCGATGGTTTCGGTTCCAAGGGGTTGCCATTAGCTGCTGAGAACGAGGAAATCGGGGGTGCGTGATCAAACTAAACGTTGGTCGATTGACAGCATGTTTAAACTCGTCGGTAAAACTCAACGAGTTTTTGCCATTACGATAGCCGGCGAGATGACCAACTATAGTTCCGTGTAATGTTAGCTCGAGAAAACTGACTTCGTCGTTTTTCTCGGGAGTCATTTGTCATTTTCCAGTAAATCGAGCCAGGGATCATCATCAATGCTCGTGGACGTGGGTTGCGACGACCTGATATCTAATGATGATGGTTTTTGAAGTTCATCACTCTCTAACACTTCCAAAACCACACCCAACTTTTCTTGCGGGACGAGAACGAGCTGGCTGTTTAGGCCTTTGGCTAGTAATTCGAGCGTTTTTAATCGAGGATTTCCCTTGGATTCCAAGCGTTGATACTGCTGTCGCGAGATGCCAACACGCAACATCATGTCTTTTTGCTTCAGACGTAGACTTATACGCCTGTTCTTCAATTGTTGTAATATCGACTGCATTTTTAGTAAGCTAATATGTTGCTTTTTCATATAAAGACAACATATTAGTTTCTATTTTCAATAAAAGCAACACATTAATTGCTATTTTAGTTTAGAGAGCCAATATTCTAAAAAAGAAACTTATAAGTTTCTTTTCTTGCGCTCCTAGCCCAAAACGAAACACCGTATACTGAACGACACTATGGCTTTAAGTTCAATTCCCGCCACCTCCACCATCCGATGCCGTCCGATACCGTATTATACGGTTCGTGACGGCGTCTTTTTTTGTGCTCCTTTTTTTCTCGGATACACGTCCAATGGAGGGAGTCTCTTCGAATTTTTTAGTTGCTTTGTCTAGATCAAAATATGTTTATTTGATCCTTTTTTAACTTAAGTACTCGTCAGCAAGATGAAAAGCTGTGGCATAATTTTTTTGGTCAATCGCAGTCATACCCAATCGACGTGCTAGTTTAGGCCAGCCATTCACAATTTGAGCAATTTCCCGAACTATCTTGTCGGCCTCATCTGGCCTTAGCTTAAAGTCTGCGCAGGTATCGAGCGCCAACTTTATGCTAGCGTCATCGCCTTTATCGGAAATCGCAGTCTGCATTCTTCCGTCGGTTTCAAATTTCGGAACCGGGTTAAGATCAAAAGCCGGAGACAAGCGCCATCGTTCACGATTGTCATACAAAAAACCATGGTTACGCAAATGATCATCATGATTAGATATCAATACGTTGAACACCATGCGCTTATATAGCTCATGCAAATCATCTATAGGTTCACTTGAATGTTTGCGAATAATCTCGGCGATCTCCGTGTACGTGCCTCGGTCGCCATCATCCTTCCCTAGCAAGCTCATAGCCGATAAATATGGAATTCGCTGTGCGCCATCACGATCAAAACGTTTAATAATGGATACGTCTCTGCCATCAGCGTTTTCTATCCGTCCCGAAGCAGCATTAATGCCCGACTCTCTGGCAAGCTCCAGCGCAAGCACTTCTCCTTGCGCAATGGAACGCTCATCATCGGGCTTTGGAAATTTGGCGATAGCAAGTTCCTCGCCGTCAAGTATTGCTGATTTGGGACGAGCCCCACCTAGCGGCGAGCCCTCATTTAAAAGCAAACGCAGTTCTGCATCGGTTTCTTTATCATTAGCAACGGCATTGGCCGCGTCCAGTAGCGCAGACAATTGGATCAAGGGAGGAATACGATAGCCCTCGATGTCATTATCAAATTCATCTTGATTTGACCGTCGGTATCGTAGCGCCCCAATGCGAGTTTCATCGTTCATTCCCAACAAATAATCAAATTCGGTAAGCCGCCGATCTATTCCATTCTTCCGATACGCACGTTGGATGAGTTTTTGGCCCCATCGATCCGGTGCGGTGTCGCGGATTGCACCGGGCAAGCTAGACTTATTTGTGCGTGTATAAACTGAAACAGACGAGAGAGGCAGGTTCTCCGGATCAATAGCAAAGCACATCTCATGCGATAGCCAGGCATCATCATATTGAAAGTGAGAGGTAGTATGTCGTCTTTTTGTAATCAGGCGACAACGTCCCACCAAATAGGACTCAACACCTATATCTATATATACACCAATCGTTTCTGACATGATCTTAACGCCGCTTTGGTAGCTTTATCCGCTCGGGAAGATTGTCTTCATCCAGATCAAGACCAATCTCATCATCACCTCGCTCAGCGACGTCACCCAGCTTGTCAACGAGGCCTAAAATCGAAAGAACGGCCGCATATATACCAATCGAAACGGTTGGGTCACCTCGCTCTAATTTATATAATGTGTTACGGCTGATAAAAGCTCGCTCCGCCATTGATACTGTTGATATGCGACGTTTTTTTCGTGCTACCGCGATGTCCTGTCCGAGTTTGACAAGGGCATTCAGGGTCGAACGCGGCAATGTGTCGGCAGCTATCGATTTCATTATTTTGTCCTATATTTTGAACACTAAGCTATTTAATGTCCTATATATAGTGCATTTTTTGAGTTAATGCAATGGTTTCCATCCTAATGAAGCACTAATCCCTGCGTAAATACCATCGTAATCTATAAAAAAGATATTAAATCGGCGGATTTGTCCTCTTTAATTGGGGGCAACAGGTGGGGCAACTATTTTTAATATCCACTTTTCTTATTTTAATTCAATTAGTTATTTCTATATTGGATTCCCGCCACCTCCACCAATAAATAAAAACCTCATCGATTTCATGGATGGGGTTTTTGTTTCTTACGATACGGAATGAACCCAGGAAAAGTAGTCTTCAGACTCTCCATATTGAACGGCGGTAAGCTCGTTAAAAATATGCTGCGCGAAAGGCCCGGATTCATTGTTGTTGACAATATAATCTCTGCCCTTGTAACCAATGCGCTATATATGGGAAATCTCCGAAACAAAGAATTAGCCGAGACTTGGCTCTATTTATACTCCACGTGAAATAGCAGGCTTAGACTCATTAATCCCATTTAAACTACGCCCGCCCTCTAGCGAGCGCAGATGATCAATGAAATTCTATATGAATAAAGCTCCAGTTATGCTGCCGCGTTGATGATTTTTATTGATGTATAAGCTGCCAGTCCTTCTTCACCAAATTCAACACCAATACCGGAACACTTAATCCCACCAAACGGAACATGAGGAGCGATATCAGCATGCTTGTTGATTAATACAGTTCCTGCTTCAAGTTGTGCTGCTACTTCGGCGCACTGTGTTTTATCATGACCCCAGACTGACGCGTCTAGCCCAAAATCAAGGCCATTAGCTGCAGCAATTGCATCGTCAACATTCGTGTAGCGAATGACAGGAAGCGCGGTTCCAAACTGCTCTTCATCCACCAGTCTTACACCATCAGTAATGTCTCCCACAATAGTAACGGGGTAAAAATAATTTTTTCCACCTAGTGGTTCACCGCCGCAGTGTATGGTCGCGCCATTTACTTTAGCATCGTTTACGAGATCAACCACTTTATCGAACTGCATTTTATTTTGCAGTGGACCGAGCACACTGTTTTCGTCCATACCGTCACCCATTGGTATATTGCCGGCAAAGTCGACCAGTGCTTTTATGGTAGCGTCATAATCATCATCGTGCACATAGAGTCGCTTGAGAGCGCCACAGGTTTGGCCTGAATTAATCATAGAACCGAAAAACAGGCCTTCGATAAATTGTGAGGAATCCGTTCCTGGCAACATAATACCGGCATCGTTTCCACCTAGTTCAAGTGTCACTGGTGTTACGTTTTGTGCAGCACTGGACATCACTTTTTTACCAGTTGCAATTGAGCCGGTAAAAATCAGTTTATTAATGTCTTTGTGATTGGTGATATGGGCTCCCAACTCATTACCGCCAGAGACAATATTGATCAGGCCTTTAGGCAGTTTCTCATTGATTAACTCAACCATTCGCAGTGTGCTAAGCGGGGTAAATGGTGAGGGCTTAATAACAGCCGTATTGCCAGTTCTAATCGCCGGCACTAAATGCCAAATCGCGATCATCAATGGGAAATTCCATGGAGTTATAGAGCCGACTACACCCAAAGGCTGTCGCTGCATGACTATATTACTGGCATCACTATCTTCGAGGACTTTCTCGGATAAACCGATTGAGGACGTATACCCAGCCCAACCAGCACAACCACCCAACTCGAATCTTGAACCCATTCCGTTGAGAGGCTTGCCCTGTTCTTTGGTTAATAATTCTGCCAGCTCTTCGGCATTGTCTTCACACACTTTGGCTATCGTTTGGCAAGCTTCCACGCGTTCTTTGTCAGAAGAATGTTTCCACTTCGAAAATGCCTCTTGTGCATCATTTATAGCTTCGTTGAGATGTTTCTCCTGACCTGCCGGTGCCAAACCGACCACTTCGTCAGTATTCGCGGGGTTACGTACTTCCACATAATCGTCAGCTATAACGGTGTTTCCACCAATCGTCATATTGTATTTTTTAGCCATGTTGCATTACTCCTGGTTTGTTTCCTGTTTTCAATTACACGAACCGCGTTAGCATCTGAACGCGCCAATGTTTCAGTATCATTTAAATCCCTGACTGCACCGAATAGGTTTACAATAAATCAATACACACTAGCCACAATACAAATATGAAATAGAGTGTAGAGACACACACCTAGTCGATAAACCCAACCTCACGACCCCAAGAGACATAGGATTCCAATGGTTCGTCCGAGTCTTCCCCCGCTGCTTCAGCTTCCGGAGAGCAACCGGTACCTTCAACCAGGCGATTCATAAAATTGAACAGAGAACAGACCACGACAGCGTCATATAACGCCCGTTCGTCCCAGCCGGCATCATATACAGCCTTGGCATCGCCGGGTGTCATGCGAGCTGGGTCCGTGGTTAACTTGGAAACGTATGCCAGGATCGGTTTCAACTTTTCAGAAACATCCGCAGCATCGAGATCTGTTTGCATCTTTTCAAAGATTCCCGGGTCGACACCAAATGCTTCGGCAATGGTCGAATGCGCTGCAAAGCAGTAAGTGCATGCATTGAGTCCTGAAACGTGAGCAGCGATCAGCTCTCTCTCGTTCGGAGATAATGGTGACTCACCTCGTAGTATGATGTCGTGAAACTCAAGCAGTGGTTTTGCCCCATGTGGGAACATTGTAAAGACATCGGATAGATCCGGCGGATTCGGCAATGAGGGAAATTGTGCATTCATTTTCTTGGTCCTTTGATTAGTGATGGATGCTGGATTCAACTGGCGCCAGCCGTTCGACTGGCAGTAAAAACTATTCCTGGAGACCCACACATCAATGAAATGCTCGAAGGAAAAATACTAGTCAAATCTGGCTCCCTCAGGTTGTTCTGGCGGCTCTTCGGTAAACAGGTATTCGCTTTCAAATATCTTCTGGTTACCCCCTGGCGCCCACCATAGCCAGATGGCTTGCAGTGGCGTATCCAGCAGGTTGGTCATTTTGTGTACTGCCCCGGGCTTCGTGTAAATGGAGGTACCCGCCGTTACTTCCTGCGTTTCATCGCCCACGGTCCATAACGCCTTTCCCGAAATGATAAAATAAATCTCGGGGATTTCATGTTTGTGCCCATGGTAAGTTGCTTTGGGTGCGAGCTCCCATGTCCCGGCATAGACATCTTCAGGGTTAAGTCGATCTTTAACGCCATTTCCTATGAGTGTTTTCCAGCGATGAATTGGAAACTCGTTGGTTTCCCAGGCAACGTCTGATTCGTGCAAAAATGCACTTTCTTCGATCACCTCAGAATTCGCAATTGAGATAACGAGCAAGGAAATGAAACTTGCCAGCAATATCTTTAACATCGCCTTTGCTCCTGTTTGTTCACATTTACTTTTACCGTTATTCGTCTCGTCGAAGCTTTTAATTTCAGGCATCGTATTAGCTTGATTTTGTCAGCTTCTTGACATTCTTTTGAACCCTTTCATCGAACCACTTGTCAACGCGATCTTCAATCGACTCGCCTTCAAGCTCTACCAGCATTGGTTGCAACCCGGCACGAAACGAGTTTCTTGTCGAGCGCATGGCTGCCCCAGGCAACTTAAGCATACGATCGCACCACGCAACCGCGCGGCTCGTTACGAATTGATGACTAACCACTTCATCTGCCAACCCATGATCGTAAGCCTGATGAACATCCAGTGTTTCAGACTCAAGTATCATTTTTTGTGCTTTTTGCTTGCCAACCAGTTGCGTCAATGCATAGACGATATGCGGTCCTACCGACATGCCGCCTCTGACCTCGGTTATACCAAAGTTGACGCCCTGCCGGCTCATTACCCGATAATCGCAGAGCACCGAGAATATGGCTCCAGCGCCCAGGCAACCTCCCGTGATTGCTACAGCAATCGGAATTCGAGACGTTCCTATTGCCATCGTTACATCTTTGAGCGCCTGAAAGGTGCTGGCTACTCCGTCACGGTCGAGTTGTATGGTTGTCTTGATGTCCAGGCCTGCTGAAAAAATGCCGCCAGTTCCAGAAAGTACGATAGCGCCGGAGCCGGATTCAGAAGCACTGGTAAGCTCCTGTCTTAACATTGACAGCAACTCAAGGTCGAGCGCATTTACCGGTGGACGGTTGATTCGCAATTCCCGAATCCGATTTCCGCTATAGAGTTTGTGATCCACTATATTTAGCACTGCAACGCTCTTCTCGATGTTGCTGTATGAGCTCTATCGTTATTCTCAGTTTTCATTTGCGCCCTTCCTCTCGCGATTTGTTTGTACACCCGCATAAATCGATACGCAAAACGGAACGCAATAGGTCGCCGGTATTTTCCAGATCATGTCATGTGAAAACTCGCCTCTAACGAGCGCATCGCCATTGTTGATAGCTGTCAAAATTGTACCGACGACAACTGCAACCTTCGCACTTCGGGTGAGAATTGGCGTTTCCAGAGCGTCGCGGAGAAAACTTCTCAAGTAGGTTTCCTCTTTTTTGTTATGAGTTTTGGAAGACAATGGTCTTGTTACCGTCGAGAAAAAGTCGTCGTTCAACATGTAACTTTACGGCTGATGCCAGCGCGAGACATTCAGTATCTCGCCCGATCCTGACAAGGTCGTCGGGGCTATGATGATGACTTACTCGCGCGACGCTCTGTTCAATAATCGGGCCTTCATCGAGATCGCCCGTAACATAGTGTGCTGTAGCACCAATAATCTTGACACCTCTCTCGTGAGCTTGGTGGTAAGGACGCGCACCTTTGAAACCCGGCAAGAACGAATGGTGTATGTTGATGCAACGTCCTTGCAACTGCTTTGATAAGTCATCCGACAAGATTTGCATGTATCGTGCCAGCACTACAAGCTCTGCGTCTTTTTCGTCAATAATCTCGAGCAGTCGCTTCTCCTGCTCAGCTTTGGTTTCCTTCGTCATTGGCAAATGGTAGAACTCGCACTGCATGTGCTCCACAAGCGGCCGCAGGTCTTCATGATTTGAGACTACGGCAACGATATTCATGTTTAACTCGCCCTTCTTTGTACGGTAAAGAAGGTCGGCCAAACAGTGATCGAATTTAGATACCATCAACAAAACATTCATGGCTGCATGAGCCGAGCGCACCTGTACGTCAATCGACAGGTCTTTAGCAACACTGTCAAGTTCCGCACGAACATCATCAACACCGATTTCGTCGTTCTCAATTCGAAATACCGAACGCATGAAGAACTTCCCGGTCTTCTCGTCATCGTACTGCTCCAACGAGACAATGTAGCAACTGTGGTTGGCCAGACACTGGGTTATTGCGGCGACGATGCCGCGTTGCGCCGGACATGTGGCTGTAAGAACAAATTGGTTCTGATCAGAAGACACTAATTACTCCCTTTCGGCGGCACTTGTTCCGCCATGCTTGTAAACGTCCTTACCATCAAGAATGGTACGAACAACCTTGGTTTGTCCGATACTGGAAATCGGTATCTCGAATAAATTTCTATCCAGAATAATCAGGTTCGCGACTTTTCCAGTTTCGATTGTACCGAGATTCTCTAAACGACCGATTGACTCGGCACCATTTCGAGTGAGAAATGACAGTGCAGTGGTCAACGGCACGGATTCTCCCGGCCGTTGTAGTATTCCTTGCAATGGCGGAAAGGGATTTGTTGACGCGACCACCGGATAGTCTGACCCGGTGGTAATCAAAGCATCAGTATTATCCAGGGCCCGAAACTGGTACCCGGTGCCACCAACGACGCCGCCCAAGTGCCAGAAGTATGGTGAGACCTCCGCCACTGCACCAAGTCGGTCATATCGCTCCAGATCGACGTCCGCAATCTCGGACGAATGTCCCGTTTCATGTCGGATTCCGCTGTCACCATTCTCACGTCGCGCTGCAGCAATCGCATCAAGTCCAACCTGCGCCGCACCGTTCGCCGATGCGTGCATTTTGACTTTTAATCCCTGCTTGTCCCACTCAATAAGTCTGGCCTCGAGGATATCGCGGGGAATAAGCAAATTGGATTCATCGACAATTCCGTCGCTATCCAACGGCACATGGGTAAACATCGGCGGAACCGGTATGCCGTCAAGAAACACTTTTATCCCGTCAGGACTGATGTGCTTGCTACGAAAATTCTCCCGGTTACTAATGGCCGCTTCCATCTCCGGTACGGGCACGTTATTACGTAACTCCCAGGTGAGATGAGCAAATACATACGGCATCGGATCGTCAGATTCGTCAATCGTCTTGATCAGCGGCCAAATAGGATCACCTGTGCCAGCGTCCTGAATCGAGGTCACTCCGTTACTGAACAGGGTCGCAAACTCTGCTTTCGCGTAGTCGATAAAATCGTCTGCCGGAATCGTTGGAATATGTTGGGTGACCAACAACATCGCCGGGTCTTCTACCAACACGCCTGTGGGTCGCCGTTTTCCGTCTGCACGGACAATAACGCCACCCACAGGATTTACGGATGTCTCTTTGATCCCCGCGATGGCGAGCGCCGCTGAATTAGCCAAGCCATTGTGCAAAGATACGTCATATATGAATACCGGGGTATCTGGAAACAACACATCAACCGCTGCATTGTCGACAGCTTCCGACCACATCTCCAAGCCGAAAATTGTCATCCAGGCCTGATCGGGGTTCACTTGCTCTTTGCACAGCTTAAGTACTTCGACCAGGCGGCTTGGGGGGAACTGACCGGGCGAGCACGCATCTGCCTGCATGATCGATGTTTGTAAATGAAAATGCGCGTCGTGAATACCTGGCATTGCGAACGCACCCTGCAAATCCTCTATTTCGGTTTCCGGGCCCGCTAATCGCATAACGATTTCCTGGTCACCCGCGCCGACAATTCGACCATTGGCGATCGCAACCGTCGACACGAATTGGCGGCGCTCCACAGCCGTGTATATCTGACCGTTTAGCAAAATACGCTCCGCGACAATGTCGGTAGGCTGGTCAAGTTGAGACACACACCCAGCCGTCAACATGGCGGCGATCAGCCCTGCTATCAATCTGATCCTTGCATCTATGGGCATCTTGAAAAGCTCGATGAATACTCGAGAGGGTCGGAATCTGAATTAATGCTTCCGCTTCGATTAGTCACAAAAGTTTAGCCTCGTTATGCTGGCGGAGGCGTCATGGTGCGTTCTTTGCTCACCAACAGCGGGCTCGACTTCAACACCCCTGGCCACTTCTCATCGCCGGCGATAATGGCCATGTCTTCAGATGCTACTCCGGTTGGCAGACAGCACATCCCGATGTATTTCCCAAATGTTAGAGAGAATCCCCCATTAAACATTGCACCTAGCTCAGCACCATCTTCGGCAAACAATGGCGTACCACCAAGCGACTCGACCTCAGCGTCAATTTCGAGCTCAACCGCAAATAACGACATTCGAGGGGATTTACTCGCCGCACGCAATGCGGCTTGAC
>CAZUMV010000022.1:0-19564 GCA_964621435.1 uncultured Thiotrichales bacterium | reverse complement strand
GCGTCGAACTCACCGAGCATTTTTTATCCCGGATATCTCGGCACTCGTCACTGAATTGCTTTATCACTGTTGATCCTGACGTGTCGCTCGCGCAGGCCGGCCGTGCAGATGAACAAAGGGCTCAGGGTAATGCTGGAAGTCTTACGGGTATTCCTTTGGCCCACAAAGATATATTTTTGACCGAAGGAATGCGCACGAGTTGCGGTTCAAAAATGCTGGAAAATTTTATTGCGCCGTTTGATGCAACCGTGGTGCAAAAGTTGGCGGCGGCCGGGATGGTGACCTTGGGTAAAGCGAATATGGATGAGTTCGCCATGGGGTCATCAAATGAAAACAGTTTCTTTGGTCCGGTTAGTAATCCCTGGGATGTGCAGCGTGTACCGGGCGGGTCATCCGGCGGTTCGGCGGCTGTCGTTGCCGCTGGTTTGGCGCCAGTCGCAACTGGCACGGATACCGGGGGTTCGATCCGGCAACCGGCCTCTTTCTGCGGTTTGACCGGTATTAAACCGACTTACGGTCGTGTTTCGCGTTGGGGTATGGTCGCGTTTGCGTCAAGCCTTGATCAAGCTGGAATCTTCGCTTGGTCAGCACAAGACTGCGCTGAACTATTAACTGTTATGAGTGGTTTTGACGAGCGCGACTCAACCTCAATGGAGCGTCCGGTAGATGATTGTAGTGCGCAACTTGAAGATTCGATTAAAGGTTTACGAATAGGTATCCCGAAAGAGTATTTTGGGGCTGGTTTGGACGCCGAGGTGCAAGATGCTATACAACAGGCACTCAGAGAATATGAATCGTTAGGCGCGGACCTGGTTGAGATTGAGTTGCCCAATACACACTTAACAGTGCCCGTTTATTATATTGTCGCACCGGCAGAGTGCTCGTCGAATTTGTCGCGTTTCGACGGGGTGCGTTACGGCCACCGTTGTGCCGATCCGCAAAGCCTCGAGGATCTATACGCTCGATCAAGAGCAGAAGGATTTGGTGCTGAAGTACAAAGGCGTATATTGGTTGGCACGTATGCATTATCAGCTGGATACTACGATGCCTATTACTTGAAAGCACAGCAATTACGGCGCCTTATAAAAAATGATTTTGTAAGCGCTTTTGAGAAAGTTGACGTCATCATGGGTCCAACCGCACCTGAGGTTGCATTCCCGTTTGGACAAAAAGGTGAAGATCCTGTGAGCATGTATTTGTCCGATATTTATACTATCGGTGCGAGCTTGGCGGGTTTGCCAGCGATGTCTTTGCCGGTCCCGCAAGTACAAGGTTTACCCGTCGGGCTGCAGATAATTGGTAATTATTGGGGCGAGGCAAAAATTTTAAACGTTGCCCATCAGCTGCAAAAAGTGACCGATTGGCACGGGCAACGGCCGACGAGTTTTTTTGAGGAGCAGTAGTCATGGCCTGGGAAACAGTAATAGGTTTGGAGATTCACGCACAGTTAGCTACCCAGAGCAAGATTTTCTCGGCAGCATCGACCGCCTACGGCGCCGAGCCGAATAGTCAGGCGAGTGCTATCGACCTGGGAATGCCCGGGGTGTTACCGGTGCTTAACGAACAAGCGGTAAGTATGGCTGTGATGTTTGGTTTGGCCTTAGATGCCGAAATCGCACCCCGTTCAGTGTTCGCGCGCAAGAACTATTTCTATCCGGACTTGCCGAAAGGTTATCAAATCTCCCAGTTCGAATTACCGATTGTCGGTAAAGGTGAGTTAGAAATAGAACTAGGTGAAGGGCAAACAAAAATCATTGGAGTTACTCGCGCTCATCTTGAAGAGGATGCAGGTAAGTCATTGCATGAAGATTTCGACGGTTGTACCGGTATTGATCTAAATCGCGCTGGCACGCCGCTGCTAGAGATCGTCTCGGAGCCGGAAATGTCGAACGCCAAAGAAGCGGTGGCCTATATGAAAAAAATGCATTCGCTGGTCAAATACCTTGGTATTTGCGATGGCAATATGCAAGAAGGTTCCTTTCGTTGCGATGCCAATGTCTCGGTCAGACCGTCTGGTCAAAAGGAGTTCGGTACCCGTGCAGAAATTAAAAATATAAATTCGTTCAAGTTTGTGGAGCGTGCCATAAATCACGAGGTTGAGAGACAAATTGACTTACTGGAGGACGGCGGTGAAGTCCTTCAGGAGACGCGTCTCTACGATCCTGACCGCGACGAAACGCGGTCCATGCGCAGTAAAGAAGAAGCCAATGACTATCGCTATTTTCCGGATCCGGACCTGTTGCCAATCGAAATAACCCAGGGTTTTTTGAGTGATGTTAGAAAACAATTGCCAGAACTATCGGGAGCGAAAAAAGCGCGTTTCGTTGAACAATACAAGTTAAGTGAATATGACGCCTCGATACTGACCGCGAACCGGGCGATGGCCGATTATTTCGAGACCGCACTTGCTAATAGCACTGACCCGAAGATCGCGGCAAACTGGGTTATGGGGGAGCTAAGCGGAGCCCTGAATGAAAACAATATAGAGATTGAAGGTTGCCCTGTCGGTGCGGCAGATTTTGGCGGTTTGTTAGCGCGGATCAGTGACAATACAATCTCCGGTAAACTGGCCAGAGAAGTGTTTGAGTTTATGTGGCAAGGCGAGGGAACTGCAGACGAAATTATCGAGGCGCGTGGCTTAAAACAAATAACCGATAGTGGCGCTCTTGAACAAATTGCCCGGGAAATTGTAGATAAGAATCCGGGACAGGCGGAGCAGTTTAGAGAGGGGAAAGAAAAACTATTGGGCTTTTTTGTTGGTCAGGTTATGCAGCAAACAAAAGGTAAGGCTAACCCGGCACAGGTTAACGAGATTCTGCGCCAGTTACTCGCCGAAAAGTAGTGGCAGATCTCCGCTATCGCTTTCTTTTTTCCCGCCACAATATTCGCGGCGTTATTGTTGATCTTGAGCAGAGTTATGCTGATCTACTCGACCATACCGATCATTCTTTAAGCACACAGCGCTTACTTGGAGAGGCATCTCTGGCGAGTTGTTTATTATCCGCAACCATTAAGTCTGAAGGTTCTTTAACTTTGCAGTTACAAGATGAATCCATGGGTTCTTTGTTGGTGGTGCAGGTAGATGCAAAATGTACCTTTCGGGGTATGGCACGTGTTCCCGAAACGAATCCCGAGCTAGTCAATACAGAAAAAATATTTGGGAAGAATGCCAGATTGGTAATAACGCTCGATCCCGGCGAGGGAAAGCAACGCTATCAAGGCATCACCGAAGTTTCTGATGATTCGCTCTTGAAAACTGTCGAAAACTATCTCGAACGTTCCGAGCAATTGCCGACCCGATTGTGGATGATTGCTGAGCCTGGACAGCGTGTTCAAGGTTTATTGTTACAGCAATTACCTGACGCAGATCTGGATTATTGGGAGCATCTGAATATTCTTACGGATACCTTGAAAAGTAGTGAGTTACTCGAATTATCGAGCACCGAGATTATGAAACGTTTGTATCATGCCGAGGAAGTACAGGTTTTTTCACCGGAACCGCTCGCGTTTCGATGTACTTGCTCTGAACAACGGGTAGTGGCGATGATTTTGCAATTAGGGTTAGATGAGGCGCGTGACATATTAGCTGTACAAGGACAATTTGAGGTGGTTTGTGAGTATTGTTCGCGGGCCTATCGTTTTGATGAGATTGATGTCGAAGGTTTGTTCAAAACCGGTCAACGCCAGCCGCTGGATGACAAAATTCACTGATTTGTAGGAATCAGAGCCTGAGTCAACCCTAAATGATGTTTTTTTTTTCTTTATCCTGCATTGCATGATGGTATTATCTGCCCGTCACATGTAGACACAAAATTATTTAGGAGTTCTTGAAATGAAAGGTTTAATAATGGCGATCATAGTAATCGCTCTGGGCTTGGTTGGATATAAAGCCCTAACAGGTAACGGCCCGGATGTTGCCGGTGCAGTTAAAAACACTGCTTCTGGCGCAGTTTCTGCCACTAAAGATGCCGCTGGAGCGGTAGCTGAAGGTGCGGGAAATGTCGTTGAAGGTGCTGTGGACGTAACCAAAGACGCTGCTGGTGCAGTTGCTGATGGTGCTGGCGCAGTTGTTGAAGGTACCGGAAATGTTGTTGGCGGTGCTGTTGAAATGACTAAAGACGCTGCTGGTGCAGTTGCTGAAGGTACTGGAAACGTCGTTGGTGGTGCTGTTGAAATGACTAAAGACGCTGCTGGTGCAGTTGCTGAAGGTACTGGAAACGTTGTTGGTGGTGCTGTTGAAATGACTAAAGACGCTGCTGGTGCAGTTGCTGAAGGCACTGGAAACGTCGTTGATGGTGCTGTAGACATGGCTAAAGATGCCGCTGGTGCAGTTGCCGAAGGTACTGGCAACGTCGTTGATGGCGCTGTAGATATGGCTAAAGACGCTGCTGGTGTAGAAGTGCCCGCTGCTGCTGAAGTGGAGATGGCTAAAGATGCAATGAATGTTGACGGCGAGATGGTTAAAGAAATCGCTGCAGATGCTATTACTGAATAAGTACTAGCGAGTTTTATCTAAAAGCCCGGCCTGCATGCGAATGTAGGTCGGGCTTTTTTGTGCCCGGCTAATGGACTATTTTTCGGCCAATATTAAAGCTTGTTTGATGGCATACGATAAGCTCTCGGCAGACGCTTTGCCGGTGCCGGCCAAGTCAAGCGCGGTACCATGATCAACAGAAGTGCGAATGATTGGCAATCCCAGAGTGATGTTGACTGCCTTGCCAAACCCGGCGAACTTCAATACTGGTAAACCTTGATCGTGATACATCGCTAATACGGCATCGGCCTGATCGAGGTATTTTTCTGTAAACAGGGTGTCAGCCGGTAACGGCCCCACGAGTTGCATGCCTGACTTACGTAACGAATCCAGAGTTGGGGTAATGACGTCGATCTCTTCCATGCCTAAATGGCCGCCTTCACCAGCATGTGGATTGAGCCCGCATACCAGGATTTGCGGCGCAGCGATCCCAAATTTGTTTTGTAAGTCGTTGTGCAGAATTTTGATCACTCTAGAGAGACCTTCTGCGGTGATGGCCTTGCTAACTTCGCTCAAAGGAAGGTGCGTGGTAGCCAGTGCTACGCGGAAATCCTCGTTGGCCAGCATCATGACCGGGTCAGCCTTACAAGCTGTAGCGAGGTACTCTGTGTGTCCGGTAAAGGCCACTCCGGCTTCGTTGATAATTTCTTTGTGGACAGGGCCGGTGACGATGGCATCGACTACGCCTGTGAGACCGAGATCCAGGGCGATATCCAAGGTGTCTAACACGTATCCGGCATTACCGGGATCAAGCTGACCGGCAACGCAATTGGTGTGCAGCTCGACCGGAAAAATCATTAATTCACCGGCCGCCGATACGCGCGGATCTCTTTTGCCAGGGTCATAGTCTATAAGTTGCAATGGTAGGCCAAGTTGTTCAGCGCGTGCTAGTAGTAGCTCGCGTGAGCAAATAGCGATTACTTCCGCAGGTCTGCTGCTTTGCGCATTTTGAATAACAATATCAGGCCCGATACCCGCCGGTTCCCCGGGGGTTAATGCGATTCTTGGCACGGACATCGAATGCGTCTTAGCCGTCTTCAGCGCCCTGGAACTCGTCGTAGTAGTATTCAACGAAAGCCTCATCTCGCAAGCGTCGCAGCCACAGTAGTTCTTGCTCGTCTTTTTTCTGCTTAAACAGGATATTTCGAGCCTGTGTCTTTAGCGATTGGTCCGAGACCGGTGCGATACGACGCTCAATGAGTTGAATAATGTGCATGCCAAATTGGGACATAAAAGGCTGACTAATATCGCCTTCGTTAAGATCCTGCATTGCATCTTCAAATTGTTGTACGAATGTTCCAGGGTCTGCCCAGCCAAGGTCACCGCCTTTGGGCGCGCTGCCCGGATCCATAGAAAATTCGGTCGCCAAAGCGGCAAAATCTTCTCCACTAATTATTCGGTTGCGCAGATCTATAAGCTCTTTATAAGTTTCCTCATTGCTGTCGCGCCGCAACAGGATGTGACGTGCATGGGTTTGGGTAACGTTCGGTTTGTTAGTTTGTTTGACTTCGTTAATTTTTAGAATATGCCAACCACTTGGGCTGCGCAGTAGTTCACTTACATCGCCTTCAGCCATGTTTTGCATCGCATCCGAAAAAAGTTCTGGTACCTGGTTGAGATCACGCCATCCAAGGTCGCCGCCTTTCAGCGCCAATCTACCGTCTGATGCTTCTACCGCAAGTTGCCCGAAATCATCACCGGCACGAGCGCGATTGAGTAAACCTTGTGCCTTAGCTTCGGCGATTTTTATCTTTCCGGGAGAAGCATCTTGCGCGACGGCTACCAGGATATGCGAGAGTAAATAACTATTGCGTTCATCATTGCCCAATTGTCTTTTAATGAACTCGTCAACTTCTGTTTCGTTTAGTCTGATCCGGCGATCAATTTCTCGTTCGCGAACTTGCGACAAGGTCATTTGGTCGCGTATGTCATCCCGAAAAGTCTCATAATCCAGACCTTCTGAAATTAGAGCGCTGCGAAATTGTGAAAGATTCATGCCGTTGTCGGAAGCGATTCGTTGGACTGCCTTGTTTAAAGTGTCGTCGTCGATTCTGATGCCCATGCGCGATGCTCTTTGTAGTTGCAGCTTCTTTACCACCACACGCTCCATGACCTGCCTCAAAAAAATCGTTCTTTCGGGTATTGGTGTGTTTCGAGCCTTTAGTTCACGCTCAATTTGACCGCCCTCGCGCAGTAATTCAGACTGGGTGATAATGTCGCCATCGGCGACTGCTATAACCCGATCAATCCACTCTGTTTCCGCGGACAAAGTCGCCGACAGCAGAGCTGTGATTGATAGTGTCAATAAGTGTTTATTCGAAAGTTTCATAACCAGTGATTTCCTTTTGCAGAATCTCGGACCCTTCGCCAATCGAGGCCAGGCCCTTAAATAGTAGTTGTAGATAAAAAGCATTTTCGAAGTCGGTACCAGTATCGTTAATATGGCGCTCGGCGACGAATCGGACCTTCCAGCAACAACTGTCGTATTCTACCCCGATCAAGCTTTCAATGCTGCTGCTATCACGGTGTGAATACAGCCAACGCCCCAAGCCTACCCATCTGTCGGTGATCGGCCAAGCCACGGTCACCCCGGTTTGTTCCAACTCATTTCTTCTATTGATGTATTCCAGGTTAAGTAACTGCGATGTCTGTCGGCTGTAGTTAACACTGGTCCTAAATACTTCGGTAACATCGAAATCGCTATCGATAGACAGTGAAGACCTGAGCGACCAATTGGTATCTGGTTTATAAATCAGATCTGCCACAAAGCCAGAACGCGCTTCGGGGTTTACACTGTTACTATTTAAAGTGACCTCTGGGTCGTTGAAGTAAATAGTTTGACCAATACTTGCCCGTAAGGTTTCATAAGACTTGTTCTCTTCCTGCACTCTCGTGCTCACCGCGAAGCTAATTTGGTTGGCGTCACCGATACGATCAATGCCCGTATATCGGTTTTCTCTAAACAAGGTATTGAAACCGAACGGGGGTTCGGTTGTATCAAAAAGCGGAATACTGGATTGGTCGCGATTGGTAGCGTACAAATAGTACAAACGTGGTTCCAGCGTTTGCAGTGCACCGCTACTGGTAAACCTTTCGAAATACAGCCCACTGTCTATACTAAGCATAGGCACGGAGCGAAAAAGATTTTCGGCATCGGTCTGGTAGTCGGTCAAATTCCAGCTTAGCGACGGTTTTATAAAGCCGGAAATATTACTATAGTTGTAACTTAATCGGGGCCGGATATGTAAGCGATTACCTTCGACCCGTTGTGGGTGGGCGAAGCGGCTAAATTCGGCGTCTACGGAGACGTTTAGGCGTCGGTCAGATTGAGGGAAGATGCGTTGATAAGTCAGTCTGGGTTCTAACTGGTAAGGTCTGTTAGCGTTGGTGATATTTGGGTCGACCGCCTGGAATGCCTTGGCGCTAAAACTGAATTTTGTATACAGGTCGCGATAACGCAATTCTGCTTCACGCGCTAGAAAGGAGGTGCTGACAAAACCGAGGTCATTACCAAAATCTTCTATGTAGTCATCATCCGAGACGGCACTACCGACAATACTGGTCGACCAGTTCTCAAGTGGATTACTATAATGTTCAACAGAAAATAAGTACCGGTCGCGAGACACTTGCCGGTCGTTTGGCAGATAGTTAACTTGAAATATGCCTTCATGCTTTTCGTTTACATACCGAAATTCATTTTCAAACATGATGCCGCGCTTAGTCATTAGGCGCGGAGTTAAAGTGGCGTCATATTGTGGCGCGATATTCCAATAATAGGGCACGCCAACTACCAAACCCAGGATGCTATCTTGCCCGATGCTTGGAGTCAGAAATCCACTTTTGCGCTGGTCGCTTATGGGGAAGGAAACTCCGGGTGTATAAATTAGCGGTAATCCCATGAAACTAAACCGGGCATTTTTCGCAGTACCAAAACCGGTATCTTGATCCAGTACCATTTCTTCGGCTCGAATCTGCCAGGCCGGGTCGCCGCCGGGGCAGGTTGAGTAAGTAGCGTTGTTCAATATTGCTTGATTGCCGACGCGCATAACCTGTGCGGCACTACCGCTGGCATTTATGTTACCAATGCTATAATTAACATTGTTGAATGTACTGGTTTCGCTAGCGTCATCGAGGCTGCCGTGCTCGGCGGTGACGAACAGGTCTTGATCGTTAGCAGCAACATTGCCGTTGATTCTGATCCGGCGCGGGTTCTCCAGAACTTGAACTCGATCCGCGCGAACTTCACGCTCGGCTTGTCGCATCACCACATTGCCTTCAAAAATCAGTTCTTCGTTCTGTTTGCCTCGGACGCTATCAGCGGAGATTGACGTTGACGCATCATTTATTCTTTCGCCGGTATCCCTGCCCCGCAAGTCGTATGGCGAGTCGACCAGACATTCTGCGCTAAAAGGTTCTGCAGCAGCAACGCTTTGAGCAGCAAAGTAAATGCCGATCAAAATAACTTTTAGGACATGCGGATATTGCTGTATTGAGTACATCGTTTGTGGCAAAAAAGGGTAGCGATGCAATTATATGCGGACTTGGCGAGAATACCTAATGTATATGACTTCGTTTGCCAATTTCTACAAATACCGAAAATACTGATAAAAACGAGGAAATTCGCTACTATTGCGGGGCAATTAGATCCTAAATGGTAGCTGTGGTTTCCCAGTCCCTGTTAATTAAAGATGTGCAGTACGAAGCAAGTGTTTTTAACAACCGATTGTTGTTAGGTGGCCTGCTAATCGTGCTCTTGTCGCTATTGTTGGCATCGAGGCTGGCATGGCTACAAATCCTTGCTTTTGATCATTATGACGACTTGGCAAGGCAAAATCGTGTAAAAATGTCTGCACTACAGCCATCCAGAGGTCTGATTTACGACCGAAATGGCGGGTTATTGGCGGAAAATATTCCGAGCTATAACTTACAATTAACGGCAGAAGAAATTTCCGATATGCCGCAAACCCTGCAGCGCTTGTCCAGCCTGCTTGGAATTTCGCCTGAAGATATTAGTGCCTTTCAAAAACAACTCAAACGCTCGCCAAGTTTTGTATCAATCCCGTTGTTGACCAACATGTCCGATGAGCAGGTCGCACAATTCGAGGTATCGAGATACCAGTTTTTGGGGGTTGAGGTCGTAGCGCGGTTACAGCGTCATTATCCTGATTCGGAATTATTTGCGCATCTACTCGGTTATGTCGGTCGAATTAATGAGCGAGAGATTAAAAATATTGATCCGGTAAATTATCGAGGCACCACACACATCGGAAAGTCTGGTATCGAAAAACAATATGAATCTTTGTTGCATGGCTATAGTGGTATCCAGACGCGCGAAGTTAATTCGCACGGTCGACCCATTAGAGTTCTGGAAGAACAACGACCGACAGAAGGTGATTCGATCGTATTAACCGTTGATCGTGATCTACAGCAGGTCGCGTATGATGCAATCGAAGGTGAATCTGGCGCGGTCGTTGCGATTGAGCCAGCAACTGGAGAAGTGTTGGCAATGGTCAGTCAGCCATCGTTTGATCCGAATTTATTTGTGCACGGCATATCTATGAAAGATTACCGTACGCTAACAGAAAACCCCGAAACTCCGTTGTTGAATCGAACCATTCAGGGGCAGTATCCACCAGGCTCAACGATTAAACCATTGACCGCGTTGGCGGGTCTGGAAAGAGGCACGATAGAGCCCTATACCAAAATGTTTGCCAAGCCGTTCTACCAGTTGCAAGGCGAAAAAAGAAAATATCACGATTGGCGACGGACCGGACATGGCTGGGTAGATGTTATCGATGCCATCACCGTATCATCGGATGTTTACTTTTACGATATGGCGCATCGACTGGGCATTGATGGTATGACCGAGATGTACGAAAAATTTGGTATGGGGTCAATTACAGGCATCGATTCTCCGGGCGAAGTGACCGGTATTTTGCCGTCGCGCGAATGGAAACGGCAGCGTTATAATATTGCCTGGTATCCAGGTGAAACCCTGATCGTTGCGATCGGCCAAGGCTACATGTTGACCACACCATTGCAATTGGCGACCTTTACATCCTGCATCGCGATGCGTGGAAAATGTCGAGAACCGCATTTGCTAAAAACCCAGTTGAGCAAAGATTCCGGCAAACAGGATTTAAGCACTGAAGGTTGGACTGTCGAGTTGGGTAATGAGCGCAATTGGGATTATGTCATTGATGCTATGACCAAGGTTATGCATTCTGATCGGGGCACAGCGAGAAAAGCCGCCGAGGGTGCGCAGTACAAAATAGCTGGCAAAAGCGGCACGGTGCAGGTCTTCAGTTTGAAAGAAGATGAAAAATACAATGCCGAAGAGTTGTCGCGAGATTTGCACGACCATGCCCTCTTTATCGCTTATGCGCCGGTTGAAGATCCGCAGATCGCGGTTGCGGTGGTAGTCGAACATGGCGGTGGCGGGAGTAGTACCGCAGCACCTATTGCCCGCAAGATCTTAGACCAGTGGTTAGTAAAACCTGATGATAAGAGCGCGCGGCAATGAGTTTGCTGAGTCTGGATTTCAAGAAAAACTTCAGTTGGCATATTGACCCGTATTTATGCTTGGGGATTTTGTTGCTGGCAGGTTTGGGTATGGTGGTGTTATACAGCGCCTCGAGCCAGGATATGAGTATCGTTTACAAGCAGGCTATTCGATTGGCGGTTGGCCTGATCGCGATGTTGGTAGTCGCCCAGATTCCATCGCATTGGTTACGTTTGTCTTCCTGGTGGTTGTATCTTATGGCGATGGTCATGCTGGTTTTGGTACTGGTATTTGGTGATATCGGCAAAGGCGCACAGCGTTGGTTGCAATTCGGACCGTTTCGGTTTCAGCCTTCCGAATTGATGAAATTGGCAATGCCGATGGCAATTGCAGCGTGGTTTTCAAGCCGTCATCTTCCAGCTAGAGCGATCGATACGGTAATCGCATTAATCGTGGTCGGTCTGCCGATGTTTGTCATAATTAAGCAACCTGACCTAGGTACGGCTTTGCTGGTGGGTGTTTCCGGTGCTGCGGCTATTTTTTTTGCCGGTATATCCTGGCGGTTCTTGACGATATTGTTAGGCGCAGTTGCCGCCGGAGGCCCGTTGCTGTGGCACTTCGTGATGCACGATTATCAGCGTCAGAGAGTGTTGACGTTTTTAAACCCCGAAAATGATCCGCTCGGCGCTGGTTACCATATTATTCAATCCAAGATTGCGTTGGGGTCGGGCGGTGTGGACGGCAAAGGGTGGCTCAATGGCAGTCAGTCGAGTTTGCAATTTATTCCGGAACGAACAACAGATTTTGTGTTCTCAGTATATGCAGAGGAATTTGGCTTTATCGGGGTTGTGGCCCTGGTGGCATTGTATTTGTTTGTAGTGTTGCGCAGTTTTTATCTGGCTTTTACCGCGCAGGATACTTACGGGCGGTTGTTGGCGGCTAGCCTTGGAATGGTTTTCTTCGTATATTTTTTCGTCAATGTCGGTATGGTGTCCGGGTTATTGCCGGTAGTTGGAGTGCCTTTGCCACTGGTGAGCTATGGTGGTACTTCGATGGTAACGCTATTAACTGGTTTTGGAATGCTCATGGCAATCGGAACAGAAAAGAGGTTAATGCCTAAATGAAAAATTTATTGTTTATTGTATGTGTTTTCTTTTGCGGGACCGTGGCAGCGGAATCCAGCGGCGTTGTCGAACGTGGTTCTTATAACAATCGAGCTGATGTGGTTGCGTTTATGCAACGGGTGTCGGCAAACAACGATATCCCGATGCAAGAGATCCATAGTTTGCTGGCGCAAGGTAACAGAGTAGACCGAATTATTGAATTGATCAGTAAGCCCGCTGAAGGTAAGCCTTGGCATGAGTATCGAAAAATATTTTTGACTCAGTCGCGGATTGACAAAGGCGTGGTCTTTTGGGAAAAAAATCAGCAAATCCTCCAGCGCGCCGAACGTGAGTTTGGGGTGCCTGCAGAAATTATCGTGGCGATCCTCGGGGTGGAAACTTATTATGGCACCCGGATGGGTACCTTTCCGGTTCTGGATGCTCTAATGACACTCGGTTTTGACTATCCAAAACGGGGCGCATTTTTTCGAAGAGAGCTAGAGCAGTTTATACTATTGGTTCGTTCGGAAAACTTGAACGCTTTCGATTTGGTCGGTTCGTATGCAGGCGCTATGGGAATGGGCCAGTTTATATCCAGTTCCTATCAGCACTATGCAGTTGACTATAATGGTGATGGTCAACGCGATTTGTGGACGAGTTATGAAGATGGTATTGGTAGTGTTGCTAACTACTTTAAGGTACACGGTTGGGAAACGGGTGAGCCCATTATTGATAAAGCTTCCGTGCGCGGGTCAAAGTATAAGAGTCTGGACGCCGACAAACTCAAGCCAGGGTACAGCGTTGCAAAATTGAATGCGAGCGGGATCAAGGTGTTAGGTACGGCCAAGGAGAATGAAAAGTTTAGTTTGCATATTCTGGAAGGTAAGAAGGCTCCCGAGTACTGGGTAGGCCATAAGAATTTTTATGTTATTACTCGCTATAATCACAGCGAAAAATACGCAATGGCGGTGTATCAACTAGCGCAAGAAATCGCGAAAGCGCGCAAGTAGTGGAACGAATAGTAAGCAAGAGTCCAAATCAAGGAATGATAATGGTAACAATGCTGCGTTTGAGCTTCGTCACGTTGGTCGGGGTGCTGCTGCTGTCTTGTACTCAAGATAATGTCCGTTCCCGACCAGTTAGTGTCCCGACCGTAATATCACCAGCGGAGCTGGCGAAGATACCGGTACCTGTGGCTAGAGCCGAGGCCAGAAGTAAATACGGAAACCCGCCGAGTTATGAGGTTTTCGGTCAACGCTATGAAGTACTTTCGACCGCTCGTGGCTATGTCGAAACTGGTCGTGCCTCGTGGTATGGCCCGGGCTTTCATGAAAAACTAACTTCGACCAGAGAGCGCTATGATATGTATGCGATGACCGCGGCGCACAAAACCCTGCCGATTCCTTGCTTTGTTGAGGTAACCAATCTGGAAAATGGTCGACGCATTGTTGTGAGGGTCAATGACCGCGGACCTTTCGTCGCTGGTCGAATAATTGATCTCTCATATGTTGCCGCTCAGAAACTGGATATTATCGATGCCGGAACTGCGGCAGTACGGGTCGTGGCGCTAACGACCCCTACCAATCAGGTTGTTAACTACGAGAAGCTTCCGGGCAGCCCGGCGCTAGCGCGTCAACCTGAAAACCCACAAGTTAGCAATTATCCATCGTCGCCAACTGCCCAATACACACCGCGCGCGCCAGTGGCGTCGGGTATTGATGATGTGCTTGAAGCGCCGGCGAAATATGCGGTGCTAGAACAACCGATTTTTTTGCAATTAGGGGCTTTCGCCAATCAGGATAATGCTTTGGCATTGCAAGAAAAGCTAGGCCTGGAGCTCGAGCCAGAGTATGTAGTGATGGTGTTTTCAGATGCTACTAACGGTAGACTTCTGCATCGTGTGCAAGTTGGCCCGCTAGCGAACCTGACAACAGCGCAGCACACCAAAGATCGATTACGTCAGCTTGGATATCAGGATGTTGAAATTATCGGGAAAGAGGAATAATGAAATTTTGTCAATGTAAAACGGTTAGCCGAAGTTTAGCGGTCGGCTTTTTGTTGATGCTTTTGATGGAGATAGCTGTTGCGGCGCCGGCAGCGCCCGAGTTGGGGGCGAAAAGCTATTTGCTAATGGATTTCGATACCGGACAAGTCATTGTCCAGAAGGATCCTGAGAAACGTATCGAACCGGCCAGTATCACCAAATTAATGTCTGCCTATGTGATTTATGAGGCCTTGCGAGACGGCCAGATCGCGCGCAGTGATATTGTGACGATCAGCGAAAAAGCTTGGAAAATGCAAGGTTCAAAAATGTTTATCGAGGTCGGTAAGCAGGTTTCCGTGGCTGATTTGCTCAACGGTATGATTATCCAGTCAGGAAACGACGCTACGGTTGCATTGGCCGAACACGTGGCCGGCTCCGAGGCTTATTTTGTAGACCTAATGAATCGCAAGGCTGCTGAACTCGGTATGACGAATAGTTTTTTTCAAAACACCACTGGTTGGCCGGCGGAAAACCATTACATGAGCACGCGAGATATATCGATCTTGTCGAGCGCGTTGATTCGTGAGTTCCCCAAGGAGTATGAGTTGTATAAAGTAAAAGACTTTACCTACAATGATATTCCACAAAAAAATAGAAATACCCTGCTTTGGCGCGACAAGTCTGTAGACGGTATTAAAACCGGGCATACCAAAGCAGCGGGTTATTGTTTGGTGTCGTCTGCACTGCGTGACAATATGCGCTTGATTGCGGTTGTGGTTGGCGCTGAAAGCGAAAAAAGCAGGGCAGAACAGAGTTTATCGTTACTCAATTATGGCTACCGGTTTTTTGAAACACGTAAATTGTATTCAAGCGGTGAAGCAATCGCGAACGTTAAAGTTTGGAAAGGGTTGCAAGATGAGGTCGCGATCGGGTTACCCGCACCCGTGTATTTGACCTTCCCGCGTGGAGAATATGATCAATTAAGTGCGGCGATTGATCATCCGGATGCGTTAACGGCGCCGATCTCAACGGCTACAGATATTGGCAAGCTCAGTATTAAACTAGGCGATCGTTTACTTTATGAAACTCATTTGCAGACCTTGACCACGGTTGAAGAGGCCGGTTTTTTTAAGCGTTTGACCGATAGTGTCAAGAGCATATTTTGAGTCTAGTTTAAATGTCGGATGCCGATGAAACGTTACTGGAGTTCCCCTGTGATTTCCCCTTAAAGGTTATGGGAGATGACAATCAAACCTTGCGTGATTTTGTCCAGGAGGTCATCGCTGTGCACGCACCGGCGACGCCGCAAGATGCCTACAGTGAAAAGTTAAGTCGCAACGGCAAGTTCGTTAGTATTACAATTTTAATAAGAGCAGAAAGTAAAAAACAACTTGATACGATTTACTCCCAATTCAGTGCTTCCGAACTGACCAAATATGTCTTGTGACCAAATTCTAGTTAGAACCCTCGGGCTCGTTGATTATCAAGAAACTTGGCGATCAATGCAGCGCTTCACCAGTGCCCGCGACGCGACTACGCCTGACGAACTCTGGTTGCTTGAGCATGCCCCGGTTTTTACCCAAGGCCAGGCCGGTAAACCAGAACATGTCATCACTCCGGGAGATATCCCGGTTATCGAAACAGATCGTGGCGGTCAGGTTACCTATCATGGTCCGGGCCAGCTGGTGATCTATTGCATGATCGATTTGAAGCGCCGCGGTATGGGAATTCGGGATATGGTTACGTTGCTCGAGACCGCAGTCATTGATCTTCTCGAAATGCTTGCAGTTCGTGCTGTGGCGCGCAAAGACGCACCTGGTGTGTATGTTGATGACGCCAAGATAGCCTCGGTCGGATTACGGGTCAGCCGGGGCTGTACCTACCACGGGCTAAGCTTGAACCTTGATATGGATCTGGAGCCGTTCTCGCGCATAAATCCTTGCGGTTTAGTGGGTATTTCCGTAGCGCAAGTTTCGGATCTTGCTCCGGACAAAACGAATATTGCTAAGGCAGGCCAATGTTTAGTGACCGCCATTGGTGGCAAGATGGGTTGCGAAATCCTCGATCAAGGTAACAAACGGTCGGATATTTACTAGATTCCTTGTTAGAATATTCATTCGAACAGGTGCTGCAATTATATGTCGTCTAAAACGAAAAATCCGATCATAGCTGGCGTCAAGCAACGTGGTGCCGAAAAGGTGGCGCGAATACCGATTAAAGTCACTCGAAGCGAAACACTGCTGAAAAAGCCCGATTGGATCCGGGTCAAGGCACCAGTGGGGCAAAAGGTCGAGGCATTAAAAAAGCAATTACGTAGTAACAAGTTGCATACCGTGTGTGAGGAAGCATCGTGCCCGAATTTGTCGGAGTGTTTCTCTCATGGCACGGCAACCTTTATGATAATGGGTGATATTTGTACCCGGCGATGTCCATTTTGTGATGTTGCGCATGGTCGACCTGAGCCGTTGGACAAAAATGAGCCCATTCATCTTGCCGATTCCATCGAATCGATGGCGCTAAAGTATGTTGTGATTACCTCGGTTGATCGCGATGATCTGCGCGATGGTGGTGCCGGGCACTTTCGCGAATGTATCGTGGCCGTTCGCGAACGTTGTCCGGAAATCAAAATCGAAATATTAGTGCCGGACTTCCGCGGTCGAATGGATGTTGCGTTGGCGTGCTTTGAAGGTATGCCGCCAGATGTTTTCAATCACAACCTCGAAACCGTTGCGCGGCTATATAAACAAGCGCGACCCGGGTCTGATTATCAATGGTCGCTGGATTTGATTAAAAAGTTCAAGCGAATGTATCCGGATATACCCAGTAAGTCGGGTGTTATGTTGGGTTTGGGTGAAACTATTGATGAAGTCAAAGACGTGATGCGGGATTTGCGTGCGCATGATTGCGACATGTTGACGCTTGGTCAATACCTGCAACCGAGTCGCGATCATCTGCCGGTTGATCGCTACGTTCACCCGGATGAGTTTAAGATGTTGGCTGAGTACGCAGATGAACTTGGTTTCAGTCACGCTGCTAGTGGTCCGTTGGTCAGATCTTCTTATCACGCTGATCTACAAGCCGCGAACGTCGTGGATTGACTCACGCTAGCGCGTTTTGACCAGTTTATTAACCTGTAGCAGTCTTTCTGGCGTGCCGACATCGGTCCAATGGCCCTGGAAGTGTTCGCCACTAACGCGTCCCTTTTTGATCGCCCGGTGAAGTAACGGCGCTAGCGGACGACGCCCCGGTGCGGTTTGTTTAAAAAACCCCGATCTAAACCAGCCTATCCCGCTGTAAGTAAGTCTTGTGCCGGCACTCGCGCGTAAACGTTGTTGCCGATCAAGCGCAAAATCTCCCCGCGGGTGATGTTCCGGATTGTCGACCATCACCAAATGAGCCAACATGTTTTTCATTTTTGGTGGTCTTAATTCATGTTCACACCAAACGTCAGAATTTATAACTAAAAATTTAGTACCTAGAAAAGGCAGCATTTTTATAATACCGCCCGCGGTTTCCAGACGCTTTCGTTCGGTGGAGAACCTGACCTCGGCCGGGTGATCAAGCAGGTGATCCCGGATAGCTGCTCCGAGATAAGAGGTGTTGACAATAATTTCTCCGTAGCCCGCTTTTGTTAGCCGATCAAGTTGATGCGTGATCAGGGTTTTGCTACCAACCTTTAAAAGTGGTTTTGGTTGCTTATCTGTCAGTCGTCCCATACGACTGCCCCGACCGGCGGCCAACAGCATAGCTTTCATGGGGTCAAACGCTCGACTAGATCAAGTTCTTCGATCAGCTCACAGAGCGCTGCAGTTTCATCGTAGTTTGATGCGGTTTGCGTGATATATGACAATGTAAGTGGTATGTCGTCTAGATAATTCGGTTTGTTATCGCGATAGTTTAACCGGCAAAATATTCCGACTGCTTTAAGGTGCCGCTGCATGCCCATTAAATCAAACCATTTAATGAATTGTGTTCTAGATGTTGTTTGGGCGAGTGGCTGTAATTCCCGATAGTCATTTATCCAGTTATGAATTTGTTCGGCAGGCCAGTTGATATAACAATCTTTGAGCAAAGAAACGATGTCATAGGTTAGCGGGCCAGCTACAGCATCCTGGAAATCAATAACACCTGGATTGTCTCTTGCCGTCACCATTAGGTTGCGGGAGTGGAAATCGCGATGCACAAAAACTGTTGGTTGTTCCAGGGCGCTGTCAAAAAGAGCATTACAAGTATTAGTCAAAGTGTGCTGTTGGATCTTGCTTAAGGATATGCCCAGGTGTTTACCTAGAAACCATTCCTGAAATAAATCTGTTTCCTGTTGCAACAGGGTTTGATCGTAATCCGGTAAACTTTGATGATCGGCGTTTTGAATTTTCACCAGCGTTGCAAAAGCATCATTGTAGAGTTTATCAGCATCACCCTGTTTGAGCGCTTCCAGATAACTCAGATTCCCCAAGTCCTCCAGCATCATGAAACCATCCTCAAGATTTACATGATAAATTTCGGGTGTGTGCACACTTTCCTTACTTAAGAGCCCGGCAATATCAATAAATGGAATGATATTCTCAGATTCGGGTGGTGCGTCCATAATGATTCTGGAATCGTTGGCCAAAGTTAGGCGATAATACGACCGGAAGCTGGCATCCTCGGACGCCGGTGCAAGGTGGTATTCTGTTGGGTCATAAAAGCTGTTAACCCAATCGGTACGAAGAGTGGTTCTATTCGAGCTAATCATTTAGATTCTATTCAACACCTGATGATATATGTGACTAAACCTGATGATACGATAGTCGCGCGCTAAATTCAGAGGCCTTACCAAGTTAATTTATGAAGCAAGATTTACAAATTTTATTTATGGTTCTTTTGGCCATAGCAATTGCATTTTGTTTGCTGAAATTTTTATCTATAAAACGCCGTGAAGCCACCGCCTGGTTATTGATGTTCGCGGCGCTTGCCATAGCGGCGATTATGACCGGTAATTTATACATTGTGTTTGGGGGATTGTTACTCATAAAGGTTTTTTATACTGGCAATGATCTCGATCGAAACCTCGTAATGTTTTTATTCCTTTTACCCATATTACCGGTCAGTGGCAAGATTATGTTACCTGCGCCTAATATACATTTTGTACAGGCAAACTATACGTTATTAGTGATGTTGGTGTTTTTGGCGCCAATGGTGCCAAAGCTGGTTAGCGAGTCAAAATTAATGCAGCGCAAAATCCTGCTTTATATTCCATTCATATATATAACCGCGCGCGAAATCCCGTTTTTATTTGCGGATACGATCGACTTGACCCATACCGCAGCGAACCACGTGATTGAGCAAACCACCACCAATAAAATTCGAGGTGCGATACTGTACGTTGTCAAATACATTTTGCCGTACTACGCGATGGTGAGTTGGATCAATTCTCACAGGCGACTCAACCTGGCGTTATT
>CAZUMV010000021.1:0-20761 GCA_964621435.1 uncultured Thiotrichales bacterium | reverse complement strand
TATGCATCGCAATTGCCGAGGAACTCGCACAAAGAGGCTGGCGCGTAGAGTTAAACTATATTGGAACCTACCATCCAGCGATCGACAAATCCAAGATTGTAATTTGGTTAGGCAACTTGCGGTTAGACAAAACATCTGATCAAGAACTACATCGGCAAATACTCAATGATAGCCACTGGATGCTGCTGCCCTCGAAAGCCGAGGCATTCGGAATAGCCGCCTGCGAAGCCGCGCATTTTGGCGTACCGTGCGCAGTTAGCGATGCCGGAGGGTTACCAACTGTAGTTAAAAATGGCGTCACCGGAATAGTATTACCGTTACAGGCAGGCTCGACTACTTATGCTAACGCCATGGAAAAAGTTATGTTAAACCCAGGCCGCTACAACGAAATGTCACGCGCCGCCATTGCCCGCGCTAAATCAACCCTGTCTTGGGATGTTTGGGGGCAGCGTGTAAAAGATATTGTCATGGAATGCGTAGCGAGGAAAAATAGCAATGAACTTAAAGCATCAAAATTGGCAAATTACGATTCGAATGACGCTAATGATATTATAGCTGCCGAGTAATCACGTGAATTGACCTGCAGATTAAACATCATTTCGGTTTGATTTAGAGTCCTCCGGTGTTTTGTTAAGCCAATCACCGAAGAACTTAGTATCACCATTATTTAGCCAACCAGACCATTGCTTCTTCCATACCCTTGATGGTTAGCGGGTACATTTTGTCTTCCAGTTGCCGGCGAATCATAACGTTTGATTGGGTGTGATCCCAATATTGTTTCTGTTCCGGATTCAACCAAACTACCTTATTAAAATGTTCGCGGATACGTTGCATCCAGACCTGACCTGACTCTTCATTAAAATACTCAACACTACCGCCCGCATGACTGACTTCGTACGGTGACATTGACGCATCACCAACAAATATGACTTTGTAATCACTACTGTAGGTTCTAATCACCTCCAGCGTTCTCATAGTTTCTTCGCGGCGGCGTTGATTATTTTTCCAGACAAAATCATAAATATAATTGTGGAAATAAAAATACTCGAGATGCTTGAATTCGGTTCTAGAGGCCGAGAATAGTTCCTCACAAACTTTGACGTGTGGACTCATAGAACCACCAACATCAAAAAACAACAACACTTTTACCGCATTGTGCTTTTCCGGGACCATTTTAATGTCTAACAAGCCGGCGTTTTTCGCCGTTGAATTTATGGTGTCATCAAGATCGAGCTGATCAGCGGCCCCTTCACGCGCGAATTTTCGCAACCGCCGTAAAGCTATTTTCATGTTGCGGGTACCAATTTCAATCGAATCATCAAGATTCTTAAAATTGCGTTCGTCCCACACCTTTACTGCGCTCTTGCCACCGCCTTCACCTCCAACACGAATACCTTCCGGGTTAAATCCGGAATTTCCAAACGGTGATGTACCGCCGGTGCCAATCCACTTACTTCCGCCCTCGTGACGTTCTTTCTGCTCTTCCAAGCGCTTTTTAAATTCTTCTATAAGTTGTTCCAAACCACCTAGAGATTCTATTTTCGCTTTATCCTCATCGCTGAGTTGCTTCATAAACTCGCTGCGTAGCCAGTCTTCCGGAATCAGCGCCTCTACCAAACCTTCCATAGAATCCAATCCCTTACTAAAAGCAGCGTAAGCGCGGTCATACTTGTCAAAGTACTTCTCATCTTTAACCAGGATGGTGCGGGCCAGATAGTAAAACTCGTCGGTATTGGCGAAGACGAGATTTTTATCGAGTGCAGACAGCAAGTCTTTGTGCTCGCCGATAGTTACCGGCAAGCCATACTTCTTCAATGTGTCGAAAAAATTGACTAACACTTGGTTCTAACCGTTAGTGCGCCGATGCATAAATGCCAGACGCTCAAGCAGGGCGACGTCTTGTTCATTCTTTAATAATGCGCCATATAACGGCGGTATCGCTTTACTTTGATCACGATTAGTGAGGACATCATCCGGGATATCATCTGACATCAATAGTTTCAACCAGTCCAGCAACTCGGACGTTGATGGTTTCTTTTTAAGTCCGGGTATTTCGCGTAATTCGAAAAAGGCTTCCAGAGCCTCTTTAACGAGTTTTTTCTGTACCTCCGGATAATGCACTTTAATGATTTCGGTCATGGTGTCGCGATCTGGAAAGTTAATAAAATGGAAAAAACAACGACGCAAAAAGGCATCCGGTAGTTCTTTTTCATTATTGGATGTGATAACAATAATAGGGCGGTGTTTGGCTTTTATAGTTTGTCCGGTCTCATAGACAAAGAACTCCATCTTGTCGAGCTCCTGCAGCAGGTCATTGGGAAATTCGATATCTGCCTTGTCTATTTCATCAATCAACAAGACAACCTGCTCGTCCGAGTCAAAGGCTTCCCACAATTTACCCGGCTTGATGTAATTACCGATATCATGGACTTTGTCGCCGCCCAATTGAGAATCGCGCAAACGGGATACGGCATCATACTCGTACAGACCTTGTTGGGCTTTGGTCGTGGATTTAATATGCCACTGTAGTAATGGTTTATTCAATGCTGCTGCCATTTCCAACGCCAACATGGTTTTACCAGTACCAGGCTCACCCTTAATCAACAAAGGCTTTTCTAGCGTAATGGCCGCGTTCACCGACATGCTTAAATCGTCTGTGGATATATAGTTTTCTGTACCTGTGAATTTCATGAATATTCGCTGTTTTTTCAATGACGTGCCATTATACGTCAAGCATGTATTTTTCGTATAACTTGTCTTAATAATTACTATGTCACACGTCCTGCCAATAATTGGTTTTTCACTAGTCAGTTTATTGCTATGCGTTATTTTGCTATGGCTCTGGAGCATTAAACTCAATAACGCCAGCATCATCGATATTTTTTGGGGGCCAGCCTGCGTGATTCCGGTCTGGATCGCATTTTTTCTGGCCGATGGATACCCACCTCGCAAAGCACTCCTATTAATATTAGCGTCACTTTGGGCATTGCGATTAGCCAGCTATCTCGCGATAAGAAATATTGGACACGGAGAAGACCCTCGCTATACCGCGATGCGGGCGCGTGCACCGGCCGGGAGCAATCCAAATCTTTTTACGCTTAAGAAGGTGTTTTTGCTACAAGGTGTTATCGCATGGTTGATATCGATACCCATTCAATTAGGGCAAATTGGCGGACCACAACAACTCGGAGGGTTGGCGATAACCGGAACCCTCGTGTTTTTTATCGGGCTCGCATTTGAAACGATCGGTGATTTTCAGTTGAAACGATTTAAAGCAGACCCGGCGAACAAAGGCAAGTTGATGACCCGTGGTCTATGGGCATGGACACGCCATCCAAATTACTTCGGTGATGCCGCGGTTTGGTTTGGGCTTACGTTGGTCGCGATCGAAAATCCCCTGGCATTATTCGGAATCTATAGCCCGGTTTTGATGTTATTTTTTCTGACCAGGGTTACCGGCAAGTCCTTGCTCGAAAAAGGTATGCGTGACAGATACCCCGAGTATGATGACTACGTTAAACGGGTTAGTGGTTTTTTCCCGAGACCACCTAAAAACCACTAAATTCGCGAAAAATTTACTTTTCGACGAACGCCCGTTCGACCACCCAACAACCTTGATCACCGGCGACCTTTTCGTGGAAACCCATACCATCCAACAAACCCGTAAAATCTTTAAGCATTGAAGGACTACCGCATAACATGAATCTGTCATCGTCTGTATTAACGGGTGGTAAGCCCACATCTTTAGCTAACTTGCCACTTTCCAGAGCATCCGTAAGACGACCTGTATTGGTAAATTTCTCTCGGGTTACCGTGGGATAGTAAATAAGTTTCTCACGTGCGATTTCACCAAAAAACTCATTATTGAATATCTCTTCGGTAATAAACTCGCTATACGCAAGCTCGTTCACCTGCCGTACACCATGCGTCAGAATGACTTTCTCATAGCGCTCATATACTTCCGGATCCTTAATGATGCTCATAAACGGCGCCAAGCCAGTGCCGGTTGCAATGAGATACAAGTGCTTACCCGGCAATAATTTATCCAGGATTAATGAACCGGTTGCTTTTTGACTAACCAATAATTGATCGCCAGGTTTTAGGTGCTGCAATCTTGAGGTCAAGGGTCCGTCTTGAACTTTGATACTAAAAAACTCTAGCTCATCTTCGTAGTTCGCACTCACCATGCTATACGCACGCATCAAGGGCTTACCCTCATCCTCTATCCCGATCATAGTGAAGTGTCCGTTCTCAAAACGGAAACTCTCATCTCGAGTAGTGCGGAAACTGAACAACGTATCGTTCCAGTGATGCACACTCAAAACTTCTTCAGATCTAATGTTGGCCATGCCGATTTACCTTCAATACTTACTCATTTTCAGATTTTATGACTTTAGCGGTTTACTTAATATCATAAAAACGGTTAATATCGTTTATATTTATCGATTTTACCGATTATGAAGTTTTCTCTACGCCAGCTCGAGGTTTTCCTGGAAATTGCAGATCGGGGCAACATCACAAAAGCGGCGAAACACCTTTCCATGTCCCAGTCTGCCGCCAGTGATGCCCTCAAGGAACTTGAATACAGGCTCGATATCAAATTGTTCGATCGCGTCGGCAAACGCCTGAAGATCACCGAAGTTGGCCGTACTTTGCAGATACGCGCGCATAAACTCATCCAGCAGGCAATCGAACTGGAACAGGATATTGTCGGGCAGGAACAGGTGGGGCAACTTAAAGTCGGCGCAACGCTAACCATCGGAAATTATCTGGCGGTACCTATTATTAGCGCGTTCAGAAAAGCACACCCGAATTCGCAGGTCAGCCTCAAAGTGAGTAATACTAAAAAAGTAGTTGATATGGTCGCTGCTTTTGAGCTGGACGTCGGTTTAATTGAGGGTGATAGCAACCGCGCTGATCTTGAATTCATTACTTTAAGCCAGGATGAAATGGTGGTGATTTGTGCTCCCGAACATGAGCTCGCCAAGCGTGAGACGCTTAGTGACTCCGACCTCGTTAGCGCTGACTGGATAGTGCGCGAAGAAGGTTCCGGTACACGTCAAACCTTCGAACGTGGTATGACCGGCATCTTTCCGAAACTTAATTTAGTACTGGAACTACAAAACATGGAATCAACCAAAAAGGCAGTAAAATCCGGTCTGGGTGTCGCGTGTTTATCGAGAACAACCATGCGTGATGAATTGGCCGACGGCAGCTTAATTGAACTGAAGGTTCCAATGCGCGACTTTACGCGGCAATTCTATGCCGTACTGCACAAACAAAAGTATCGCAGCAGAACCATAGAAGAATGGTTAAGATTTTGTCAGCTTGAGACAGAAAATTAAGATCGAGACCAGTTTGCAACACCCCACTGACCCGGCCCTGAAGATACTTTTAATTCAATGTCATCGAGTTTCATGCTTTCCATCGCGTGCTTATCTTTGACTAACTCTGACAATAAGAACCGCGACAACTCTTCAACACTGATATTCAAAACGGGCAGTAATTTACAATCAGATTTAGGATATCTAAGGACTTCTTTATTAAACTCTAGCTGATAATGTTGCCCGTCCTCGGTCACTTCCAGGTATGGCGAGTTATCCGGAATCAACATATACTCATCATATTCCTCGCACATGTTCCGCAACTTGTCTTTCAATTCGTTATAGTCAAAACACAAGCCATTCGAACCAATTTCTGACTTAACTTTTGCAGCAACGAAAAAATTATGGCCATGCAGGCGCTCTCGTTCAGTGGCCGAGAAAATTGTGAAGTGCGCCGCCGAAAAATGTAAATATTCTTTGGCGATTTCAATAGTGGTGTAGCGTTTAGTCAAATTTTTTCTCAAAAAAACCCGGCCGTGATCGACCGGGTCAGTATTTCAGTTTAGCCGCTTAATATTACAGCGCGTCTAATATTGCTTCGGCTGCACTAACCTTGATTTCGCCTTCATCAATATTTAGCAACGATACTACACCGTCATCAACAATCATGGCATAGCGCTGCGAACGGCTGCCTAGCCCAAAACCTGTGCCGTCAAGTTCTAGTCCAATTTTACCAGTAAACTCACCATTACCATCTGCGAGCATTAACAAGTTCTCCGCATTTTGCGCGTCACCCCATGCCCCCATAACGAATGGATCATTAACCGATATGCAAGCTACAGTATCCACGCCTTTAGCGATAATATTGTCATAATGTACTACGTAGCCCGGTAAATGCGTCATTGAACAACCTGGCGTAAAAGCTCCAGGCACGGCAAACAAGACTACTTTTTTACCCGAAAAAATATCTGCGCTGGAAATACCGGTTGGGCCATCTTCGCCCATAATGCCGAATGTATGCTCCGGAATCTTGTCGCCTACTTGAATACTCATATACTCCTCCATAAGGGTTTGGTTTTAGTTTATTAAACTTACCTACGCACTATACGCAGATACAGAATACTAGGAAAATTTTATCAGCTCTCGCTCGATTTTTTTGGCTACTCTTCTTCAGTAGCTGGGCGGTTAGATTTTTCAATCAGAAATGTATATTCACCGTCGCTTTCTTCTTGTGCCACAATTCGATGTCCAGTCTGTCGTGCAAATGCCGGAAAATCCTTAACCGAGCCAGGGTCTGTGGCAATAACTCTCAACACGGCTCCGACTTCAAGATCACTAAGTGCCTTCCGAGTTTTAAGTATCGGTAATGGGCAATTAAGCCCGCGGGCATCTAGTTCACTGGCAACCTTCTGCATACTTCTTCTCAATACCGTCCCGTCGTGTGCAATACAGGGTGGAAACAATCGGCTAAGCAACATACCATACCGGTCATAAGACACAACCAAAACTCTTTTAAATGCATGTAAATAAAGTATGCTTTACTTCATTCTGTTGCAATAGTGCGTCGATATGCTGCTAAATTTCACTAAAATGCATGGATGTGGTAATGACTTTGTTGTTATCAATACTCTCAATAATACGCTTGAATTAACCACAACTCAGGCGCAAAAGCTGGCCGATCGACACTTCGGAATCGGCTGCGATCAAATATTGTTGGTGGGTGAGCATAGCGATACCGATGTAGATTTCAGTTACCGGATCATTAACGCCGACGGCTCCGAAGTTAATGCCTGCGGTAATGGTAGTCGCTGCTTTCTGCGTTACGTAATTGAGCAAGGTTTAACCGACAAGTCGGAAGTCACCGTAGCTACCGGTGCCGGCTTGTTAAAACTGATTGCGAACGATGATGACACGGTTACGGTAGACATGGGACCACCAAAGTTTGCGGCGGCTGATATCCCGATAACACTGACCGCAAAAAACGGTAGGTTCGAGATTAATGATCGCTCCTTCAGCGCCGTCAATATGGGTAATCCGCATGCAGTATTTATTGTTGATGATTGCGCCAGCATAAACGTTGACGAAACGGGTGGCGCGCTTGCTCGGCATGAAATATTTCCCGAAGGCGCGAATATAGGTTTCATGGAAATAGTCGCTAAAGATCACATTAAGCTGAGAGTGTATGAACGTGGCGTTGGTGAAACGTTAGCCTGCGGCACCGGAGCTTGCGCTGCCGCGGTCAGTGGCATGCAGTTGGGCTTGCTGAACAACGATGTTAAGGTTACTCTTTCAGGTGGTGATTTAAACATTAAATGGAATGGCGGCACTGAGCCAGTTTTCAAGACCGGTACCGCACACACCGTATACCAAGGAACGATAGAAATATGACAGCCTCAGCAAAAGCCAAATCCGACATTAAATTAACGCCAGATGACGTATCTGAATGGTTATCGCAAAACCCGGATTTTTTCGCTGATCAATCTGTGTTGCTGGAGTCATTACAACTCAGTCATGATACTCAGGGAGCGGTATCGTTAATCGAACACCAAGTATCGGTCCTTAGAAACAAGAACAAAAGTTTGCGTGGCAAACTCTCTGAACTTATTGAACTCGCGAATGACAATGAGCGCATCAGTACGCAGCTACACAAATTATCACTGACCTTGTTAGAAGCCGACACTCTGGATTCGGTGTTGACAGTCGCCAGAGAACAACTCAATACCGTATTTAATGCCGAAGCAGTGAGTATTCGGCTATTCAAAACCGGTAACAAGGACAAAGCACCTTACTTTATAAAAGCGCGCGATGTCAGCAAATTGTTTTCCTCAGCTTACCGGACGCATAACGTTCTGTGCGGTACTTTGAGCAAAGAACAGAATGATATTGTTTTCCAGGATGTCGATTTCGAGGTCAAGTCATCTGTATTCATACCTCTGAATGAAGGCAGGCCAATCGGCTTTTTAGCCATGGCAAGCGCGAAGAAATCACGATTCACTCCAAGCATGGGCACGCATTTCGTTAGCAGTCTCGGTGAATTGGTGGGGCGGGCGGTGATATCTCATCAGGACATGCGCGATCAGTAAGTCTTATCTTCAGTGAGTCTTGCAAAGTGAACCACAAAGAATGAGCCTAACTCCGGCACTAAACCAATTCCTGGAGTATCTGGAACACGAGAAACGTTATTCTAAACATACCATCTCAGGTTACCGACGCGACCTAAACCTGCTTGGCTCTTATCTAGAAGACCAAGATATAGACCAGTGGAAACAACTTAAACCAGAGACCGTTAGAATGTTTGTGGCCAACCGCCACCGCAAAGGCAATAGTGGCAAGTCAATTAGCCGTCAGCTCTCATCCATCCGCAGTCTTTTTCGATATTTATTGCGCCACGGTCTCGCCGATATTAATCCTGCCACAGATATCCCTGCTCCCAAGTCCATCAAAAAACTTCCTTCAGCACTCGATATCGAAAATATTGACCAGCTATTGGACGGCTCTGACCAAAGCATATTAGCCGTGCGGGACCGCGCTATGGTTGAGCTACTTTATTCAGGTGGTTTACGGTTAGCCGAACTTGTAAGTCTGGATATCGATGGTTTGGATTTAGCCGCCGGTGTCGCCAGAGTAACCGGTAAAGGCTCAAAGCAGCGTGAAGTACCGGTTGGCCGGGCTGCAAAAAAGGCTATTAAATTATGGTTATCGCAACGTGATGATATTGCCAATATTCACGAGCATGCACTATTTGTTAGCCAACGTGGCAACCGAATTTCACCACGCACTGTGCAACAACGCCTTAAACAACTCGCCACGCAACAAGGCCTGAATCAGCACCTCCATCCACATAAATTAAGGCATTCCTTCGCCAGCCATATGCTTGAATCTTCCGGCGACTTGCGCGCTGTGCAGGAATTGCTTGGCCATGCAGATATTAGTACCACCCAGGTTTATACGCATCTGGACTTCCAGCATTTAGCGCAGGTCTATGATAGCGCTCATCCCAGAGCACGCAAACGAACTGATAATAAATTCAAAAAAGAGTAAAAAATTCCGCCACAAGGTGTGTGTATATTCGCAATAAGGTAACCTTGATCGTCGTCTAAATACTCATCAGGCAATGAAATACATAATTCTCTGCGCTGCTCTATTATTGCACTCAACATCACTCCATGCGTCAACCCCAATGCAAGGGTGTTTGCAAGCTGCTAACAGTTGTCCGGCATATTTCTCGATTAAGAAAAAAAGTAATCCCGGCAACATTTTATTGAAACCCGGTGCACGCTATGCGGTCGTCGCACGGAATAAATTTAAAGATCCGACCCATTACCAAATTCTGCTACAGAACAACGAGCAAGCCCGTCGCTGGGTAAGCGTCGAATGTGGCGAGTACATTGCCCAGTGCAACAAACAAACAACCCCTGTGGTAGAGAATCGCGGCAGCAATGAGCCCTATCTATTGGCTGTTAGTTGGCAGCCGGCTTTCTGTGAAAGTCACCAAAGTAAACCGGAATGCCGGAGTCAAAATGACCTGCGCTTTGATGCCACACATTTTTCCCTACATGGCTTATGGCCACAACCCAGAGAAAATGCCTACTGCAATGTTAGCGATAAGAACAAAACTATCGACCGCCGGGGAAGTTGGCACTTGTTGCCGGACTTGGAGTTGGATGCAGAAACCACTGCGACACTCGCTATGGTTATGCCAGGTGTTGAATCCGGTTTACACAAACACGAGTGGATAAAGCACGGCACTTGCTATGGTAGCAGCGCGGACGACTACTACGACGACAGCATAAAAGTTCTCGCAGAATTAAACCGCTCACCAGTAAGAGATTTGTTCGCGCAAAATATAGGCAAGCGCTTATCCGTAAAGGAAATTCAACGTAGCTTCGATAAGCATCTGGGCAAAGGCAGCGGCAGAAAAGTCGGCGTGCGCTGTGATCGAAAAAATAATATTTCGGAGTTGTTTATCAATCTGCGTGGCGACCTGGATACCAGCACACTGCCCGAGTTATTAGCCAAAGCGAGTAACGGCAATAGTAACTGCCGAAATGGTTCAGGTAATGTGGATGCTGCTGGTTTCGATGACGATAATAAAGGTTGGTTTTCCCGCTGGCTCGGGTCACTCTTCTGAGCGAGCGCAATTTACACAAAGCGTGGTGGCTGGATCAAATTCAAGTCGTTCAGCGGCTATCGGTTCGTCACACCGCAAGCAATCACCGTACTCGTAGTTTTCTAAACGTTCCAACGCCGCAGCAATTCTTACAATATCCACTTTGCGCCGCCGCTGGATATCTTTGGAAATCGCCTGACCTTGCATAGCGTCCATGCGACTTAATCGGCCCAAGCGCGTCTGATCAAGCTCGACTATATCCGCAGCAGCAGCGTTAATTTCTTCGTTGGACTGCAAGGCCTCAAGCAGCTCTTGCAATTGACGTTGATAGTGCAGCCGTTGTGCTTTTTTCATTCTTTTAGTTTAAACAGTGAATTTACTTGAATCCATGAAAATCAACCCCAATACTATTTGATTCGGTGACTTTAAAGTGAGTCTGCCATCTCATCTCAGTATGGAGTGATCAATGGAACAATATCGTGGAACCACCATAGTCTCGGTACGTAGAGGCGAGCAAGTCTGTCTGGGCGGAGATGGACAGGTCTCGCTGGGCAACACCATCATGAAAGGTAATGCCCGAAAAATTCGAACACTTCTAGATGGCAAAGTGCTAACAGGTTTCGCTGGCGGTACCGCTGATGCTTTTATGTTAAATGAAAAATTTGAAGGCAAACTTCAAGAATATAACGGCAATCTCACCAGAGCAGCGGTGGAGTTAGCGAAAGAGTGGCGCTCCGACCGGGCCTTACGCAAGCTCGAAGCACTCTTGGCGGTGGTAGACAAAAGCGCTTCGCTGATTATTTCCGGTAATGGTGACGTCATAGAACCCGAAGACGGTTTAATCGCGATCGGCTCGGGTGGGGCCTTTGCACAGTCTGCGGCTCGGGCATTACTCGACAACACCGAATTAAATGCCCGTGATGTGGTCGAAAAGTCATTGACCATTGCCGCTGGTGTTTGTATTTACACCAATACCAATCTATCTATTGAAGAACTGGGAAACTAAATGTCTAACATGACACCTCGAGAAATCGTTCAAGAATTGGACAAACACATTGTTGGCCAAACTGACGCCAAGCACGCGGTCGCTAATGCGCTTCGAAATCGTTGGCGCCGCATGCAACTCGATGAGGACCTGCGGGCCGAGGTAACGCCAAAAAATATTCTCATGATTGGGCCTACCGGTGTGGGCAAAACAGAAATAGCGCGGCGCTTGTCTAAATTATCGAATGCACCATTCATTAAAGTCGAGGCCACTAAATTTACCGAAGTCGGTTATGTTGGTCGCGAAGTCGACTCAATCATTAGAGATTTAGCGGATGCCTCCATAAAATTGTTTCGCGAACAACAAATGGAAAAAAATAAAAATCGAGCAGAGGATGCCGCCGAGGAGCGCATTTTGGATGCTTTACTTCCGCGACCCAGTGGTATGGGATTCGTCGACGAAGAAGCGTCAGTTACCAACAGCGATAACAGCACCCGTCAGAAATTCCGCAAAAAATTGCGCGAAGGCGAACTAGACGACAAAGAGATAGAAATTGAGGTGAAGGCTGCCTCGATGGGGGTCGAAATCATGGCACCGCCGGGCATGGAAGAAATGTCTGGTCAATTACAAGATATGTTTAGCGGCCTCAATAACAAAAAGAAAAGTCAAAAGCTTAAAGTAAAAGACGCCCTGAAACGCGTGACCGAAGAAGAAGCCCAAAAAATGATTAACGAAGATGATCTAAAACAACGCGCGATCGAAAACGTCGAACAAAACGGCATCGTCTTCATTGACGAAATCGATAAGGTCACCAAACGTAGTGAGGGTCATGGCGCTGATGTCTCTCGTGAGGGTGTGCAACGCGACCTATTGCCATTGGTTGAAGGCTGCACCGTAAGCACCAAATACGGCATGATAAAAACGGACCATATCCTGTTTATCGCTTCGGGCGCTTTTCACCTAACCAAACCCTCAGACCTAATCCCGGAATTACAGGGAAGACTACCGATACGCGTGGAACTTAACGCTTTGTCCGCAGATGACTTCGTAAGGATTCTCACGGAACCAGATGCTTCTTTGACCGAGCAATATGTGGCCTTATTGGCTACCGAAGGCGTGAGTTTAAGTTTCACTGAAGACGGCATCAAGGAAATTGCGCGCGCCGCCTATGAGGTGAATCAACGCACCGAAAATATCGGCGCAAGACGGTTACACACAGTGCTGGAAAGACTTATGGATAAGATTTCTTTCGAGGCCCCAGACCGCGCCGGAGAAAACGTCACCATAGACAAAGCGTTTGTCAGTGGTCACTTAGAAGAATTGATTCAAGATGAAGACCTGAGCCGCTACATATTATAAATTGAAGATTTTGTGCAGCGCTTTGAAGAATTGGCAAAACCTTGTACGATCCCAGAGTGTGAACACAGACTCGAATTCTTGGGCTCGAATGGAGATTGAACAATGAAACTATTTCTACAATTTCTCGCCGCAATGTTGGTAGGCACCGCCATTGGTGCATATGCGCTGCCAAAACTCGGTAATCAGAATATAACTCCGGTCGATAATCAACGATCTGTTTCAATATCGGCTAATAGCGATGCTTCAGATTCGATTATAGATACCCTGCAGCGACAATTACTCCAAGCCAGTAAGGAGCGCAAACAACTGGAACAACAAATTGCACAACTACGCCAGCAGCGTATAGAGGATAAACCACTCTTCAACAGCGAACAGCCTGCAATCTTTGACGAGACCGGCAGTGGCAATGAAATCGAACCTGAACCTTCCCGTGCCGAGCTTATAGAACGCGTCCGTCAGGCGCGCAGTCCTGAAGCGCGGCGACAGCGACTACTGGATGCAGGGTTTTCACAAAATGAGATTTTCAATATCGAAAATGCTGAAGCTAGACATCAAACTGACCGTATCGAAGCGCGCTTAACACAAATGAGAGAAAACCCAGAAGCTTTTGAACAGCAATTGGACCCGCGCGGCTACCAACCTATTCGGGAAGAACTTGGTGATGAACGCTTTGAAGAATACTTAAGGGCGAGTGGTCGAAATCCGGATGTCATTACCCGAAATGTTTTACCGGGATCTGCTGCCGAGCTAGCTGGCATTCAATCCGGAGATCAAATCTATACTTATGACGGCAACAGAATTTTTCAAGCGGGCGATGTTACTCGCGGAACAATCAGTGGCAATTTAAATGAATCGGTAATCATCGAGGTGAAACGAAATAACGAAATCGTTTCTCTAACTGCGCCGCGCGGTACCTTAGGGGTTACCCTTGGCAGCAACCAACGCGGCGGACGATTTGGTGGTCGCGGCGGACCGTAAAAATACTAACCTTTAAATTCGGGTTTGCGCTTATTCATAAACGCATCAATACCCTCAGCACCATCTGCTCCGACTGCACTGGCAGCTATGGTGGTCGCTTCATCATCCAAAGTATGTTGCAACGACACCTCTAACGCTTCCAGCATTAATCTTTTTACACTCCCAAACGCGTTGGTGGGGCCGGACGCCAGGCGTGTTGCCAGTTTTTCGGCCGCAGCCATTAACTCGTCACCAGGAACGACCTGACTCACAATACCCCAGCTTTCGGCTTCCTCAGCACTGAGTTTGCGATTAGTCAAAGCAAGGTCTTTGGCGCGTTTCAATCCGACAGCCAACGGCAACAATTTTGACGAGCCACCATCCGGGCTGAGACCCGCAGCGGTATACGCCATTAAGAAGCTGGCATTATCGGCAGCTAAAGTTACATCACCAATCAAAGCCAAACCTAACCCGATACCGGCAGCAGGACCGTTAACCGCAACCACTACGGGTGCCCGCATTTTTAGAATATTGTTATATGCAACGTGGCAAGTGCTGGCTAATTCATGCAAATGTTTATCCACCGGTCCATCCGCATTTGCCATACTTCCCAGGTCACCTCCCGCACAAAACAGTTTTCCGTTACCGGTAAGCAGCACTGCCCGGACCGCCTCGTTATCACGGCACTCCTGAGTCGCCAAAACCAGTTCTTTCGCCAAAGGCGTATGTATGGCATTAGCCTGCTTTGGTCGGTTCAGATTTATTCTTGCCAGACCATTGTCCAGACTGTATTCGATAAATTCATAATTGCTCATATTTACTCTTCTTCGATTGTGACACTTTTGTAAACCAATGAAATCCAACGGTCGCTGGTAAATATGCCGTTGCCCCATTCTTCGTCAAGATCTGCTAGCGGTTTGTCGGCAATGACTTGCTCAAGGCTCTTACCGGCCTTACGCGCTTCTGTTAAACGCTCCAAAACGGTCTTGAGCATTTTTTCGTTGGCCAGCACACCTGCTCGGTCGGTAATTTCACCATGACCCGGAATTACGATGGAATCGTCATCCAACAAATCCAATATCGAGTCCTGAGCACCAACATAACCGGCCAGCGTACCGCCGTGATCAACATCAATAAACGGATAAAATCCGTTAAACATGACGTCGCCTGTGTGGACGATATTTCGATCTACAAATTTCAAAATGGTGTCTCCATCTGTATGCGCGTTTTCAACATGAAAGAGTGATACCGCCTCGCCATTGATCAAAAGATCCATTCCGTCAGTATAGGTAATTGAAGGCAATGCCACCGGCTCCGCAGGCGGCGTAACCATTTTGAAAGCTTTAATTTCTGTGCCCGCAGCTAGCCGCGCTCTGGCATTGCGATGGCCAACAATAATACTACCGGCCTTGCCGAAAGTGAGATTACTACCAGAATGATCACCATGATAGTGGGTATTCACAACATACTTGGGATGCGCATCACCGAGTTTTTTTATGGCATCCAAAATACCGGGGCCAGTCCGGCTATAACCATTGTCTATTAGCACACCGCCTTCAGCACCATGCAAATAGGCCATATTACCGCCGTCTCCGCTAATGATATAAAGATTATCTTTGATTTCAGTGATAGTGAGTTCAGGCGTAGCCTTTTCTTCAGCGAAACAGAGGCCGGCTGCCATTACCATCAATACCATTAAAAGAATTTTTTTCATCGTGATACTCCCAAGATTTTTTACAGGTTTTGAATATCGCTTATTTTCGCATATCCGGGCCAATAAATACCACTAACAACATTTACCTATACAAAACCCGCAAAAGCGAGCACGATTTAAGGCAGTCACGTCGTTTTCCAGCTAAAATATCCTCAATTTCACACCATGCCTTGTAATGCGCCCGACGGACATTCAACTACATCGTAAATCCAGAATGCTGGAACTCGTCTACAGCAACGATAAAACCCACCAGTTGAGTTGTGAATACCTACGAGTATTTTCACCATCTGCAGAGGTGCGTGGCCACGGACCCGGACAAGAAGTACTGCAGCTGGGCAAAGAGTCAGTGAATATCGACGCGATTGAGCCAGTGGGGCATTATGCGATAAAGCTGGTCTTTGATGATGGTCACGATAGCGGCATATATGACTGGAAACTGCTGTACGCGCTTGGTGAAAACATGTCGGAAAACTGGGACGACTATTTACAACGACTAAACACCGCCGGCCACGTACGAAAAAGCCCAACACCATGACTGAAGACAATAAAATCCCGGAAAATGAAACAACGCATTTCGGCTATGAAAATGTGCCGGTTGCAGAAAAGGCCAACCGCGTCAAAGAAGTTTTCAAGTCGGTTGCACCCAAATACGACCTGATGAACGATGCAATGTCGATGGGCATGCATCGAATTTGGAAACGTTACACCATTGATCAGGTCGGTGCCCGCCCCGGCATGAAGATTCTTGATCTTGCCGGCGGTACGGGTGATTTGGCGCTAAGATTTTCATCTCAAGTAGGTGACGCCGGAGAAATTGTGTTGGCTGATATTAATGAAGCCATGTTAAGTCACGGCAGAGACCGCTTAACCGACCATGGCGTCATTGGCAATATTCACTATACTCAGGTCAACGCCGAATGCCTGCCTTTTGAAGATGACAGCTTTGATGTGGTTACGATTGCTTTTGGCTTACGTAATGTTACTGACAAGCAAAGTGCATTAGAATCAATGCATCGGGTCATCAAGCCAGGCGGTAAACTTTTCATTTTGGAGTTTTCAAAGCCCATTAATGCAACCTTTAATAAAATTTATGATGAATATTCCTTTAACGTTTTACCAAAACTCGGAAAATTGATCGCTAATGACGAATCCAGTTATCAATACCTGGCAGAGTCGATTCGCATGCATCCTGATCAAAAGACGCTTCAAACAATGATGGAAAATGCCGGATTTTTTAATTGTAAGTATCACAATTTAACTGGTGGCGTGGTTGCCTTACATCGCGGTTACGTGGTTTGAAATATGTTTGAGCAAGATAACATTCTTCGTATTGCTCAACGCACCATTAATCACTATTTGGGCTTTGACCCGGAAAAAGCAGCGGAGCTTGAAACCCTTGAAGGTAAGTGTATCAAGGTGGTTCTAACTGCCCCAAAAATAGAGGCCTATTGTTTACCGATGGCCGGCGAAATTCAAATTGACAATGAGTACAGCCTAGAACCAGACGTTATTTTAACCAGCTCGCTCGGAGGCTTAATCAAACTCAGCCAAAGCGATAATCCCACCGAAGCGATAAAAAGCGGCGACATTGATATTGACGGCGAGCTCCGCCTGGCACAAAAGTTTTCTGATATTTTGTCCGGCATCGATTTTGATTGGGAGCAACGTCTCAGTCAGTACAGTGGCGATTTAATTGCCAACCGTCTTGGCGGTCTAGTGCGCAGTGGACAAGTATGGTTAAAACAAACCCGTACCAATCTACGCATGGATACCGCAGAGTATCTGACTGAGGAAGCGGATATTCTGCCAACCAGAATTGAAGTTGAAAGTTTTTCAAATAAGGTAGAAAACCTGAGAGACGCTGTAGATCGGCTCGAAGCCAGGATCAACCTGTTAAGCAAGCAGAGCGATTGATGAAATATATCCGTCAATTTTTGCGCTTGGTCAAGATCGCCTTTGTCGTTTTAAAATACGGCCTTGAAGAATTTATGCTCGGCATCAAGTGGTTTAAGCCGCTAAAGTTTCTGTATTACTTATACCCTCCGTCCTGGTTTAGAAAACACGATTCCGGTAGCAAAGCACGACGCGTCCGTCTTGCGTTAGAAGATTTGGGCCCGGTTTTTATTAAACTCGGTCAAGTATTGTCGACGCGCCGGGATTTATTACCAATGGAATATGCCGAAGAGCTAGCCAAACTGCAGGATAGTGTGCCCGCGTTCCCGTCCGAGCAAGCCCAAGCAATTATTGAGCAGGCTTTAGAGAAACCTATCGACGAAGTCTTTGAAAGCTTTGAAGCAGAACCATTGGCATCCGCATCAATTGCACAAGTACATGCCGCGGTTAGAAAAGATGGTCAACATGTAGTTATCAAAGTATTGCGGCCCGATATTGAAAAAACTATTCGAAAAGACATCGACCTTATGCACAGCATGGCACGTATCGCTAATCGGGTGCTTGAAGATGCAGAACGCCTGCGGCCTCTGGAAGTAGTCGAGGAATATGAGAAAACAATTTTTGATGAACTGGATTTAACCAGAGAAGCTGCTAATGCCTCGCAACTAAAACGTAACGTTAGCACCAAACATTTAAAGGTTCCATTTATTGATTGGGACCTTACGCGCAACAATATCATTGTTATGGAACGTATCTACGGTATTCCCATTGGCGATACCAAGGCCTTACGTGCTCACGATATAAATTTGCAGAAATTGGCCGAACGCGGTGTTGAAATTTTCTTTACTCAAGTGTTTACGGATAACTTCTTTCACGCAGATATGCATCCAGGCAATATTTTTATATCTAAGGAGAACCCTGCAGATCCAACTTTTATCGTCGTTGATTTTGGCATCATTGGCAGCCTTACCGATCAGGACCAAAGTTATCTGGCGCAAAATATATACGCTTTCTTTAAGCGTGATTATCGACGTGTGGCTGAATTACATCTGGATTCTGGCTGGGTACCCGCTGACACCAGGATCGACGAATTTGAAGCATCGATTCGTGCCGACTGCGAACCGATTTTTGAACGGCCCTTAAAAGAAATCTCGGTTGGATTGCTATTGATGCGTCTTTTCGCGACCGCTAATCGTTTCGAGATGGTAGTACAACCACAATTAATTTTACTGCAAAAAACGCTCCTCAATATTGAAGGTATTGGCAGAGACCTCTACCCGGATCTAAACGTTTGGGACACTGCACAACCCTATATCGAAAAATGGATGGATAATCGGGTTGGGCTTAGTTCCCTCGCAAAAGGAATTCGGGAAAACCTGCCTCGTGTTCTGGCTAAATCACCAGATATGCCAATGTTGGTGTATGACTTTCTAAGTAAGGCCAATAAGGGTGAAATCGTTACCAACCAGAAAACCAAAGAACTTGTGGACTTGGTAGAAACGATTCAACGCGGCCAGAAAAAAGCTACCCGCTGGATCGTGGGCGGCACATTGTTAGTAGGTGCAGCGGTGCTGGTTAACGACCCTATCGAACCACTGTGGCGCGGCGTTAGCTGGTTATCGTGGGCATGTCTGTTTGCCGGACTGTGCGCCTGGGTAAGTGCACTGCGAAAATAGCTTAAATTTCACGCATTAAGTCAGCAACAATGAAGGCAAGCTCTACTACCTGATCCGCATTTAAGCGAGGATCGCACTGGGTACGATAGCGTTTCTCTAGTTCTGCCTCTGATACCTGATAGGCGCCGCCAGTACATTCGGTCACGTTTTGCCCGGTCATCTCCAAATGGATCCCACCCGCATGTGAACCTTCGGCACTCATGATCTGAAAAAACTCGCGCAGCTCCTGCACAATATTGTCGAAGTTACGGGTTTTGTAGTTATTGCTCGAGGTTTCGGTATTGCCATGCATGGGGTCACATGACCACACAACGTTCCGGCCTTCCGCCAATATAGGCCGAACCAGCTTCGGTAAGTTTTCTGGCAGGACGCCCGCACCCATACGAATAATCAATGTTAAGCGGCCAGGATCGTTATTCGGATCAAGCCGGTCAATAACCCGCAACACATCATCTGGGTCTGCAGTTGGCCCGACCTTCATGCCGATTGGATTGTGCAAGCCCCGGAAAAACTCGACATGTGCACCATCAAGCTCACGTGTTCGCTCCCCGATCCACAACATATGACCAGAAGTGTCATACCATTTATCCGTGAGGTGATCTTGACGGGTCATGGCCTCTTCATAGTTAAGTAGCAATGCTTCATGTGATGTATAAAAATTCGTTTCATGTAGCGCCGAGGTATTTTTACTATTGATGCCGAGAACTTCCATAAAAGCCAATGCCTGTTGCACGTCATCAGAAATCTTTTGGTACTTTTCTCGATTGGGATTAACCGAAGTAAACCCGGTATTCCATTTACTAATGCGGTGCAAATCAGCCAGACCACCACTTGCAAAAGCCCGCACAAGATTTAGTGTCGCAGTAGACTGATGATAGGCCTTCAACAACCGCTCTGGATCAGGAACGCGCGCATCGGCGGTAAATTCGAGATCATTAACATTATCACCACGATAGCTGGGCAATTCTTGGTTGCCACGCTTTTCCATATCCGCACTTCTGGGCTTGGCAAACTGCCCGGCTAAACGACCCACTTTGACCACTTTCTTACGCCCAGCAAAAGTCATCACGACCGCCATCTGTAATAACACTTTAAAAGTATCCCGAATATTATTGGCGGAAAACTCTGCAAAACTCTCGGCGCAATCTCCACCCTGCAATAAAAACCCTTTGCCGGTAACAACATCCGCCAAAGAACGACGCAAGGAACGCGCTTCCGCGGCAAATACCAATGGGGGCATTTTTGCTAATTCATCTTCAACCAACTTAAGTGCTGCCTGATCCGGGTAAGTCGGCTGCTGTTTGATCGGAAATTCGCGCCAGCTTGAAGGCGTCCATTTTTGCATAGCTTTTACTCTATTAAGGTCTCGAATTGATACGCGAGTCTAACAAAGTCCTTGCCTCAAGTCGTCGTGGGTAATACGCTTTCGTTATCCAAGTCCGGAAATTATTATGACTACCAAGAATATCCTGCTAATTAATGGGCCCAATCTTAATTTGCTCGGCACGCGCCAACCTGAAATTTACGGCAGCGAAACCTTGCAAGATGTTGAAGAGGCCTGCAAGGCGATTGCCGAAGATCTGGGTATGCATCTGGATGCAGTGCAAAACAACGCTGAAGGCGAACTAATAGATATCGTGCATGCTGCACGCGACAAGTATCAGGCAATAGTGATAAATCCGGGCGCTTATACCCACACGTCTATCGCGCTACGAGATGCGCTCGCGGGGGTTGAGATCCCGG